>CANLGQ010000316.1 GCA_947490265.1 Pseudomonadota bacterium | reverse complement strand
GGTGCCGATACCGGAACCCGGTCTCGGAGTACACCTGCATCGACGGCCGCTCGTCCTTGGGCGCCTCGGGGACCTCGGGGATCCCGAGGGAGTCTAGGGACTCCAGCGACTCCTCGTCTGGCGCGGCCTTCAACTCGGCCGTAGCAGGGCCCGGCACCGGAATGGAGACCGGTGCGGGAAACGGCGCAGCGATCGCCAGCCCAGGCATGCCCCAAACCAGCGCGATGCGATACAAGACGGGACGCATGTGGTGTCTTGCTACGACGTGGGCGGGTCGCCTGTCAACGGGCGCTGTCGCTCGGGGGCTCGCGGCGGCGCTTGTTACCGGTTGCGGCTGGCGCCTGGGGCCGGCCGCACACGGTGGAACGCCGTTCGTGACGGGTGCCTCGATCGAGCCGGGGGCGCGGCTGGCGCTGGCCCGCGGCGCTGCCGGTCGCGATCTGGCGATCGCGTTGCTGGGCGTCGAGGTCGTGCCACAGGCCGCTGGGCCGGCAGGCACTGCGGCGTGGACGACTCGGGTCTCGGCGCGGGTAGGGACCCGGGAGAGGCCTGGTTGTGGCGGTGAAATCCTGGCCGAGCGGGTGTGGGTTGGGGAGGATCCCGACGCGGCGTGGGCCGCGCGATCCCTTGCCGTCGCGTCGGCGGCCGAGGAACTCGGGCGGCGCGCGGTCGACGTCGTGGACGCGGAGCCTGCATGTCGGCCGTGACCGGGCTGCTCGAGTCGGCGGCGAGCCAGCTCCTCCCGGTCTACGTGCTGGTCGGCGACGCCACGCCCCTGGTCGACGTGGCGGTGGCCGGCGTCGAGGCCCTGGCCCTTAGGCAGATCCGCATGCCGGCATTGAACCACCAAACGGTGCGAGCCACCGAGGGGCAGGCGATCGCCGCCCTGGCGTCGGCGCGCACCCTGCCGATGATGGACGCCTTGCGCCTGGTGACGGTGCGCGACTGCCACGACGCCCCACCCGAATGGTGGGCTGCGTTCCTATCCTATTCTGCATCTCCGCCCGATTCGGCCGTGCTCGTGATCACCGGGCTCTCCTTCCCGCGCGCGTCGCCGAAGGAGGGGGCGTGGCCCGATCGGCTCCGCAAGGCGCTGGGCGAGCGAGGAAGGGTGGTGAGCCTGTCCTCGGCCGACGTCTCGCCGGTAGAGTTCGTGCGCTCTCGCGCGGACTCTGCAGGGAAGCGGCTCGATGTCGAGGCGGCCCGGCTCCTCGTGGAGATCGCGGGGACCGACCTCCGCATTCTCGCGGGCGAGGTCGACAAGCTGGCGATCTATGTCGGCACGGCCTCGGAGATCGACGAGGCGGCGATTGCGGAAGCCACGAGTCAGCTGGCGGTGAGCGTGGCCTGGGACCTCACCGCAGCGGTCACCCGCCGCGATCGCTCCCAAGCCCTCGGGACGTTGGCCCGGCTGCTGGAGGAGGGCGCAGACCCGCGCCAGCTCTTGGGACTGCTCGTCTGGCAATTCCGCGAGATCCTTCGCTATGCGGAATGCGTGCGGGCCGGGCAGTCCGACTCGGCGATTGGGCGCGCGGTCAAGCTCCGCCCGGAGCTGCAGCGGGCCATCCGACCCCGGGTGGGGAAGGACCTTCCCGGCGCCGGATTCGCCATGGGCCGCCTCGCTCGGGCATGGCAGGACATGAACGGCCACAAGGCGGGCGACCAGAAGGTGCTCGAGGCGCTCGTTCTAGAACTGCTGAGCTAGGAACGGGTTCCCAGCCATCGGCCGCGCTCGATCGCTCCTAGCGGAGGACGAGCGCCTTGACCGCGCGGTTGAGCCGGCTGATCCGACGCGCCGCCTGGTTGCGGTGAATCACACCTTTTCCGGCGGTCTTGTGGATGACGCTCACCGCGACCCGGAGCTCGACCTGGGCGGTCTTGGCGTCCTTGGCGGCGACCGCTTCGCGGACACGGCGGATCTGGTTGCGCATGCGGCTGCGCGACGTGCGATTGCGCTCGTTGGCCTTCTCGCTCTGCTTGATCCGCTTGATGGCATCTTTGTGGTGCGCCACGTCGACTCCGATTCCGATTCAGGGAGGGCTCGCCACATACCCCTGCACCCGATCCCTTGCAACCTTCCGACCCGCAGCCGGGGCGCGGGCCGGGCTACCGGAACGGGGATACGGGGCGCCGCTGCTCCTCCGAGGACGAATGCCCGACCACATCCGCAACTTCGCGATCATCGCGCACATCGACCACGGGAAGTCGACCCTCGCCGATCGGCTCCTCCAGCGCACCGGAGCGGTCAGCGACCGCGAGCTCCGTGCCCAGATGCTCGACTCGATGGATATCGAGCGGGAACGCGGCATCACGATCAAGGCCCAGACCGCGAGCATCAAGTATCGCGCTGCAGACGGTCGCGAATACCTCCTCAACCTGATCGATACACCCGGTCACGTTGACTTCACCTATGAGGTGAGCCGTTCGCTGAAAGCCTGCGAAGGAGCTCTGCTCGTGGTAGACGCGGTCCAGGGGGTCGAGGCGCAGACCTTGGCCAACGTGTACCTCGCGCTCGAGGCCAACCTCGAGGTCGTGCCCGTGATCAACAAGATCGACCTCCCCTCGGCCGACGTCGACGCGGTTCGTCGGCAGATCACGGACACCATCGGGCTCGACGCGTCGAACGCGATCTTGTGCTCGGCCAAGACCGGCGTGGGAGTCGACGACATCCTCGAGGCGATCGTCGCGCGGATCCCGCCACCGAGCGGGGAGGTCGACGATCCCCTTCGCGCGCTGATCATCGACTCCTGGTTCGACACCTACGTCGGAGTGGTGAGCCTCGTGCGGGTGATGGACGGTACGATCCGCACCCACGATCGCATCAAGCTGATGGCGACGGGCGCGAAGCACGAGGTCACCCGCCTCGGAGTGTTCCGGCCGCACGCCGAGACCCGCGAGTCGCTGTCCGCCGGCGAGGTCGGCTTCGTTGTCGCCGCGATCAAGGAGATTCGCGGGGCTAAAGTCGGGGACACCATCACTGGGGCGGTCGGCGGGGCCACCGAGGCGCTTG
>CANLGQ010000315.1 GCA_947490265.1 Pseudomonadota bacterium | reverse complement strand
GTCCGGTCGTGGCGCTTCGCGGCGGGGATCACCTCGCCGCGTTGCTGCGGAAGGGCCGGCCGGCGGTTCTGGCGCGGGTCTCCGACGGCGATCTCCTGCTCGATGTTCGAACGCTGGACGACGGCGATCTGTCGGCGGTCGCGGGAGCGGTGGGAGCAGCGCTGCGCGCGTGACACTGACGCTCCGACCTGCTATGCGCCAACGCATGACCCAGGGATTCTACGAGCAGTTGGGAGTGGAAGCCGACGTGAGTGCGGGGCAGGTGCGCGCCGCATGGGCCGCCGCGGTGGGCCGGTTGGCCACCCGGAGGAAGGCCCTCACCGAACAGGGCGGGGACACTGCGCCGCTCGATCTCGCGCGGGCGCGACTCGATGAGGCGCTCGCCGTGTTGGGCGATCCCGGTCGGCGCCGGCGCTACGACGCCATGCTCCGCTGGGTCGCCGGGCCGCGGGCCCGAGCCACCGAGCCGAAAAACGAGCCCGATGCGCTCTGGGCAGCGGTGTCGGATGCGCTCGTACCGCCGGCGGTCGCATCGGCGATTCGCCTGCTTCGCGCTACCACTCGGCTCGAACTCACCCAAGTCGCCCCCGCCCCGTCCGCGAGCGAGGAACCCCCCACGCTGGTGCCCGCCGACGAGGACCTGACGGCTCCGCGCGTCACGCGACAAATCGGTCCCACGCCAGGTGGCGCGAGAGTGGTTCCGCTGCCCGGGGTCGCTGCCGCGCCGCGCCTGCATTCTCCCGGACCGCAGTTGGTCGTGGTGGAGGGCCAGGCTGCGCCGGTCGTGGTCCTGCCGTCGCCGTCCAAAGGTCCGCCGAGTCCCCGCGTAGAGCGTACCGTCTCGGCCGAGGAGGTGGCTCGGCTCTTCGACCGGCACGGTTGTGGGGGAGCCCTTTTGCGCGCCGTGCGCGAGGCGCGTGGGCAGACCCTGCAAGACGTCTCGTCCACCACGCGGATCAGCGTGCGGTACCTGGAGGCGATCGAAGGAGACGCCTTCGATCAGCTGCCGAGTTCCACGTTCGTTCGAGGGTACGTGCGGGAGCTCGCGCGGTTGCTCCGGCTCGACGAGGCACAGGTGGTCGCCGGATACATGAAGCGCATCGCGGATTGAGCACCGAGGTGGAGGGCTGGCGGGTCGGGGTGGCGCCGGCGGTCGGCCGAGCCGACGTGCTGGTGGGGCATCTCGCGCAGGTTTCGCGCACCCGAGCTGCGGCACTTATCCGCGGCGGTGCGGCCCAGGTGGACGGTGTGCCGATCGACCGGGCCGCGCAGTCGATCCCGCAAGGGGCGGAACTCGCCGTCCGGCTCCCGGAGCCGGTGCTGTGCGCGTTGGTTCCCGAAGAACTCCCGATCCAGATCGTGTACCAAGACGCGGCACTCGCGGTCATCGACAAGGCCGCGGGAATGGTGGTTCACCCTGGCGCGGGTCACCCCACGGGCACGCTGGTGAACGCGCTTCTGCACCATGTGCGGGATCTCTCTGGCATTGGCGGGGTTCTTCGGCCCGGGATCGTCCACCGGCTCGACCGGGGCACCTCGGGGCTGATGGTTGTGGCGAAGACGGACGCCGCCCATCAGGCGCTTGCCGCCCAATTCGCGGATAAGACAGCTCGGCGGGAATATCTAGCGATCGCCCGGGCGCCGAAGGCCGAGCGCGGCGTCGTGGACGCGCCGATCGGTCGCCACCCCACCGACCGGGTGCGCTTTGCGGTGGTCCCCAATGGGCGCCCCGCCGTGACCCACTGGGTCGTGGCACGTCGGGCCGAACCCTGGGCGTTGCTTGCCTGCCGACTCGAGACGGGGAGGACCCACCAGGTCCGGGTTCACCTCGCGCACATGGGCGCGCCGCTCTTGGGCGATCCGCTCTATGGCCGCAGCGTGCGACCTCCGATGGCCGTCTGTGGAATCGCCCGCGATCGGCCCATGCTGCACGCCCGGGAGCTGCGTTTCCGCCACCCGACGTCGGGCGAGCCGTGCGTGTTCCAAGCCGAGGCCCCCGCGGACTTTGCGGGGGTACGCACTGCACTCGGGCTCGACTGAAAGCCTACAGCCCGCAGGTGCCGATCATGTCCGCACCGGCGGTCATGTCGAGAGCGAACGGCGAGGACGCCTCGACCAGGGCACACTGCGGCTCGCCATCCGCGCAGGCAACACAGGTAACGCCGAAAAACGCGAAGTTGGAACAGTCACCCAAACCGAACGGTCGGGTGTCCATCGCGCCGGTGATCTGCGGGTTCAGGATCTGCGATGCGTCCGCCGAGAAGGTGCCGGTGACCACGAGGTCCTCGATGAGGTAGTCATCGTACGGGTCAGCGGGGTCGTTTCCGATGACGAAGTCCTCCGGACCGACCTGGAAGGCCGGGTTTCCAGAGTAGTCTGCCAACACGTCGGTGATCGCGGAGGCACAGTCGATCACGAGCGCGCCGTTGCCGTCGTCGGTGGCCGTGCCGGCCGCCGCGATGAGCTCGTCGGTGAGTGGGTCATAGGACTGGATCGCCACCAGGATGTGGCTGATCCCGACGTTCAGGAGTCCGATGACCGCCGGATCGGGTTCGGTGAACGTGAGGGACTCCCAGCGAATCCCATAGGTAATACCTTCGATGTTGGCCGGATCGACGCCGGAGCCCGCGGTCGTGAAAGAGCCCTCGAGCGCGCTCTTGCACACCGAGGCCGAGTAATTGTAGACGGTCTCAATCGCGAGCTCGGAATCCGGGGTGAACGTCGCGGAGAGCCCATCGCCCGCAAGGGCCACAGTGCCGGGGACGCCGTTCACCGAAAGGCTCACCTGCGCTGCCGTGACGGCCTCCGAAAACTCGGCGGTGATCGCTGCATCCACCGGGACACCCAGCGCACCGTCCTGCGGGTCGACGGTGGTGACCGTTGCCGTGCAGGGAAGCGGGTCGGTGTCGGTGTCGGTGTCGGTGTCGGTGTCGGTGTCGGTTTCGGTGTCACCGTCGCCGGAGACCTCATCCTTGCCGTTACAAGCCAAACAAACGACGAGTGCGCCGAACCACCGCATGGAGCCTCCGTTGGCGAGCCGCGCGCTGATCGCGGGCTCGCCGAACCGGTTTAGAG
>CANLGQ010000314.1 GCA_947490265.1 Pseudomonadota bacterium | reverse complement strand
TCGCCGCGGAGGCCGACGAGGGCGAGACCAATGAGGCGATGGCCCGCGTGCTCGAGCAACTCTCGGATCTCGCGGCGAGTGGCGACAACCCGGCACTCGCGCAGTTCGTCGGTGCCGAGCTCGCCGCGCAGGCCCGAAACAACCCGAAGGTAATGAAGCGCTTGGAGCGGAAGATCGCCGCCAAGGGCGGGGATCCCCAGTCCATCCGGCGGCGGGCCGCCGAGGGCCGGCGCTCGGCGGCCGGGCTTCCGGCGCGCGCCCCAGGCAAGGCCGGGAAGGCCGGAGGTGCCACGCGGGAAGGGAAGACGGCCGGCGAAGGTCGGGCCCCCGGTGGGGAGCACGAGGGCCTGGGCATGCTCGAGGCGGGTGAGGAGGGGGGAAAGGCGAAGGCGAAGGCCCCTGCGGCAGCGGTTCCGGGGCCTGGCTTGCCGGGGGCCGTGGAGGGAAAGGCTCCGGGCGCGGTGCGCGAGGGCAAGGCCGGGCTCCCCGTCCCCGTGCCGATTCTCCCAGCGGCCGGCAAGACCGGCAAATCGGGCGAAGGGAAGGCCGGGAAGAACCCCTGATCGCGGCGCTGGTGGGGGTCAGTCCGCCAGCGCTTCGCCGACCACGTCTTGCCAGGAGCGAAGCTGCGGGAGGCGCGGCTCAGTGAGCGCGCGCCCCACGGCGGCGGCCCAGGCGCGGGGTTCGTTCGGCTGCACCGCCCGGACGACGGGCACCCCCACCGCGCGGAAGTCGGCCAGCTTCAGCGGGTCGAACCACGGTGGGGCGTCGGGCGGAGTCGGGATCAGGCCGACGTCGAGCGCGGCCAGGATTTCCCCCACCGCTTCCTCCGGTACCGGACCCAGGCCCTGAATACGCGGGTGGACGGGAGCACCCGGGCCGATCACCGCGATCGTCCATCCCTCGAGGTGATCGGCGATCGCCGGCAGCCGATGGAGCCCGTGCCAGGGTCGTCCCGACCCGAGGACTCCCACGACCGGGCCGGTCCATCCGAGGCGCGCGCGGGTGAGGCGCCGATCCCCGGCGAACTGAGCCGACGCCCCGTTGGGCACGTGCCGGAGCCGCTCGGGGACCACCCCAAGGCGACGCGCCCACTCCCTGAGCCAGTCCGAGACCACGAGCACCCGTTCCGCCCCCACGGCGCTGTGCTGAATGGCGCTGCGCACCGCCTCGAGGTCGGAGATCCGGGTGGTTTGCAGGCGCTCCTCCACCACGGGGGCGTTCACTTCGAGCACCCTGGCCACGCCCCAGTGAGCGGCGGCCTCCGGGCCAGGCCCGGCGTCGAGCCCGAGGCGTTCCCACATCCAGTCCGGTCGATCCACTGCGTCTTGGAGCGCGCCGCTGACCTCGACGATCCGCGCCGGGAGCGGAAGGAGCCGGCGAGGCCGATGGTCGGCGATCGTGCGGACCGCGAGGGTGACCTGGTATCCACCCGCGACGAGCCCGCGCACCACGCCGCGCACGTGCACTGACGCACCGGACGTGCCGAGCGCCGGGATGCCTCGGTCGGGGACCCAGACCAGCGCGTTGGCGCCGCGGTTCACGCCCGCGAGGCGCTCATGGCGTGTTCCAGATCGGCGAGGAGATCGCTCGGATCCTCGATGCCCACCGACAGCCGGATCAGCCCGTCGGACAGCCCGCGGGCCCGTCGCTGCTCGGCGGGAACCGAGGCGTGGGTCATCGTGGCGGGAAGCTCGATGAGGCTCTCGACGCCGCCGAGCGACTCAGCGCACGTGAACAGGCGAGTGGAGGCGCAGAACTTCTCCGCTCTCCGCAGCGAGCCGACCAGGTCGAAACTGATCATTCCCCCGAATCCCGACATCTGCCGGCTCGCGACCGCGAAGCCGGGATCCGAGGGCAGCAGGGGGTAATACACGCGTGCGACCTCGCCGTGATCTGCGAGCCAGGCCACGATCTGGTGGGCGTTCGACTGGTGGCGCGCCATCCGGAGGGCGAGCGTCTTGACCCCGCGGAGCGTGAGCCACGCGTCCCACGGCCCTGGCACCGCCCCGGCCGCGTTCTGGATGAAGCGGAGGGACTGGGCAACGGCTGGGTTCGCGGTCAGCGCGATGCCGCCGACGACGTCGGAGTGGCCGTTCAGGTACTTCGTCGTGCTGTGGACCACGACATCCGCGCCGAGTGCGAGCGGTCTCTGGAAAATTGGAGTTGCAAAGGTATTATCGACCGCGAGGAGCGCGCCGACCGCCTTGCAACGCGCCGAGACCGCCGCGATGTCGAACACCTTGAGCAGGGGGTTCGTCGGGGTCTCGAGCCAAACGAGCGTCGTCCCTTCCGGGATGGCGCGGTCGAGGGGCGTCGTGGAGAAGTCGAGGAACGAGAACGTCATTCCCGTTTTCTCGAACACCTTGGTGAACAGGCGGAACGTGCCGCCGTACACGTCGTCCCCGCATACGACGCGGGCGTTCGCCGGCAGGGTGTGCAGCAGGGAGGTCGTGGCTGCGAGGCCGCTTCCGAAAGCGACCCCGTCGGTGCCGCCTTCCAGCGTTGCGACGCATCGCTCCAGCGCTTCCCGCGTCGGGTTCTGGGTTCGGGCGTATTCGTAGCCGGTGTGCTTTGCGGGCCACTCCTGCGCGTAGGTCGAGGTCTGGAACACGGGAGGCATGACCGCGCCGGTGACCGGTTCGTGGTGTTGCCCGCCGTGGATGCAGAGAGTGTCGAGTTTGTGATCAGACACCGGGCGCCACCGGCGCTGCGGAGCGCGCGATGTGGTCGATCAGATCGATGCGGGTGAGCACGCCGGTGAGCGAGCCGTTGTCGTCGAGGACGAGCGCAACGCGGGTCTTGCGCAGCAGGTCGGCGAGCACGGTGATCTCGGTCTCCGCGCTCACCGTGCAGTAGTTCGAGTCGGCCAAGTCTCCGGCGCGCTTCTCCACCGGCCCGCGGGAGAGCGCGTTCTCGAGGAGCGTCTTCTCATGGAGGATCCCCATGATCCGGCCGTCGCGCATCACCGGGACCTGGCTGATGCCGTGCAGCTTGAGGAGGCCGATCGCCTCGCTGATCTTCACGGTGTCGCCGACCGTGATGGGCGCGTGATCGCCGCTGTGCTCGAGCAGTCCGCGAACGTGGCCGAGTCCGGCCATGGGCTCCAGAAACCCGTTCTCCTCCATCCAGCGATCCGAGTACACTT
>CANLGQ010000313.1 GCA_947490265.1 Pseudomonadota bacterium | reverse complement strand
GAGGAGTTCGCCGGCAGCGACGAGTCCTCCATGGCCGCCAACAACACCAGCGCCTACAACTGTCGGGCGGTCGCGGGGGGGGCTTCCTGGTCGCAACACGCATACGGGCGCGCGATCGACGTCAACCCGCTCGTGAACCCATTCGTCTCAGCTGCTGGCGTTCGCCCTCCGGAAGGGCACCGGTACTTGGTCCGGTCCGCCGAGGTTCCCGGTTTGCTGATCGCCGCGTCTCCCCTGGTTCGAGCGTTCGCCACCGCCGGCTGGACTTGGGGCGGAACCTGGAAATCGAGCAAGGATTACCAACACTTCTCCGCGAGTGGCCGGTAGCCCGCTGTACCGCTCCGCTCGGACAAGCGCGGTGGGACAATTGGGGCGCCTCCACGGGTGAAGCTCCGCAGGTCGGGGCTGGACAGCTAGCTATAGTCGACCTCGGTCAGCTGGATATCGAGTCGTTGAATGCGATAATTTAGGTTTGATCGAGACAAGCCTAGTCTCTTGGCGGCCTGGGCTTGCACGCCCCCGGCCTCCTTCAGGGCGGAGATGATGAGCCGCCGCTCTTCAGCCGCTAGGGCCTCCGGTAGGCTGACCCCGGGCAGGCCCCTCGGGGGTCCGGCGTCGTCGGCTGGCGCGTCGTCGGGCAGCTCGATCTCCTGGATATCCTCGCGACCGAGGATCACCGCCCGCTCGATGACATGTTCCAACTGACGGACGTTTCCAGGCCAAGCGTATTCGGCAAGCCGGCGAAGGACCTGAGCGGCGAATCGCGGTACGGGTTTTGAGTTTCCCCTTGCATATTTCTGGGCAAAGTGCTGGACGAGGAGCGGGATGTCATCCCGGCGACTCGCGAGTGGGGGCACCGCGAGCGAGATCACGTCGAGCCGGTAGAATAGGTCCTGGCGGAACCGTCCCTCGCGGACCTCGCGGCGAAGGTCACGATTCGTGGCGGCGATGACCCGCACGTCCACGGTCACGTTCGTGGTCCCGCCCACGCGTTGGAACTCTCCGCTCTGGAGGACGCGCAGGAGCTTGACCTGCATGAATGGGTTGATCTCGCCGATTTCGTCGAGCAGAATGGTCCCGCCGTCGGCCTGTTCGAACTTCCCCCGATGTTGGCGGATAGCGCCCGTGAACGCCCCCTTCTCGTGACCAAACAGCTCGCTTTCGAGCAGGGTCTCGGGGATTGCTGCGCAGTTGACCGCTAGAAAGGTTGATTCCGCCCGCCGGCTCCGATTGTGGATCGCATGGGCCAGGAGTTCCTTGCCGGTGCCGGTGGCGCCCTGAAGCAGAACGGTGGCGTTGGTCCCCGCCACGGCGGCGAGGTCAGCGTAGAGCTTCACCATGGCCGGGGATGTGCCGATCAGGTTGTGGAACCCGAATTTCTCGTCGATCTCCCGCTGCAGCTCCTGGACCCGGGCTCGCAGCGCTCTGTTCTCGAGTGCGCGTGAGAGCACCAGGAGGAGTTCGTCCTTTCCGACCGGTTTGATGAGGTAATCTGCCGCGCCCCCCTTCATGGCCGAGACGGCGTCGGGGACCGATCCGTAGCCGGTCATCACCACGACCGCGGTGTCCGGCCAGGACTCGCGCACGCGTGCCAGCAACTCGAGGCCGGTCGAACCGGGCATCTTCATGTCGGTGAGCACGAGGTCGTAGGGGGCAGCGCGGAGCGCCAGCAGGGCCTGCGCAGGGTCGGCCGACAATTCGACCATCATGCCTGCCTTTGTCAGATTGACAGACAACATACTTCGAACGCCGCGATCGTCGTCGACAACCAGTACCCTGGGCCGCGGGGGTGCGGTCACCTTGGGCCGATCTCGGTCGTCCACGGTTCCATCAGCCACGTGTTCTCCTCGGGGTAGCTCGCCCAGACCAGGGATGCGCCGAGTGGGGCGAGCAGATCGTGCGCCCGGTCGCGGACCCCATCCGGCATCCCGGGGGTGAGCGCCCGGATCAACGACGGGGCGAGGGCGGCGAAGAAGCGCTGCCGTTCACTGAACTCGACCAGTGCCACCTCCCGGGTTGGGGGGATCCCGGCGCGCGCGCGGGCATCGGCGATCGCGTCCTGAAAGCCGCCGAGTTCATCCACGAGGCCATTCTCCACCGCCCGCTTTCCCGACCACACGCGCCCGCGGGCGATCCCTTCCACTTCGTCCGGCTCGAGTCCGCGTCCGTCGGCCACCCGCTCCTTGAACTGGCGATATGTTTCGTCAATTAGTTCCTGCATTTTTGCCCGCTGGACGTCGTCCCACGGCTCGGTCCCGCTCTCGAGGGTGGCGTTCCGGCCGCGGGAGAGCGTGGTGGTGCCGATTCCGACCTTTTCAAAGAGCCCCTGAAGCGCGAGCTTCGTCGCGAAGACCCCGATCGAGCCGGTAACAGTCGTGGACTGCGCCCAGATCGCGTCCGCCCCCGCGGCGACGTAATACCCTCCTGATGCGGCAACGCCGCCCATCGACACGACGACCGGCTTGCCCTCGCGCTGAACGACCTCGATCGCCCGCCAGATCTCGTCTGAGGCGAACGCGCTGCCGCCGGGACTATCGACGCGAAGTACGACGGCTTTGACCTGGTCGTCCTCTCGGACGCGATCGAGGGCCCGAACCGTAGCGCGCGCGCCCGCGAGCCTCCCCGAGAACAGCCCGCCTGGAGACCCGTCGCCTGGAACAATGGCTCCTTCAACGTAAATGACGGCGATCTGCGATGGGTCTTCCCACGGGGAGTGGGCCTGCGGCGCTTCGCTGAGGTCCCTCAGGGTGACCGTACCTCCATGGAGTCCCGCCGCCTCCTTTTCGAGTTCATCGGGGTAGAGGAGCGTGTCGACCAGGCCGAGATCCCTTGCCGAACCTGCGGTATGCGGACCCGTGTCGATCCACTGGCGAACAACCTCGGCCTCGACCCGGCGGCCCCTCCCCACGGCTCCAACGAGCTCGCCGAACGTGTCGTCGAGCAGCGCTTCCATCTGCTCCAGCGCGGGCTCTGATGGCTCAAACCGCGTCATTTGCTCGGGCGCGGATTTGTACTCGGCACGCCGCACGACTTGCGGTTCGACCCCGACGAGGTCGAGCAGCCCCCGGATGTACTGCATCTCGGCGCTGAGGCCAATGAGCGCGAGCTGAGCTGCCGGATGCAGCGCGATGCGACTGCCTGCCGAAGCG
>CANLGQ010000312.1 GCA_947490265.1 Pseudomonadota bacterium | reverse complement strand
CCGGCTGAGGAGGCCGCGACGCTTCCCGCCGACGCCACCGGAGGGATCGGGGAGGTGCGATGCGACGAACCCGACCTGCCCCTCGACGACGCTCGATGGTTTCACTTGCCGCAGGCCGGGGCCACGCGGGTGCTCGTGGTCGACGGCGACCCGGGGGAGACGCCGACCCGATCGGAGACCTACTTTCTCGAACGGGCGCTCGCGCCGTGGGGCGGCGGTCGCAGCGACGTGGCGATCGACGTCGCGACGGTGGCCGGGCTCGATGCGCTGGACCCGACTCGACATCGCGTGGTCTTCCTCGCGAATGTCTCCGATCCTCGTGCCTTTGGGCCCCGGCTCGTCGAGTTCGTCCGCGCGGGCGGCGCGCTCGTGATCGGCGCGGGAGACAACGTGACGGCCGGCGCCTACAACGCTGCGCTCGCCGGCGTGCTGCCGAGCGAGTTCCGTCGACCGAGGGGCCTCACCGCCGACACCGACATCGGGGTTCGCCTCGAACTTCCTTCGGCGCAACATCCGTTGCTCGAGCCCTTCGCTCGGGCTGGCCGGGGCGGATTCGGCAAGGTCCACGCCGCGACCGTCCTCACCGTGGATCCCTACGTCGAGAGCGAGGAGATCACGACGCTCCTCTCCTGGGAGGGCGGGCTCCCTGCGCTGATCGAGCGGAGGGTCGGAACCGGCCGGGTGCTCCTGTGGACGAGCTCCTTCGATCTCGCCTGGGGCGATCTTCCCCTTCAGTCTGTTTTCATGCCGTTGATGCTCCGCATGGTCGAGGTCCTGGGTGCTCACGGGGGAGGGAGTGCGGGTCGGGTCGACGGCCAGGTCGGCATGCCGCTCTCCGTGGCGCTCCCCGAGGGTGCCTTCGGGGCGGAGGTGCATGGCCCGGATGGCTCCCTGGTCCGTTCGCGGATCGAGGGCGGGATGATCCTGTTCGTGCCTCACCGGCCCGGTGGCTGGTCGGTCGGCGTGCCGGATGCCCCTCCTCTTGCTCGGGTGGCAGTCAACGTCGCTCCTGAAGAAAGCGATGTTCGAGCCTATGATTCGGTCGCTGCGGTGGAGCAGGAACTTGCGCCCGGGCTGCTCAGCCGCACGTACGATCTCGGCCCGTGGGCCCTCGGGGCGGCGCTCATCGTCGTGTTGATCCAGGCGTTCGCGGCGTTGCGCGGCGGCAGGCGGGCAGCGGTGGGGGTGGAGGCGCTGTGAAACGTAGGAACTTCCTCACTTCGGTAGCGATGCTCGCCGGGTCCCGCGCGTTCGCCTTTGGCGCGACCACCCGCCTCGCCATCGCCGAGCTCGATCTCGGACCGGGCACGATCGCCCGGCCCCAGGCCTGGAGGCGCCTGCTCTATGAACTCGGCGACACCACCTCGGTGGAGGTCGGGACGGAAGTGTTTCGGCATGGGCTCGAGGACGAAGCGCTCTTCGAACATCCCTTCTCGGTTGTGGCCGGCGCCGGGGCGATCGCTCCCCCCTCCGAGGCAGGGGTCGAGCGCTTGGCCCGTTACCTCGCCTATGGCGGCGTCCTCCTGGTCGATGACACGACCGGGGGAGAGGAGAGTCCCTTCTACCTCTCGATTCGCGAACTGATCGGCCGAATCTACTCGGCTCGTCCGCCGGCTCCGCTGCCGGTGGATCACTCCGTCTTTCGGTCCTTCTTCCTCATCTCGCACCCAGTGGGGCGGGTCGACCGATTCCGGTGGCTCGAGGGCGTGACGGTCGGCACCTTCTCGCCGGTGCTCGTGATGCGCAACGACCTCTCCGGCGCGCTCGATCGCGGACTCGATGGGCGCGATCGATACGCGTGCGTCCCCGGCGGCGAAGCGCAGCGCCGCGAGGCGGTCAAGCTGGGAATCAACGTTGTACTGTATGCCATGACCGCTGATTATAAGCGGGACATGGCCCACGTCCGGGAGTTGATGAAAGAAGGGCGGCTCGAGTGAGTTGGTGGCTCGCTGGCAGTCCCGGCTCGGAAGGTCACCTCGACCTCACGGCTCCGCCCTGGCTCGGGTGGGTGGCGGTGGGGATCGGCGCGTTGGCATGGATGGCGGCAATGCCGGGCCGGCGCGCGTGGTGGGCCGCGTTGGGGGAGCTGGGAGCGTGGGCGGTGGCGTTGGCGGGGCTCGTGTTTGCCGTGACCTTGCCCGTGTGGGTGGAGGACGAGGGCCGGAGTGAGGCGGGTCGGGTTGCAGTGGTCGTGGATGCCTCCCGGTCGATGAACGTGGTCGAACGTGGGAAGCCCAGGGCGGAAGCCGTGGAGTCGATCGCTGGTCAGCTCGGTGTCGACCCCTCGCGGCTCGATTGGTACCACTTCGGCGACGATCTCGCCGTCGGCGCGGCAGAGGCCTACGATCTCCCGGGAACCGACCTGGAAGGCGCGCTCGACGCCCTCGCCGAGCGGGTCGCCGGAGAACGGCTCGCGGGGGTCGCCGTGTTGACCGACGGCCTCGATCGCGGGCTCCTTCGCCGTCGCTGGAAGCAGGAGCCCGACGCCCTTCCTCCGGCCTTGCCCGGGCCGCTGACGGTGTACCAGGTGGGGGCGCCCACCGAGCTCACGGATTTGGCGGTGCGGTCTGTGGATACCGGTGGATTCGCGTTCATCCGGCACCCGTTCCACCTGGTCACGCAGATCGAGGGCATCGGCTATGCGGGGCGATCTGTGCCGGTGACGCTCCAGCGCGACGGTGCGAACGTGACCACGCGCACGGCCGTTCTCGACGACAGCGGCAAGGCAACGGTGGACTTCGAGGTGACGCCGGAGGATGACGGGCGTTTCACCTATGGGGTGAGTGTCCCGGTGTTCGACGGCGACGCGGTGCCGTCGAACAACCAGTTGCCGCTGGTGGTCCGGGTAGTGCGGGACAAGATCCGGGTGCTGCAGGTGGCGGGCGCGCCATCGTGGGATGTGAAGTTCCTCAGACGGTTTCTCAAGAGCGATCCCTCCGTGGACCTCATCTCCTTCTTCATCCTTCGGACGGAAGACGACATTCGCCGCGGGTATCCCTACGACGAGCGCGAACTCTCGCTGATCGCCTTCCCCTACGAGGACCTGTTCGACAAGGATCTCTGGACGTTTGACATCGTGATCTTTCAGAACTTCGACTATCGAAGTTACTTTCGACAGACTCGCGATGCGGGTCGGCTGCTCGGCAATGTCGCGAAGTATGTGGCCGAGGG
>CANLGQ010000311.1 GCA_947490265.1 Pseudomonadota bacterium | reverse complement strand
GGCGTCATGGGCCGTCGCCACGCGCGCACCATCGGCGGCGATCCGACGGCCGTCCTCGTCTTCGTCGCCGACCGGGATCCGACGGCCGCGCTGGACCTGGCCACCGAATTCGCCTGCGGCACCGCGGTAACGCCGGTGGATGTGGCGGTGATTGCGACGCCCGCCGCAGAGCACGTTGCTTCCACCCAGGCCGTGCACGCCCACTGGTGGCTCGTGGAGAAGCCGCTCGCCGACACCGCGTCGCGGGCGATGGCCCTCCTCGGCGAGCGGGTGCGGGTCGGCCTGCTCGAGCGGTTCAACCCGGCGCTCCGCGGCCGACCCCGGCCCCACCGGGTGCAGCTCCGACGGTACGCCGTTCCGAGCGCGCGAGCGGTCGATGTTGACGTCTGCGCCGACCTTCTCGTCCACGACCTCGACCTCTGCCTGCAGTGGGGTGGCCCGGACCTCCAGCCCGAGCGCGTCGAGGTCCGGGCTCGCGGAGCGGACGGCGCGCTGGAGTCGGTCGCCGTCGGCCTTCGAGGACCCCGTTTCGAAGCTGAGATCGAGGTCTCGCGGGTGGCACACTGCCGAGAACGGGTCGCGGTGCTCGACGGCGTGACCCTCGACCTCACCCCGCTGGGTCAACCCGACGCCCTCACCGCACAGTGGAGGGCGCTCCGCGAGGAACTCGCGGGTGGCCCCCCGCGCGTGGCCACCGCGGAGGAGGCCTTGGCCGGCCTTCGGCTCGCGGAGCGGATACGACAACTCGCGGAGGCAGGATGATCGTCATCGCGCTGCTCGGCTGTGCCGCCGAGCCGGCCGAAGCGTGGGCGCGAAACTGGGAGGTCAGCAGCTTCCAGACTGCGGTGACCCCAACCGAGCCCACCTCCACAGGCACCGAGCCGGCGCCCGCGCCGGACGAGGGCTGCGAAGGCCAGCCGATCGAGGCGGCCTTCCTCGACATCGGCTTCGACATGACAGTCGAAGCCATGGGCGACTCCTGGTACGTCGAGGTCCACGCGTGCTCCGCGGAGGACGTGTGCGACTACGTCCCGTGGGTGCTCGCTGGGTCGCAGGATCTGGATTCCGACGGTGGAACCGCAAAGTATGCGGGCTATCGCTTCCTCGCCGACGTGGCGGGCGGAGGGGTGTGTACGGTCGATTGGATCACCTTGGAGATCGGCGGCACCCCCGAGGCGCCGGACCTCGCGCTCCGCACCGAGCAGGTGGTCCAGGGCTTCGCGGAGGGCGACGCGCTCGCGTGCGAGGACCAGATCGAGGCCATCGAGGAGCGGCCGTGCACCGGGTTGTACCTGCTGTCCGGCGAGGCGTGGTAGCGCGCGTCCTCCTCTGCGCGGCCGAGGCCAGCGGCGACCAGCTCGGCGCCCGGCTCGCGGTGGCCTTGAACGAGCGGGGCATCGAAGTATTCGGCATCGCTGGTCCGGCCATGCGGGCCGCCGGGGTCGCGGCGATTGCCCGTGCCGAGGACGTCACCGCGCTTGGGCTCGTGGAGGTGGTGCGCGCGCTTCCCCGCATCCGACGCGTGCTCCGCGTGGTCGAGGCCGCGCTCGACACCCACCCCGCCTGCGCCGTGGGCATCGACGCGCCCGGGTTGATGTCGCGGATTGGGGCTGCCGCCCGATCCCGGCGGATCCGGACCGTGCAGTGGGTGGCTCCCCAGGTATGGGCCTGGAACGCCGCTCGTGCCGCGCGCACCGCTACGTGGACCGACGAGGTCCTGTGCCTCTTCCCGTTCGAGCCGCTGTGGTTCCGACCTCACGGCGTGGCAGCTACGTTCGTCGGCCATCCGCTCGTTTCGGTGAGCGACGTGGCGCTGCCGTCTGGTTCCCCGTGCGTGGCGCTGCTGCCCGGCTCGCGGCCGGCGGAGATCCAGCGCCTGTGGCCCGTGCTCTGCCGGGTCGCTGCCGAGCTCCGGCGTTTGCTCCCGGGGGTCCGATTTCGGGTCGGTGTCGCCCCCACCGTACCGGTCGAGGACCTCGGCGGCCTCGTCGCGGAACGGGTCCCCGGCGTGACGGCCGCCCTGAACGGCGCCCACGCGGCGGTGGTGTGCTCCGGGACCGCGGCCCTCGAGGTCTGCGCCGCCGGCGTTCCCCAGGTGGTCCTCTACCAGGTTCACCCGTTCACCTGGGCGGTCGGTCGCCGCCTGGTGCGCGTGCAGAGCCTCTCGCTCCCCAACCTGCTCGCGGGCGCTCCGATCGTGCCGGAGCACGTGCAAGCGCTCGATCCCCGCGCGATCGCGCGCGACGTCGTTCGGATGCTGGGCCCGGCGGGAGCCACCCAGGTGGACGCGATCCGCCCGAGCCTTCGGGGGCTCGACAGCGACGGGGCAATTGCGCGGGTGGCCGATCGGGTGATGGGCCGCCGGGGCTAGACAGAGGCGTCTGCGAGCGACGGGGCGCACAGCCAACTCGCCACCTGCCGCGCGACCGCTGGATCGACGACCAGTCCCAGGTGGCCGATCGGCAATTGCAGGTGGCGAACCCCGGGGCTCGTCGTGGTCTCCGGCGGGTAAACCACGAGGTCGATCTCTGCGCCCACCGTCAGGAGCTCCGCGTCGGGCACCAAGTCGACGAGACCGGGCAGCTCGGCGAGAAACCGGGAGCGACGATGGAGATCGGCCGGCTCGGGCAGCCACCGCATCCAGCCTCGGGCGCCGGCCATGCCCGAATGCGGCGTCCCCAGCGTGATCACGCGCCGGATCCGGGAAGCGAGCTGCGGATCGTCGCGCAAGGCGACGCGCAGCACGATGCCTCCCATGCTGTGGGTGACCACGTCGATCGGGCCGGGCGAAGCGCGCAGGACCGCTGCGAGGCGCGGAGCATACGACCGCACCCGCCGGCCGGGCCACCCGAGCGAGACCGCCTCACAGGCTCTGCCGCGCGCCTCGAGTGCGGCGCGCAACGCACGGAAGTTCGAGCCGTTCATCGAATACCCGTGGACGCAGACCACCGGCGGACCGAGGGCTCCGGCCGAGGCCGGGTCGCCGCGGAGCGCGCCGACCAGCGCGTAGCGCACGACTCGGCTGAGCTGCACCGCCTCGCCACCCAGCGATCGCGCTGCGGTCCAGAGACCGGGCGAGGTTCCTCCCTTATGGGCCGTATACCGGGCAAAGCGTGCCCAGGCCCACGCCCCCGGAAGCAATGCCAGGAGGACGGCGAACGCTGCGAGGAGGAGG
>CANLGQ010000310.1 GCA_947490265.1 Pseudomonadota bacterium | reverse complement strand
ATCTCCCTTCCGATGCCGACGCTGGATGCCTTCCTCCTCTTCGCCCTGGCGGGGTCGAGCGTTCCGGCGGCCGCGCATACCCCCGACGAGATCCAGACCGCCCTCGCGGCGGCGAGACTCCACCGAGACCTGCGGATCCAGCGCGCCGCCCCGATGATCTCCGAGACCGACATCCGGAGGGTCGCCGGCGGCTCGGTCGTGACCAGTCTGTTGCCCGCGTCGGAGGGCAACCGCGCCATCGGCGCAGCGATCGTGCCCTTGTCGATCGGCCGCTTCTGGGCGGCGCTCAACGACGAGACTCGCCATCCCGGGTACACCCCGATCGCCTATTCGGAAATCGTGTCCGGCAGCGCCTGTCGGAGTGGTCGCCGCGTCCTGCAGTACCTGCCGGTCCCCCTCATCACCGATCGCTGGTGGATCGGGGTCCTGACCGCGAATCAGCGGCTCGCGACGGCCTCGGGGGGCTCGGTCCGCGAGCTCTCCTGGCAAGCCTCCACCGACCCGAACGAGATCCGCACCGCGTCGGGCCAGAAAATCCTAGGAGAAGCTTCGCCGATCGGATTCTCGCGGGGGGCCTGGTTCCTGGTGGCGCTCGACGAGCGCTCGACCTGGATCGAGTACTACACCCACAGCAACCCTGGCGACGACGTGCCGGGGGGCATGGCGTCGATGTTCGTGAGCCGCGGCGTCCGCGAGGCCATCACCGCCATCACCCGCTTCGCCCAGGAGGGCAGACCCGCATGTCCGGTGGAATAGTTTTGCTCCTTCTTGGATTTTCCGTCGCGTTTGCCGAGGACCCGTTCGCTTGGACCGAGCCGGCGGCCGAGGAGCAGCTCGCCCGCGACCGGCTGGAGATCCCCGTCGGGAAGGGGGCGATCTTCGTCCCCTCGCTCACCGGCAGCTTGAACGAGCCCCCGGTGATCCTGATCGACCCGGAGGGCGTGGTCTCCGACCTGCGAACCGGGATGCGAACCCTCGTCGCGCCGGGCAGCTACACGGTGATCATCAGCTCGGGGTCGCCGGGTCAGGGCGTCGGGCAAGTGGTGGAGGTGGTCGAGGGGGAAACCAGCCTCGTTCCCGTGGTCTGGGGTGCACTTCGGGTGGAGGTGGTCGATGACCACCGGGTGCCGCATCGCGGCGGCTACGAACTCCTCCGCGCCGACACCCGCGAACCCTACGGCACCGGCTTCGGCGCCGACACCCTGCAGGGGGAGACCCTCAACACCTGGCTGTTGCCGCCCGGGCTCTACCAGGTGGTTCGCCCCGGCTCCAGCTACCGGGCGCTCCGCGACTTCGCCACGGTCTTCGTCCCGGAGGGGGGCCTCGTGCGCTATCGCCTCGTCACCGACCCGGACACCGGCGACTTCCAGGGCGCGGGGGTGATCCTCCCCGGCGAGTTCGGATCTGCGGTGAGCCAGGAACAACGCGTTCTCTCGAGCATCGTTCTCGGCGGGACGTTCAGCCTGTCCCAGGAGCAGGCGCTGCTCAACCAGACCGCGCTCGACGGCGCGCTGTTCCTCGACGGACAGCTCGGCTACACGCGCGGGAAACACGTCGTCACCGGCCTCCTGCAGCTCGAGGAGGGCGTGAGCCAGGTGCGTCCCCGAGGGCTCGAACCCCTCCCCTTGATCAAGACCCGCGATCGCGTCAGCTTATCCACGTTATACCTGTTCTATGCGCGCCCGAGCATCGGTCCCTATGTTCGCGCCGCCGGGGAATCGAGCGCGCTAGAGACCCGCGGGCTCGCGACCGAGGACACCACCCTCGTCCGAAACCACGACAACCGCTCGACCACCCAGAACGTGAGTGCTGGGGAGACCTGGTTCCTCGCCGATCCCTGGGAGCCGACCATCACCCGGGAGGGAGCTGGCCTGAACACCCGAGTCGTCAACAACCGGTGGGTGACGTTCAACCTTCGGGCGGGCCTGGGACTGCGCCAGAACCGATACGGCGGGGCGTTCCTCCTCGAGGATGTCGCCACCACCGCCGCCATCGAGTACCGCGCGGTCGACTCGTTCGATCAGCAGGGCTTCGAGTCGACGATCGTGGCGAGCGCACGCCTCCCAGGGTGGGCGGTCTATGCCACAGACGTCGAGTTCTTCGCCGACTTCGGCGACCTCGCGCAGCCGAGCGTGGAGTGGCGCAACACCGTGACGCTGCGGATCACCCGCAACTTGTCGGTGAACTACTTCCTCAACCTCAACCACCTTCCCCTGGTGGTCGATACGCTGCAATTCGAGCAAAGCGTGCTCCTGCGCGCTTCGTGGGCGTTGCTATGAGGTGGGTCGTGCGACCTCTGTTGTTCCTGCTGCTGACGGGCTGTGTCTCGAAAGGACGCTACGAGATCGCCTTGGTGCAGCGCGACGCCACGCGGATCGCTTTGTCCGCACGCAGCGCGGAGGCGATCCATGCGTCGCTCGACGCAGAGTCGGACAAAGCCGCCTTGGAAGCTGAAATCGCCTCACGACAGGCCCAACTCGACGCGCTCGCGCTCGAGATCGCCACCACCCGGGCCGCCCGCGACGCGCTCCTCGGCGAAAAGGCGCTGTGGGGCACCGCACCGGCCGCCCCGCCCCCCGAGTTGGCCCAGGCCCTGGCGTCCGCCGCCGACGACGCGGCGGTAGCCCTGCGAAAGAGCAGCCGTGAACAAGAGGTCGCCGCCGCGTTTGCCGCGGTGATCGAGCGCGGTGCGACGCTCTCGCTACAGGACGACGCGGTGGTCGTCTCGATCCCGAGCGGGCTCCTCTTCCAGGAAGGCTGGGTCACGCTGTCGCCGCGCGGCCTCGAACTCGTCGCCGAGGTCGTCGCCTCCCTCGGAGGCCTCTCGGGTCGAACCCTCCAGATCGTCGGCCACGCCGCTCCGACTCCCGTTCACTCGCGCGAACTACCGTCCGCCTGGGAACGGGCCCTCCTCCCCGCGGTGGCGCTTGCCCGCGAGATCGCGTCGGCCAATCCGGCGATGCCGCTCACCGCCTCGAGTCGCGCCGCCGGGGAGCCGCCGCCCGCGGGCCAGGACGCCGACCGCGTAGAGCTGTGGATCGAGGACGACCCGAGCGCTGCAGCGCGCTTCGCTCCAAGGGAATAGGACACCATGCGGATCTGGGTGGATGGCGACGGTGCGCCGCTGGCGGTCAAGGACATCGTGTATCGGGCGGCGGAGCGCCGGGCGATCGACACCACCATCGT
>CANLGQ010000309.1 GCA_947490265.1 Pseudomonadota bacterium | reverse complement strand
GGTCGCGGGAGGTCGAGGATCTCGAGGAACCAGTCGTAGAGCTCCCGGTTGACCTCGAATTCCAGCGTGCAGACCGAGTGGGTGATCCCTTCGAGGTAGTCCGACAGGCAGTGCGCGTAGTCGTACATCGGCCAGATCGCCCACGGCTCCGCGGTCGCGTGGTGCTGGGTGTGGCGGATCCGGTAGATGAGCGGGTCGCGCATCTTCATGTTGGCGGCCGACAGATCGCCCTTGGCGCGCAGGACGCGGGATCCGTCGGGGAACTCCCCCGCGCGCATCCGCTCCAGGAGCTCGAGGTTCTCCCCGATCGCGCGATCGCGCCACGGGCTGGCCCGGCCGGGTTCGGAGACCGAGCCGCGGTACGACCGGATCTCGTCTTCGGAGAGATCGTCTACATACGCCTTCCCCGCGCGGACGAGCTGGACCGCCCACGTGTAGAGCTGGGGGAAATAGGCCGACGCGGCGTATTCGTGCTTTCCCCAATCGAACCCCAGCCACCTGACGTCGCGTTGGATGCCCTCGACGTAATGCGCGGCTTCCTTGAGCGGGTTCGTGTCATCCATGCGCAGGTGGCATTCGCCACCGAATTCCTGCGCGAGCCCGAAGTTCAGGCAGATGGACTTGGCATGCCCGATGTGGAGGTAACCGTTCGGCTCGGGCGGAAAGCGGGTGACGACGCGAGCGTGCTTGCCGGACCGGAGGTCGGCGGCGACGATGTCGCGGAGGAAGTTGGTGGGCGCCTCGGGGCGGTTCGACTCAGTCACGAGGGGTCCTCCGAACGGCGGTGGGATAGCCGCTTGCGGTGTCGCTGACCTCCCTTCACCTGCGCATCGCGTGTGCGCTGCTCTGGCTCTGGCTGGTGTGGGGGTCGACCTACCTGGTCGCGAGCTGGTTACTCCCCTCGATCCCCCCGTTCGCCCTCTCCGCCCTGCGCTTCGCGCTCGCTGCACCGCTGCTCGGGTTCGCGGCCGCAGCAAGGCGCGAACCCCTGCCGACCGTCGGGCAACTGGGAAACGCCGCGCTCATCGGCGCGTTCCTGTTCCTCGGCGGGAATGGCGGCACGATCTGGTCGCAGACGCGGCTGCCGGCGAGCGTCACCGCCGTGATGGTGGGGATGGTGCCGGTGTGGGTCACTGTGCTCAGCTGGCTGGCCGGCGGAGAGCGGCCTCCCCCGGTCCGGATCCTGGCCCTGGGATTCGGAGCCTTGGGCGTCGCGGCGCTGGTCGGCGGAGGGGGACCCGAGGTCGATCCGATCGGCGTCGTTGCGGTGCTCGCCGCCTCCCTCTCCTGGGCCGCCGGAACGGTCCTGAGTCAACGGCTCGAACTCCCGACGTCGGTGCTGGTCGCGACCTCGATCCAGATGGCAAGCGGTGCGGCATGCCTCGGCCTCGCAGCGCTCATCAGCGGCCAGTTCGGCCGAATCCACCTCGAGGATCTCGGAACATCCGAGCTGGGCTCCTTCCTGTGGCTGGTCGGCGCCGGTTCGATCGGAGCGTTGGTCGCCTACAACTGGCTGCTCCGCGTGACGTCTCCCGCCCTCGCCACCACCTACGCCTACGTGAACCCCCTGGTCGCGGTCGGGCTGGGGTGGTGGCTCGGCGGGGAGCACCTGGGGCCGCGAACCCTCGGCGCGTCGTCGATGATCGTCGGAGCGGTCGCGCTCCTCACCCTCACGAGCCGTCCGCCAACTCGCGATACCCCCGCCGCCAGTACAGCAGCGGGGAGGCTTCCGCCCGCGCCGACGCCTCGATGACCCGGCCGATCACGATGGTGTGGTCCCCTTCCTCGATGGCGCGGTGAAGCGTGCAGGTCAGCCACGCGAGCGCGCCCGCCACGACGGGCTGTCCCCCCGCCGTCCATTGACCCTCGATCTCGACGAAGTCCGCGGTGGGCAAGCGCCCCGTTCGAGCGAAGTACTGAGCGGCGCTCTGCTGGGTCGTATCGAGCAAGCTGACCGCGAAGCCACCCGATGCCTCGATCATCGGCGCCATCCGATTCGCGTGCCCGAGACACACGAGGATCAGCGGCGGATCGAGTGACAAGGCCGAGAAACTGGAGACGGTCAACCCATAGAGGAGGCCGGACGAATTGGTGGTCACCACCGCGACGCCGGAGGCCCAACTGGCGAGAGCGTGCTTGAAATCTTGCTCGATCCCCACTTCTACCCCTCAGGCGGTCAGGCCGCCGTCCACCGCGATGACCTGACCGGTGAGATAGCCGGCGCCAGGGCCCGCGAGAAATCGCACCACCGCCGCGATCTCGGCGGGCGTGCCCAGCCGCCGCATCGGAATCGCCTCCTCCGCTTTTCCCAGGAGCTCGGCGCTCAACCCCGCCGTCATGTCGGTCGCCACGTAGCCGGGCGCGACGGCATTGACCCGAATGTTACGCCGCGCCATCTCGATCGCGAACACCCGAGTCATTGCGATAATACCAGCCTTAGAAGCCGCATAGTTCGCCTGCCCAGCGTTCCCTCGGAGACCGACCACGCTCGCGAGGTTCACGATGGCGCCAGCGCGGGCACGCATCATGTGCTGGAGCGCGGCGCGGCACATCCTGAAGGTCCCCCCTGCGTTTCCGGCGAGCACCTCGTCGAACTGAGCGTCGGTCATGCGCACCGCGAGGTTGTCGCGGGTGATGCCGGCGTTGTTCACCAGCACATCGAGACCGCCCCAGGCGACCGCCGCCGCGGCCAGCGCGGTGCACCCCTCGGTGGTCGCGACGTCGGCCTTCACCAAAAGCGCGTCGGGCAGCGCTGAGGCGACGGCCTCCGCGGCAGCTGCGTCGGACCGGTAGTTGACGACGACGCGTGCCCCGGCCCGACCGAGCTCGAGCGCGATGGCGGCCCCGATTCCGCGCCCCGCCCCGGTCACCACCGCCACTTTCCCTTCGAGCTCGCGCACGCCGCCTCCGTCGCCCCCCTATCCAAGCCAGTTGACACCGGCCCGTTGGCGCCCGATCCTGCCCTCCGACTGCCGACGGAGCGCACATGGAAGACCTCGTCCTCGCCATCGACCAGGGGACCACCGGAACCACGGCGATGTTGGTGGATGCCCGCATTCGCGTCGTCGCCTCGGCGACGGTCGATTTCCCGAATTACTACCCCCAGCCCGGCCATGTCGAGCACGACGCCGGAGAGATCTGGGCGTCCGTGGGGACGGCGGTGCGCGCGGCGCTCGACCAGGTCGCGGCGCGGCCGGAACGCATCGCCGCGATCGGCATCACGAACCAGCGGGAGACCTCGCTCCTGTGGGATCGGGTGACCGGCCAGCCCATCCACCGCGCCCTGGTGTGG
>CANLGQ010000308.1 GCA_947490265.1 Pseudomonadota bacterium | reverse complement strand
TCGAATTGGCCGAGGACCTGCCAAGGTCTCAGCCCTGGCGGCTAGCGAACGTCGGCACGAAGCGGGTCTCGGTCTCGGTGGAGGCCGAGGCGCTATCGTCAAGCGAGTCGAGGTATTTCTGGTATTCCTCGGGGGTAACCTTGCCGAGCTTGATGTACATTTGAACGACCCGCAGGTCGTACATGTGCTCTTTGCCTTCGAGCATGGGCAGCTCCAGGATGCGTGAGAAGGTTCACAGGACCGAGCCCGCGGCTAGGCCTCGGGCGGCAACTCGTCGTCGACCGACGCGCCGGCGCGCTGCCGGTGGATCGGCTTCCAGCGATCGTCTGCAAGGACTTCGGAGTCGTCGATCTGAAAACAACCGGCTGCGATCTCGCGGAGCGCGGTCACAACCTCCTTGTTCTCGTCCTCGTTGCTGACCTGGGCGTCGGCCCCCTTCAGCAGTTGCTTGGTTCGCTCGGCGGCTACCAGCACGAGCGAGAAGCGATTGGACACGTGGTCGAGGCAGTCTTCAACGGTGATGCGAGCCATCGGGTGGCACTCCGCGCGGGAACCGGGGACTATCTGCCTCGGTTCAACCCGTCAAGCGCATCTGCTTCAGTCTATGGCAATTTTAGCAGGTATTAGGTTCACAAGTCGCGTGTCATGGGTCGGTGTGGTGAGCGCGAGGCGTTCCTCTTCGCGCCGTCGATGCTCGTCGCGAATCTCTGCAAGCAAGGCAACGCATCCGCCGAAGTGCCGTCCCAGTTCGTTGAAGACGTCGCCGAAGGCATCGGAGAACCAGTGCTTGAACACCTGATCGGCCCGCTGGTAGGCCGCGGCGCCCATCTCCGCATAGTAAGCCGCTCCTACGGTCTTTCGTTCCAAGCTCCGGCGGAAGAGGCCCAGGCAAACCAGGGACCGATCCCCCAACTCCCGATAGGCGGTTGCCCGCTCCGCCGGGGTGGCCAGCGTGGCCCGCGCGTGCAACTCGGCGAGGGTCGTCTCAGCGGGCGCAGGTCGATCGGTGCGCGCCCGCTCCACGAGGAGCTGGCAGAGGTAGAGCCGCGTATCCCCCCCGACGGGTACGCCGGTCGCCGAGTGCGCTCGCTCTACCTCGGCCTGGAAAAAGTCGAATAAATTTGCCTCAGTGACGAGCGACACGCGTAACCTCCTCGGCGCTGCGCGGAAATTGGGTCGGGTGCTTGACGAGGCAACCTGGGGTGCGTACTTCGTCGGCGCCCCGCCGGGGAACGGGTTGGCAGGTTCCAAGGGAGCCGCCGGCCTCGCTCATGGCGGGATTATAGCATCGGGTGGCGCGCTCGTGCGGAGACTCGCGGGCCAGCCGCACCGGGCTGAACTTGGCGCACCACTCATCCCGTGTAATCGAGGAGCTAGAACCATGAAAGTCCATCCGCTGTACGATCGGATCCTCGTCAAACGCGTCGACGAGGAAACCCGCTCGAGAGGTGGGCTGTTCCTTCCCGAGTCGGCGAAGGAGCGGCCCTCGGAAGGGATGGTGCTGGCGGTGGGACAGGGTCGCCTCTCGGATAAGGGAGAGGTCAAGCCGCTCGTAGTCAAGGTCGGCGATCGAATCGTCTTCGGTCAGTACTCTGGAACCGAGATCAAGGTCGAGGGAGAGGATCGCCTCGTGATGCGCGAAGACGAGATCTTCGGGATCGTCTCGTAGCGGAGCTCGCCTACCCAAACCTGCAAAATCAACGCTTTCAACTGTGATAGCGCGGCCGTTGCGCCGCGCAGGAGTACGCCATGGGTGCCAAGGAAATCATCTTCGACGAGGCCGCCAAGAACAAGATCCTCGCCGGCGTGGACAAGCTCGCGAACACGGTCAAGGTCACGCTTGGTCCCAAGGGACGCAACGTGATCATCGAGAAGTCCTGGGGCGCCCCGGTCGTCACGAAGGACGGGGTGACGGTCGCGAAGGAGATCGAGCTCGACGACAAGTTCGAGAACATGGGCGCGCAGATGGTGAAGGAGGTCGCTTCCAAGACGTCGGACGTCGCTGGCGACGGCACGACCACCGCCACGGTGCTTGCGCAGGCCATCTACCGGTCGGGCTCCAAGCTGGTGGCGGCAGGCCACAGCCCGATGGACCTGAAGCGCGGGATCGACAAGGCCACGGAGTCCATCGTTGGCGAACTCCACAAGCTCTCGCGGAACATCCAGAACAGCGACGAAATCGCGCAGGTCGGGACCATCAGCGCGAACGGGGATGCCGAGATCGGCAAGAAGATCGCCGACGCAATGGACAAAGTGGGCAAGGAAGGCGTGATCACGATCGAGGAGAACAAGGGCCTCGAGACGCTGATGGAAGTGGTCGAGGGGATGCAGTTCGACCGCGGCTACCTTTCGCCGTACTTCGTGACCAACGCCGATCGGATGGAGGTGGTTCTCGAGAACCCGTACATCCTGATCCACGAGAAGAAGATCTCCCAGATGCGCGACCTCATCAAGCTCCTCGAGCGGGTGGTGGAAGCCGGCAGGCCGATTCTCGTGATCGCCGAGGAGGTCGATGGGGAGGCACTGGCCGCCTTGGTCGTCAACCACCTGCGCAAGACGCTGGTGTGCTGCGCCGTCAAGGCACCCGGCTTTGGCGATCGCCGCAAGCGGATGCTCGAAGACATCGCGGTGCTCACCGGCGGGAAGATGATCGCAGAAGAGCTTGGTATGAAGCTTGAGAATGTCACGACTGACCAGCTCGGCAAGGCCCAGCGCGTGGTCGTAAACAAGGACAACACGCTCATCATCGACGGCGCTGGCGAGGCCGGGGAGATCCAGGCCCGAATCAAGCAGATCAAGGCCCAGATCGACGAGACCACGTCGGACTACGACCGCGAGAAGCTGCAGGAGCGTCTCGCGAAGCTCGCGGGCGGGGTGGCGATCATCAAGGTCGGCGCCGCGACCGAGGTCGAGATGAAGGAGAAGAAGGCTCGGGTGGAGGACGCGCTCCATGCGACCCAGGCTGCCGTGGAAGAGGGCGTGCTCCCGGGGGGCGGCGTTGCGCTGATCCGCGCGAGCAGAGCCCTCGATGCGCTTCAGGTGAGCGCCGAACAGAAGTTCGGGGTCGACATCATTCGGCGCGCCATCGAGGAGCCCCTTCGAATGATCGTCATGAACGCCGGTATGGAGCCTGCGGTGGTCATCGATCGCGTGCGGAACGGCGAGGGCGCTGCCTTTGGGTTCAACGCCAGGACCGGCGAGTACGGTGACTTGGTGAAGATGGGTGTCATCGACCCCACCAAGGTCACCCGGTATGCGCTGCAGAACGCGGCATCGGTGGCGAGCTTGCTGCTGACCACCGAGGCCATGGTCGCCGAGATCCCGAAGAAGGCGGCCTCTGCCCCGGGCGGCGGCGGCGGCGGCGGCATGGGCGGCATGGGCGGCATGGGCGGCATGG
>CANLGQ010000307.1 GCA_947490265.1 Pseudomonadota bacterium | reverse complement strand
GAACGCAGCCCACTCGGGCGCGGCCGGTGGCGCCGCCGCCTGGGGCGGGGGAGGCGCCGGAGCGGCGGGCGGGGGCGCGGCGGTGGCGCAGGCGAACAGGACGGACAGCAGCATGGAGACCTCTCCCCGCCCATTAACCGGCGGCGTGGACGCGGGGCAGCCGGATCCGGAAGATCGAACCGCTCCCGGGCGTCGACTCAGCGGTCACCCCGCCGCCGTGGGCCTCGATGATCGCTCGGGTGAGCGCGAGGCCGAGTCCGGTGCCTCCGGCCCGCCGCGAGAAGTAGCGCTCGAAGACCCTCGGAAGATCCTCTGGGGCCACGCCTGGGCCTCGGTCGGCGACCTCGAGGAACGCCCGGTCGCCCTCCACCCCGGTGGTGACCCGCACGAGGCCACCGGAGAAGGAAGCCGCGTTTGCGAGCAAGTTTCGCACCGCGGTCTCCAGTCGCTCCGGGGAGCCCTCCACAGGAGCCGATTGGCCGCCGCAGGAAAAGGCCGTCCCTTCGTGCCGGGGATCCGCTTCGAAGGTGGACACGAGACCCAGGGCGAGCGCCTGGAGGTCGAGCGGCTGGCGCGCCTCGCCGACGAGGCCCGCCTCGGCCCGCGCCAGCTCGAGAAAGCGCGAAATGACCAGGTCGATCCGGCGCCCCGAGTCCTCGAGCACCCGGGCGAGCCGGGCCAGGCGCTCCGGCTCCGCGTTGGGCTGGGCCAACGCCTCCGCAGCAGCCCGAACCGCGGCGGTGGGGTTCTTGATCTCATGCGCGACGTCGGCCGCGAACGACTCGTTCGCCGCATTTCGCGCGCGGATGGTCCCGAGGAGCAGGTTGAACGAGGCCGCGAGATCGCCGAGCTCGTCGGGACGGGGCAGGTCGACCGGCTCGAGCGATCCGTGGGCGATGCGCTCGGTCACCTGCCGCCGGAGGACCTGGATGGGTCGGACCAGCCCGCGGCCGACCCACAGCGCAACGGCGGCGCCGAACAAACCGGAGAACACGAGCAGCAGGGTGAGCTGGAAGCGGTCGTCGTACAGGGACTTCTGGAGCCGCGGCGACGCGTCTTCGAGGTGTACCAGGCGGCCGTCGGGCAGGCGAGCCGCTGCGGCACACATCAGCAGCCCGCGCCGGGTGAGCTCGCAGTGCTCCCCTTCGCCCAGGTTGCGCGCGTCCACCACCTCCCGCCGGGTCGCGAGATCGCCGAGATCGCTGTCGCCGACGCGGGGATCGGGCGGACCCTCCGGGCCATAGAGCGGGTCGGACAGTCCGCCCCACCAGGAGCGGAGATCCAGGTGGTCGACGTCGGTGACGACCGCCCCGTCGGGATCGATCACCCGCACCCGCAGGCCGCGATTGGCAGCGACGGAAGCGGGCTCGGCACCGCTCAGCAGATCGGCGCGGGCATCGCGGAGGCGGATCTCGACCGCCCACAGCGTGGGCCAGTCGGCGAGCCGCGCGCTCCACACCCACAACAGCGGAACGACGACCACCGCCGCGACCGCGACCAGCGCGCGGAAGCGGAGCGACCGAGTCCACGCGGGGATCATGGCGATCCGCCGTCCTTCCAGCGATAGCCGGCCCCGATGACGGTGTCGATCCGGTCGAAGGTCGGGTCGATCGCCTCGATTTTTCTGCGCAAACGCCGAACATAGGTGTCGATCAGGCGTTCGGCGACCACCGAGTCGTCGGCGCGGGCCCGCTCGAGGAGCTGCTCCCGGGTGAACACCACCCCAGGCCGGCGGGCGAGGGCCTCGAGCAAGCGGAATTCCGTCATCGTGGTCTCGAACTGAACGCCGCGGTAGCGCGCTTCCAGCCGGTCGGGGTCGAGCTCCAGGCCCCCCGCCGCGAGCGACGGGCGAGCGGGCTCGGGCTGCGACCGGGCGGCCTGCCGGCGGAGCAGCGCGGCGATCCGGGCGAGCAGGACCCGGGTGCTGAACGGCTTGGTCACGTAGTCGTCGGCGCCGAGCTCCAGGCCGAGCGCCTCGTCGATCTCCGAGTCGCGGGCGGTCAGGAGCACGATCGGCAGCGTGGCGCCCCCGTCGCGGAGGCGGCGGCACAGCGAGAAGCCGTCGAGCCCCGGCATGTTCACGTCGCTGACCAGGAGATCCGGGGCGTCTTGGAGGGCCCGGCGGTGGCCTTCGAGCCCGTTGACGGCGGTCAACGCGGTGTGACCCGCGTCCTCCAACGCGAGGGCCACCACGTCGAGCAGGCTGCGGTCGTCGTCGACCACCAGGATCCGCGGCATTCCACCCCCCCGTGCCGTGCTATCCGATCGCCGCCCGAAACGCCTCGGCGGTGGGCCAGCGGTCGCTGGGGTCGACCTCGAGCGCCCGGACGATCGCCCCGGCCAGGTCGGCGGGAACCGAGTCGGGCAACGGACTCACCGGGGCGGTGAGCCGCCGGAACACCTGACCACTCGCGTCCCACGGCAACACGCCGGTCAGCGCCTCGTACAGCACGATGCCGAGCGCATAGAGATCGGTGCGGCCGTCGAGGAGGTGGTCCTGCAGCTGCTCGGGGGCGATATACCGCGGCGTTCCAAGGATATTCCCTTGTTCGAAGGGGCTCTTGTCCCCGATCCGTTGGGCGATGCCGAAGTCGAGCAGGCGCACGGATCCGTCGGCGCTGACGAAGATGTTGGCCGGCTTGATGTCGCGGTGCAACACCCCCGCGCCGTGGGCCTCGACCAGCGCGTCGAGCAGCGTCGCGCCGAGCGATCGCACCCGCTCAGGCGGGAGCACCCCGGCCTCGTCGAGCGGGCTCCCGACCAGGCGCTCCATCACCAGGAACAGGCGTCCGTCCTCGGCCTGCCCATAGTCCCAGGTCCGCACGATGGCCGCCGAGGTGAAGCGCGACAGCAAGCGGGCCTCGGCCCAGAACCGCTGCACCGCGTCGGCATCGTCGGTGAGCTCCGGAAGGAGCAGCTTCACGGCGACCGCTCGGCCCGCCGCGTCGCATCCCTCCCAGACCTCGCCGTGACCGCCGGCCGCGAGTCGCCGATCGAGTCGATAGGTCCCGGCCAGACGACCCGGCGTGCCGCCGCGGCGAACCGGCGGGTCGGTGCGTCGGACCTCGAGCACGCCGATCCCGCGCGGGGCCGAGCGCACGGTCAGCCGCCCGTCGGCGGCGATGGCCTCCTTCACCTCCGCCAGGGCCAGGGTGCCCGAGGGGGCGACCACCCGGCCCAGCCCGGCGCGCCGGACCGCGCCCAGCGCCTCCTGCACCACCAGCCCCGCGGGCGCGGTGCCCGGTCCGCGGTCGACCACCGCCCCGAGGTGCAGGGCAGCGCTCGTGACGCCGTCGTTCACCGCCTCCACGGCGGCCGCCAGCGCCGGGGTCACGCTGTCGAACCGGCCGAACAGCGTGCCGTCCACCTCGTCGAGGGCCCGCGGCTGCCAGCGGGCG
>CANLGQ010000306.1 GCA_947490265.1 Pseudomonadota bacterium | reverse complement strand
CCATGGCCTCACCGCGGCGGAGCTCCTGGGCGGCGTGCTGAAGCTCGTCGCGCCCCATCCCGGTGGCCTTCTCGATCTTGCGCACCTTCCGAAGTTCACGGCGAACGCGACTGTCGAACTCCCGCCAGCGCTCCTCGTCGATCCCGGTGCGCTCGATGACATCGACCCCAGCCATGTCGAAGTTGCGCCGTACCTTGCGGATCGACGGTCGCAGATCGCGAACGGGCAAGCGCGCATCGCGCGCGACGATCTCGATCTCCTTTTCGGCGCGACCCACCTGGTACCACGCGCCCTGGATGCTCTCGGACACGATCGCGATCTGCCGCTTGGACAGATCGAGCGTGTCCATCAGCGCGTAGATCTCCTCTTCGATGTCGCCGAGCGCTACCTCGATCTCGTCTTTTCGCTTGCGCGCCTTGGCCTTCTCGCGGTCCTCTCGGAGGGTCGCGCAGCGCTCGAGCCACTGGTTGGCCTGTTCTTTCACCTGGGCGAGCGTCTTGCCAGCGCGAGTCTTGTGCGGGCGGGGGCGCTTGCCGCTCTTGACCGCCTTTTGGATGCGCTCCTCATCCTCGAGGATCATCTCGTCGACGAAGCAGACGCCCATCGCCGAGGTGAGCGCAATGCGCTTCACGGTGAGTTCGCCTTCCTCGATCCGCTTGGCGATCTCGATCTCGCCCTCGCGCGACAGCAGGCTGACCTGACCCATGTTGCGCAGGTAGACGCGCACCGGGTCGTTGCTCCGCACCGCCTCGGGCGCCTTCTCGTCGGGCTTCGGGGCCCCGCGGCGCTCAGCCTCGGCGCGCTTTCGCGCCTCGGTCACGATCTCGATGTCCATGTCCGAGAACATGATCATGACGTCGTCGAGGCGATCGCTCGTGATCAGGTGGGTGGGGAGGAAGTTGTTCATCTCCTCGTAGGTCACATACCCCCGCTGCTTTCCCATGCTGATGAGTTGCTGGACCTCTGGTTCCGAGGCGTCCTTCTGCATGGTCATGGGATGGTCCTGGCCTCCGTCGAACGCGAACCCGCAATGGGGCGGCGTTCGTCACCGTTTGTCGGTAACCACGGCCCCGCACGCGCGCCACCGCGCGGCGCGCGCTCGAACCGCGAATCGCGGCCAGATGCAAGTCCCCTCGATCAGTGTTCCGCTCCGAACGTGCTCCTCTGGAGGTCGCCCAAAGCACGCGCCGCGGCGCGCGCGTCGCCGGACGCCAGTGCGGCGTCCAGGGCGCGATCCTCGGCGGTCAGCGCGCTGCGCCGGGTGGCTGCACTGCGCAAAGCTTCGGCGTCCCCCTGCCGGCCCGCCTCGTCGATGGTCCGCGAGAGGTCACTGAGTCGCGCTAAGCGAAAGGGACGATAGAATTTGGCGATGAGTTGGGCCATCGCCAGCGCTGCCTGATCGGGCTCGTACAGTTTTGGGCGCGCGACAACGGCGGCGAGCGTGCGACCCACCTCGGGGTCAACGATCGCCTCATGGACCGCGGCGACCGGTTCGCCCATCGACAGCCGCGCGATGGCCGGGACCGCCGGGCCGTGCTCAGCGAACAATTCCGGTGGGGCGCGTGGGAGGAGGTCGGCGACCTGGGCGTATCGGTGAACCAAGAGCCAGAGCAGGTGCACAACGTCGCGATGCGCGCGCCAGCCCGATGTTCGCGGCGGTGGCTCGTTTTTCGTGCGTTCCGGATCGGGACGTGTCCGCACCTCGGCGAGGCGCTTCTCGAGCGCTTCCGGTGTGGTGGCCATCCGGCGCGCCACCAGTTCGACCGCGCTCCGCTCGCCGACCGAGACGAGCCACGGGGCGATTTCATCGAGCACCTTCTCGCGAGCCTGGGCACCGGGGCCGGCGGCGGAGAGCTTGCGGTCGAGCGTCCACTCGAGGAGCGGCACCTTGTGACTGAGCGCGGACTCCATGGCGGACGCGCCGTGCTCGCGGATGAGCTCGTCGGGGTCCTTGGCATCGGGGAGTTCCAGGCGCCAGGGCAGGATCCCGCCCGCCAGAAAGATCGGCAGCGCCCGTTCGGCGGCGCGAAGACCGGCTTCATCGCCGTCGAGCACGAGCACCACGTTCCGGGTGTGCCTCCGGAGCCGCTCGAGGTGCCCCTGGGTGAGGGCGGTCCCGCAAGCCGCCACCGCCTCGTGGAAGCCCGCCTGATGAAGGCTCAGGACGTCCATGTACCCCTCCACGACGATCACCCGGTCGCGCTGGCCGATCGCCGCCCGGGCCTGGTCGAGGCCGTAGAGCACGGTGGACTTCTGATAGAACTGCGTCTCGGGGGTGTTGATGTACTTTGGGCCTTCGCCCTGAAGGATGCGACCTCCGAACCCCAACGTGCGGCTGCGCTCGTCGCGGATCGGGAAGACGAGCCGGTCGCGGAACGCGTCGTAGTGGCTTCGGTCGCCCGCTCGGACGAGTCCGGCGTCGAGCAGGAGCTGAGCGTTGAAGCGGCGAATCAGGTGATCGTGCAGGTTGCTCCACCCCGGTGGGGCGAAGCCGAGCCGCGCCTTGCGGGCGGTCTCCTCCCCGATCCCCCGCCGGGCGACGTAGGCGCGGGCCGCGGCGCCCTCCGCCCGCGTCCACAGGGCGTTCTCGAAGAAGACGGTGGCAGCCTCGAGCACATCGAACAGCGTGGCCCGGGCGCGCAGCGCGGTGCGTTCCGCCTCGGTCAGCTCGCGCTCTTCGATCTCCACTCCGGCTGCCCCCGCGAGTTCGCGCACGGCCTCACCGAACGAGAGTCCTGCGATCAGCTGCAGAAACTTGAAGACGTCTCCGCCCTCCTGGCAGCCGAAGCAGTGAAAGATGCCCTTGTCCTGAATAACGTTGAACGATGGCGATTTTTCTTGGTGGAACGGGCACAGGCCGACGTGGTTCCGCCCACGACGGGTGAGCTTGACGTGCCGCTGCACCACCTCCGCGATGTCGGTGCGATCGCGCACCGCATCCACGACCTCCCGTGGATAGCGGGCCAAGTCAGGCCGAAGCCTCTCGCAACGGGGCGTCGAACGCCTTCACGTATTCGGCGGGGTCCGAGACCCCGTCCCCCACCCGCGCGATCCGAGCGCCGAGCGAGCGGAGCTTCCCCACCATGTCCTCATAGCCGCGGTCGAGGTGATACACCCTCAGGACCTCGGTGATGCCGCTCGCTGCCAGCGCGGCGACGATCAGCGCGGCCGACGCCCTCAGGTCCGAGGCCATGACCGACGCGCCGGAGAGGGGACCGCCCGTAACGGTCGCGGTGTTACCCCGCTCGGCGATCCGGGCGCCCATCCTGCGCAGCTCGGCGGCGTGCATGAACCGATTCTCGAAGATCGTCTCGACCAGGGTCGACTCGCCCTCGGCGCCGCACGCCACCGCCATCATCTGGGCCTGCATGTCGGTGGGAAAACCGGGATAGGGCTCGGT
>CANLGQ010000305.1 GCA_947490265.1 Pseudomonadota bacterium | reverse complement strand
GTGGGCCGGGTCGAGCGATAGCGGGGAGCCGTTCCGGACGTGCTGCCGCCCCCATGCCGGCGATCTCGACCCCCTGATGGCTCCATATTATCGGCCAATGCCCACATTGCGGGAGCCGATGGATCTCCGCGCGCTCCGCCACGACCGACCCGCTGAGGCGCCGGCCGGGCGCCATCGAGTTGGTGCGACCGGAGGGCACGAGTGCGCCTACTGGGGCTCCGAGAGGAGGTTCCCCGCAACCGCAGTCAGCTCCGGGGTGACGAGGTAGGTGACGACCGATCGGGTGGTCATCGCGCCGTCGGTGTCCTTCGCCACGACCGAGAGGGTGTTCACACCCGGCTTCAGTTCGATCTCCGCCGTGAAGGGGATCGACCGAAGCTCACGGGGCCCGGCCCCGGCGTAGAAGACCTTGTCCTCCCCCGCGAACACCACCACCTGCACAACCCCCACGTCGTCGGTCACCGCGCCGGACAGCGTCACCCGGGTCGCGACGCCGGCGGGATCGGGGGCGCGCGTCACCTGGATCCGCGGCGGCCGACGCTCGCCCGGATCCGTCCACGGGACGCCAATCGGCAGCACGAGCGCCTCGGACTGCACGAACGCCTCGCTGACCTCGGCGCGCACATAGGAGGCCCAGTCGTAACCGCCGCGATCTCCGGTCAGCAGCTCGAGGTGCCACCCATCGGCGAAGGACGGCGGCTCGCGCAGGTCCATCCCGAGGTGGACGGTCGCGCGCGCACCGGGGTCGAGCAGCCGAACGCAATTGTCGTTGTACACCGGTAACTTATGGCGAAGTACCCGCATCGGGGCGGCGGTGGCATCGCCCACCACCGCACCGTTCTCCTCCCCCGCCTGGACCACCGGGCAGGCCTCGCCCGTCCCGCGGACCACCATCGGCCCGGGGGACGCCTCTCCGCCGATCAGGTCGAGCGCCGTTCGGTTTTCGCTCCGCAACCGGAAAAACGGAAGGGAAACCGGGCCCGTTCCCACGTTCTCCACGTCGATGACCAGGTCGACGCGCTCGCCGGCCTCGGCCACCCCATCCCCGTTGCCGCCGGCATCCGACCAATGGGCGTTCCACGCGAGCTGTGCGAGGGGCGCACCCTGCACCGGCAGCCGGACGTGCAGATCGCCGACCGGCCCCTCCCCGTCGTCGTACATCGTCAACGCCAGCGCGGTCCGCTCGGTGGGGTATCCGGGTAGCAGCTCTACCTTCGTGGCCCACTCCCGCGTCTCGCCCGGCTCGATCTTGCCGAACCAGAACTCGGCGCCGCCGAGCGGCTCCTGATCGGCCGCGACGAGAACCACCCGGTACAGCGCCTGGTCGGTGAGGTTCGTCGCCCGCACCCGGACGAGCTCCTGCTGACCGGCGACGATCGCCCCGTCCGGGCCGAGATCGAGCTGGATCGCCAGCGGAAAGTCCCCGCCGCGCGGCGCGGCAACGCCGGCGCTCCAGTCGATCCCCAACCCTCGCAAAGCTGCGTCGATCGCTGATTCTTGCCGGATGCGGTAGCGCTCCACCGTCGGCCCGACCCGGGCCAGGATCTCGGCGCGCCGGCTGCTGTTGGCGGCGAGGAGCACGTCGCGCGCAAACTGGATCTCGAAGTCGTCGGTCTGGAGCTCGGGGGTGGGCTCCTCCTCCGACGGAACCGGGGCCAGAAACGGGAAGGACCACGCCGAGGCATCCGGGCGGGAGTCCATCACCAGCGCGCGGTCGAGGTCCGCCTCGCGGCGCAGGTGCTCGCTGGCGTGCGCGACGACGACCTCGTCGCCGAGCTCCGCGGTCCCCGGGCCGATGGTGAACGGTCGCAGCGCGATGTCCGCCGGGATCCCCACCCCCTGAATGCTCCGCTCGCCGGGCGTCAGGTAGTGCTGGGTCGTGAGCTTGAGCTTGCTCCCGTCGTCGAGATCGTAGAGGTTCTGGACGGATCCCTTTCCGAAGGAACGCTCGCCGATGATCACGGCCCGGTCGTTGTTCCGGAGCGCACCGGCGACGATCTCGCTGGCGGAGGCCGAGCTTCCGCTGATCAAGACGACCAGCGGCACGTTGGCGTCGGTCGGCTCGGTCTTCGCCTCCATGGCGTCCTTCGAGCGGCCCCGGCCGTCGGTGGTGGAGACGATGTCGCCCTCGGACAGGAACAAGTCGGAGACCGCCACCGCCTGGCTGAGCAGCCCTCCGGGATTGCCCCGGAGGTCGAGGATCAGGCCCTTGAGGTTCCCGCCCGCTTCGCGGCGGAGCTGCGCCAGCCGGTCTTTCAGGCCGGACTCTACGAGGCCGTGGAAGCTCTCGATCGAAATGTAGCCGACCGCCCCGTCGAGGAGCTTGCCCTGCACCTCGTGGTACGCGATGATCTTTCGGACGACGGTGAGCTCGATCAACTCCTCCGATCCTTCCCGTTCGACCTGCAACACCACGGGCTCGTCCACCGGCCCGCGAAGGCGCTCGACCGCTGCGTCGAGCCCGAGGTTGACCATCAGCTCGCCGTCGATCCGCACCACCCGGTCGTGCTTCCTCACTCCGGCGCGCTCGGCGGGCGACCCAGGATTCGGGAACTGGATCAACAGGTCGCCATCGTTCTCTTCGATCGAGATCCCGAGCCCGCCGAACTCGCCTTGATTCTCCACGTCCATCTCCCGGCTGTTCTCAGGCGGAAGCAGGAGACTGTGCGGATCGAGCGTCGAGAGCGCCCCGTTCACCATCGCGTACTCGAGCGGCGCGAAGAGATCGGGCGCTCCCGGCAGCGGCACGAGGTCGGCCCGCGGAACGTGTTGGTGCAATAGCGCGGCGGCACGCCGCAGCTCCTCGTGAAGCGCCGCCCGAGACTCGACCCGCTGGACCTCCACCACGGTGTGGAAGGCACCGGCCGACAGGCTGATAGTGTGCTCCTGGCGCTCAAAAAGAACGGATGGAACGAGGTGCTCCACGCGATCGAGCGCGCCGACGTACATCGCCTCCCAGTCGATCCGACCGGGCTCGACGTAGTTCTCCTCCACGTAGAGCAGCGTGTCCTTCAGCAGGGGAAGGGACTCGAACGCATAGGGCGGGCTGTTGCGCAGGGGGGCGCGCAGCGCTTCGGTCGCCTCGCCTTCGGGGCTCTGCGACAGCGCAACGCCCACGCCAGCCAGTCCGAAGCCCCCGAGTAGTGCTGCGAGAGAGAGCGCCGACCCCACCCGGTACATCGCCACCCCGCTTGGACGCTGCGTTCCTGACTCATCGTAGGCCCGGTACCCGCCGACCGTCAACCCCATTGTTGTGGTCGGACAGACCTAGGGTATTCCACGACCGACGGTGACGCCTCGAGACACCGGCCGCTCGAACGCCCCAACCGCGCCGCCGGCCCGCCCGCCCGGCCTTGGACTTGGCCGAACTTCCGCGGTAGCATACTGGAGGATCCGTGCTGGTCCTCCCTCCTCCCCCC
>CANLGQ010000304.1 GCA_947490265.1 Pseudomonadota bacterium | reverse complement strand
TCTCCGCTACGATCCTCGAGAAGAGGCGGGTGACAACGGCTTCGCACGCCAGCTCGCGGCGCTCGGCGATCTGTTCGTGAACGACGCTTTCGGGGCGATGCACCGGCCCCACGCCTCGATCACCGGCGTTCCTCAATACCTCCCGGCCGCGGCCGGCCTCCTCGTCGAGAAAGAGCTCGCGGCCCTGGGGCCGTTGGTCAGCGCCGACGGCGGTCTGGAGATGAAGCCGTTCGCCGCGATCCTCGGTGGCGCCAAGGTGTCGGACAAGATCGGGGTGATCGAGGCCCTCTCCAAGCGGGTCGACCACCTGTTCATCGGCGGGGCGATGGCGTACACGTTTCTGGCCGCCCAGGGGGTCCCTACGGGCACCTCCAGGGTCGAGAAGGACAAGCTCGAACTGGCCGAAAGGCTGCTGGCGCGATGTGCTGCCCGTGGCGTTCGGGTGCACTTGCCGATCGACCACGTCGTCGCCGACGCGTTCGCGGCCGACGCGCCGACCCGCATCGCGGCCCACATCCCCGAGGGGGCGATGGGCATCGATCTCGGCCCCGCCACCCTCGCCGCCTGGATCCCGGTGCTCGAGCGCTGCAACACCGTCCTTTGGAACGGCCCGATGGGCGTGTTCGAGTGGGATAGCGCCGCGGCGGGCACCCGGGGCGTGGCGCTGACGCTCGCCCGGATGAAGCACGCCTTGACGGTCGTCGGCGGCGGCGACTCGGCAGCAGCAGCGGTCAAGTTCGGCGTCGAGCGAGAGGTGAGCCACGTTTCGACCGGGGGCGGCGCCTCGCTCGAGTTCATCGAGAAGGGCGACCTGGTGGGCGTCGCCGCACTGAGGAGCCGGTGACCCGACGGACGCCGTTTCTGGCGGCCAACTGGAAGCTGCACCTCGGCCCGGCCGAATCGGCGCGCTTGGCTTCCGATATCCGGGTGCGAACTGCCGACCTCCGCGACGTGACGATCGCGATCTTTCCGACCGCCCTGTCCATCACGGCCGTCGTCGACGCCCTGCGAGGGTCGTCGATCGGGGTGGGACCTCAGGAGATCGAGGCCGCGCCGATCGGTGCGTGGACCGGGGCCAACTCGGCAACGCTCTGCCGGGCCGCTGGCTGTGAATTCGCGCTGGTGGGGCACAGCGAGCGCCGGCAGCACTATGGGGAAACGAGCCAGCGGTGCAACCAGCGGCTGTTCGCCGCTTTTGCAGCGGGCTTGGTGCCGATCTACTGCGTCGGCGAGACCCTCGGGGAGCGACGAGCCGGCCGCGTCGAACAGGTCGTCGGCGACCAGCTCTCCGCCGGCCTCGACCGCCTCGAAAGCGACCAAATCGCCAGCTTGACACTCGCTTATGAACCGGTTTGGGCGATTGGAACCGGCGAGACGGCGACGCCGGAACAAGCTCAGCAGGTGCACGCGTTCATCCGTTCTTGGTTGGCGGCCCGGATCGGGCCGACGCTGGCGGGCCAGGTTCGGATTCAGTACGGCGGAAGTGTCAAACCGTCGAACGCGGCCGAGATCCTGTCCCAGCCCGACGTCGACGGCGCCTTGGTCGGGGGTGCGAGCCTCGACGCGGCCAACTTTGCGGCGATCGCCATGCAGGCTATCAGCCCATGAAGGGAATCGATAGATTCATAGCAGGTTATCGGGCATTCTCCCTGGAGGGTGAAAAATGGGCGCTCGCCACGCTGGCGGCCGGTCAGACGCCAGATGCCCTGGTGATCGCCTGCTCCGACTCCCGCGTGATCCCCGAACTGATCATGTCCGCCGCACCAGGGACACTCTTCGTGGTTCGAAACGTCGGCAATCTGGTGCCCCCGGCGTCGAGCGGCAACCAAAGCGTCGGCGCCGCGATCGCGTATGCGCTGGAGCACCTCGGCGTTCGGCACCTCATCGTCCTCGGCCACTACCGGTGTGGGGCGATGGCTGCGACCCGGGAGCTCTTCCACCATCACCACCACCATGACGATCCGGCGATTCCCGAATGGCTGACCTACGCGCAGGACTCCTGGCGAGAACTCGAGGCCGCGGGCGCCGCCGACTCGGAGGACTGGCACGATCGGCTGGTGGAGGAGAACGTGCTGCAGCAACTCGCCAACGCCCTCGAGTACCCCGCCGTCCAGCGGGCACTGGCGAACGAAGCGATTCAGCTCCACGCCTGGATCTTCGATCTGGAGCGGAGCGAGATGCGATTCTGGGATCCGGAAACGCGCGCGTTCCAGGCCCACGGAACCGGATCCGACACCGGGGGCGCCATCAGCGCCGACCAGATCCGCGCCGAAGACGAGGGATGAACCAGGAAAGCACCGAGTCCTCGAGCCACACCTCGCCGCACCGCGGATCGGTAGCCTCGACCGGCTGAACCCGTTCGACCGCCCACTCGGTCAGGCCCGGTCCCGGTGCCTCAGAAGCCAGTCGGGCGGCGGTGATCGCGACCTCCGACATGGTCGGTCGGCCCGACGGGTCGGGCTCCTGCATCGCCCCGGCCAAGGCGAAGATCGCTCCCTCCCCAGAGGGCGAGCCAGCGAAGCCCCGCGCCCGGGTCGGCGCCAACCCGGTAGCAAGGACCCGAAGGACGACACCGAGCGCGAAGACGTCGCCCGCCGGCAGGTGCTCGCCGCGCAACCGTTCGGGCGCCATGTAGCCGAGCGAACCCGGGAGGATCCCACCCGTGAGCGCCTCGCGCTCGGGCAACGAGGCCTTTGCGATGCCAAGGTCGAGGATCCGAACGGCACCGCCGGGGGTGATTTGGAGGTTCCCAGGCTTGAGGTCTCGATGGATCAGGCGAACCGGCCCCTCGGGCCCAGGATGGTCCCAGGCGGAGGACAAGGCGCTCGCGACCTCGCTCACCACCGTCGCGGCCGCCTTGGGAGGGAAGGCACCGTGCCGAAGGAGCGAAAAGGCATTGTTCCCCGGAACCCATTCCAGCGGCACCGCCCAGCGGCCCGCGACACGCAACGGCGGCTCCGCACGTACAAAGGCAGGAATGCTCTCGATGGACCGCAAGATCCGCGCCTCATCTCGTAGTCGGGCCAACAACTCGGGATGCGTAGCGGTCTCGTCGAGCACCTTGAGCGCCACGTCCGGGCCGCCGGGGGTCGAGCGAGCCCGGTACACCGTACTCGCGGCGCCCCGGCCGATCACCGCAACCAACTCGTACTGTCGCGGCCACCTCACGAGGCTCCCCCTCCCGAGGCGCCGATGCTACCCTCGCGCGGGCGGAGGTTCGAGATGAGCGTGTTTCACGAGCGGTTGTTCGCCGACCAGGTTGCCTGGGTCACCGGGGGAGGTTCCGGGATCGGAGCCGGGATCGCGGTCGCCCTCGCCCGGCACGGCGCACGGGTGGCGCTCACCGGCCGAAAGGCAGAAAAGCTTGAGTCCACCGCCGCGCGGATCCGCGCATCGGGCGGAGACTGCCTCGTGGCCCCGGC
>CANLGQ010000303.1 GCA_947490265.1 Pseudomonadota bacterium | reverse complement strand
GGCATGCCTCGGGGCGCCGTGGGAAGGCCGTCGAGACGAAAGTTCCCGAGCATCCGATTGTCCCGGGCCATCGGTCGCTCGCCCTGGAACACGTAGACATCGACCGCAGTCTGGTTGTCGGCAGCGGTGGAGAAGGTCTCCTTCGCGCTGTGCGGGATGGTCGTGTTCCGCTTGATCAGGGCGTGCATCACGCCACCTAGCGTCTCGATCCCGAGCGACAGCGGGGTCACGTCGAGGAGCAGCATCGAGGTGACGTCGCCGGCGAGCACGCCCGCTTGAACGGCGGCCCCCACCGCGACGACCTCGTCCGGGTTGACCGATCGGTTGGGATCCTTCCCGAACAGCTCCTTGACTCGCTTCTGCACGAGGGGAATGCGCGTGGAGCCGCCCACGAGGAGCACCTCGTTGATCTGGCCGGCTGCGATGCCCGCGTCCTTCATCGCGAGCCGAGCCGGCTCGAGGGTGCGCTCCACGATCGGCAAGATCATCTTCTCGAAGTCGGCCCGGGAGAGGCTGCGAGTCAGATGCTTCGGGCCGTTCTGATCTGCGGTGAGGAAGGGCAGGTTGATCTCGGCGGTCTGCGCGCTCGAGAGTTGGATCTTGGCTTTCTCGGCGGCGTCCTTCAGCCGTTGTAGGACGATCGTCTGCCTCGACACGTCCATCCCGGTGTCCTTCTTGAACTCGCCGAGGAGCCACGTGACCAGCAGATCATCGATGTCATCGCCACCGAGGTGAGTGTCGCCGTTCGTCGACTTGACCTCGATCACGTCGTCGCCGACCTCGAGGATCGATACGTCGAACGTACCGCCTCCGAAGTCGTACACCGCGATGAGCTCGTCCTTCTTCTTGTTCAAGCCATAGGCCAGGGCGGCCGCGGTCGGCTCGTTGATGATCCGCTTGACGTCGAGCCCGGCGATCCGGCCCGCGTCCTTCGTCGCCTGCCGCTGGCTGTCGTTGAAGTAGGCCGGAACCGTGATGACGGCCTCCGTCACCGCCTCGCCAAGATAGGCCTCGGCAGCGCCCTTCAGCTTCTGAAGCACCATCGCCGAGATCTCCTGCGGCGTGTACTCCTTGTCGTTGATCTTCACCCGGCAGTCGCCGCTCCCTCCCCGAACCACCTTGTACGGAAGGCGGTCCAGGTCTTTCTTGGACTCCTCGTAGCGCCGCCCGATGAGCCGCTTGGCCGAAAAGACCGTGTTCTCTGGGTTCGTGATGGCCTGGTTGCGTGCCACGACCCCCACCATGCGCTCCCCTTCCTTCCCGAACGCCACGACGGAGGGAGTCGTGCGCGCGCCTTCCTCGTTGACGATGACCGTCGGTTGCCCACCCTCCATGATCGCGACGACGGAGTTGGTGGTACCGAGGTCAATGCCGATGATCTTGCCCATTTGAGCCCCCATAACCCTGCAGTTTCGTAAGAAAGGAAGCTTTCGCCGTGCGCTCCGACCGCCGCGAATCCTAGGCACAGGACCGAGGCCGTCAAGCGAACGGATCCAGCCGTTCACGTGCGTTGGATAGGAACGCGGCCAGTCTCCGGCAAGGGCCCGTGGGGCGCCGCCGAAGAGTGGCGCGCGATTAAATCGTTGACTCCAGGCGAATCGCCCGAAGGGCCGATCGCGGTTGCGACGGGGGTTGACGAGCGATTGGGCGTGGTTACCTACCGGCGGGCCGAACCCGGCTGCCCAAGTGGCAGACGCCCCTTCGGAATCCAGCTTTGCCGCGCACCCTCACGCCCTTTCGAACCAGGCCCCTTCGGCGCCCGGGGTCGGGCAGGCGAGTGAGGTGCCTATCACCCTCTTCCATTCTCGGAGGCGCAACATGGCCAACTTTCGACCCCTTTACGACCGGGTTCTCGTCAAGCGCATGGAGGGCGAGTCCAAGAGCTCAGGCGGCCTGTTCATCCCGGAGACCGCCAAGGATAAGCCGCAGCAGGCTGAAGTCATCGCGATCGGCACCGGCCGGCTGACCGACGACAACAAGCTCGTGGCCCTCATCGTCAAGCCCGGCGACAAGATCCTCTTCGGAAAGTACGCCGGCGACGAGGTCAAGCTCGACGGGGTGGAGCACATCATCCTCCGCGAGTCCGACATCCTCGCCGTCATCGAAGCCTGATCCGCAACGCGACCAATCGAACCACGGAGACACTCAGATGGCTGCCAAGGAAATCCAGTTTCGCGAGTCCGCCCGGCACGGGCTCCTCGCCGGCGTCAACCTGCTCGCCAACACGGTCCGGATCACGCTCGGCCCGAAGGGGCGCAACGTCGTGCTCCAGAAGTCGTTCGGGTCGCCCGTCGTCACGAAAGACGGGGTGACGGTGGCCAAGGAGATCGAGCTCAAGGACCGCTTTCAGAACATGGGCGCCCAGATGGTCAAGGAGGTCGCCAGCAAGACCTCCGACGTGGCCGGCGACGGCACAACCACCGCGACCGTCCTGGCCCAATCCATCTTCGCGAGCGGTAGCAAGCTGGTCGCGGCCGGCGCCGATCCGATGGAGATCAAGCTCGGCATCGATGCCGCCGTCGCCGCCGTTTCGGCCGAGCTCAGGCGGATCAGCCGCCCCAGCGCCAACGAGACCGAGATTGCCCAGGTCGCCACGATCTCGGCGAACGGAGACACCGAGATCGGCCGAATCATCGCCGAGTGCATGAGCAAGGTCGGCAAAGAGGGCGTGATCACCGTCGAGGAAGGCAAGACCCTCAGCACCGAGAGCGACATCGTCGAGGGAATGCAGTTTGATCGCGGCTACCTGTCGCCCTATATGGTAACGGATCCCGACCGGATGGAGGCGGTGCTCGAGAACCCCTACATCCTGGTGCACGAGAAGAAGATCACGAACATGAAGGAATTCCTTCCTCTGCTCGAGAAGGTCGCAGAGAAGCAGCGTCCCCTGCTCGTGATCGCCGAGGACATCGAGGGCGACGCACTCGCCACCCTGGTCGTGAACACCATCCGCAAGACGATGGTGGCGGTGGGTGTCAAGGCGCCGGGCTTCGGCGACCGCCGCAAGGCGATGCTTGGCGACATCGCGACCCTGACCGGCGCCAAGCCGGTGATGGAAGACCTGGGGATCAAGCTTGAGGGCATCGGCCTCGAGGACCTCGGAAGCGCCGAGCGAGTGGTGGTCGGAAAGGAAAACACCACGATCATCGGTGGGTCGGGGCCAAAGGCCGAGTTGATGGGACGGGTCAAGCAGATCCGCGCCCAGATCGACGAAACGACCTCGGACTACGATCGCGAGAAGCTCCAGGAGCGGTTGGCGAAGCTCGTGGGGGGCGTCGCGGTCATCCGCGTCGGCGCCGCCACCGAAGTCGAAATGAAGGAGAAGAAGGCGCGCGTGGAAGACGCGCTCAACGCCACGCGGGCCGCCGCGGAGATGGGCATCGTCCCCGGAGGGGGCGTCGCGCTCATCCGAGCCCAGAAGGT
>CANLGQ010000302.1 GCA_947490265.1 Pseudomonadota bacterium | reverse complement strand
TCCGCGGCGGGGGATCGCCGCGCGGGGCGTGCGACAGCACCGGGCCGGCGTCCCCGGGCCTGGCCCTCCTCGGGGCCCTGGCGCTCGTCCGGCGCCGGGCTCGGTCGGTCTAGTCGGTCGTCAGCCGGCGGAAGACGTCGGCGAGGTCTTGGCGCTCAGGCGTGAGCTCCACGAGGCGGTGCCCATGTGCCACGGCCCAGTCGAACAGCGCGACCCGGCTGTCGCGGTCGGTGGTCACCGCGAACCGTTGGGCGGCGTCGCCCGGCTGGGCATCGGCGACGTGCACGACCCCGGGGACCCCGGCCAGCGAGGCGCGGATTTCGGCACTCGATGCGCGGATTTTGCCCGCGGCGAGGCCCAGGGTCACGAGGGTGCCGGCCCCGCGGGCCGCGAGTTCGGCGGTAGGCCCGTCCGCGACCAGTGCGCCCTGGTTCAGGATCAACACCCGGTCGCACAAGAGCTGCACCTCGGACAACCCGTGGCTCGAGAGCAGCACGGTGGTCGTGCGGGCGAGAGAACGGATCAACGACCGGATCTCGGCGATCTGGTTCGGATCGAGGCCCGTTGTCGGCTCGTCGAGGATCAACAGCTCGGGCTCGTGAAGGACCGCCTGCGCCAGCCCGACCCGCTGCCGATATCCGCGGGAGAGCGTTCCGATCCGCTGCGAAAGGCGATCTTCGAGGCCGGTCGCCGTCGCCACGCGCGCGATGGCCCGGGTGCGCGCAGCGGGGCCCATCCGCCGAACATCAGCAATAAAGCGCAGATACTCTCCAACGGTCACCGCTTCGTCGACCGGACTGTTCTCCGGGAGGTACCCGATCCGCCGGGAGACCTCGAGGGGGTGCTCCAGCACGTCGAAACCACAGATCCGCGCGCTTCCGCCGGTGGGGGCCAGGAACCCGGTCAGCACCTTCAACAGGGTGGTCTTTCCCGCCCCGTTCGGCCCGAGCAGCCCGACAATCCCGCCGCGGCCCAGCGCGAAGGTGACCTCGCGGAGCGCCAGAAACGCGCCGTAGGTTCGACTTAGCTGCGCGACCGCGATGACGTCCACGGCGCGCAGATAGCCAGAAACCCACAGCCCGGCTAATGCATCGGGTCGAGCGGAGGGATCGTGACCCGACCCATGTTGCTGCTTGGATGCCTCGGTTGCGGATCCGCCACGGTCAACCTCGACGAAGAGCCGGTCGGCGCTGGCAGCGCCTCCACGGGGTGGACCGGCACGCCCTACGAGGATCCGCCCGCCACAGGGGGCACCACAGCCCCGACCGAGGTCTTCGACAACGCTGAGCTGCGCATCCTGTGGCCGGAGAGCGGCGCGTTCCTCCCGCTCGAGGAACCCGCGGCGTTCGCCGCCGAGCTCGTGGCGGCCGATGGCTCGCCCCTCGACGGCTCCGCCATCGCCTGGACGTCGTCCTTCGACCCCGGTTGGTCCGGAGCCGGCGAGGGCTTCGACGACACCACCCTCGACGTCGGCATCCACGACATCACCGCCGAGATCGCGCTTCCGAACGGCGATCGGCTGGTCTACGTGGTGGGCGGCGTCCTTCGCCAATCCACGTTCGCCGGCACCTACTCCGGCCTCTTCACCGCCGACGGCAACTACAACGGCCTCGTGTTCACCTGCTCGGGCACCGGGCTGACGATGTGCGAACCCTACGGCACCGACATCGTCGGCAACGCCGACTGCCTCGTGTCGATCCTGGGCCTCGACCTCCCCCTCTCCTTCGTGTTCGAGCTCGAGAACGCCGCCGGCGTCGTCACCGGCACCGCGGGAGCCGACATTTTCGGCCTGTTCACCTTCGACTTCCCGGCCACCGGCACCCTGCTGCCGGTCAGCGAGGGCCTCGACCTTGCCTTCGAGGGGGAGGTTCCCCTCACCGGGATCACCATCACCGGGGCCTACAACGCCGATCGCGTCAGCCTCGACGCCGGTCTCTGAACGCCATTCCGTGATACGCTACCCGCCTCCGCTCCCCGCTCCCGCCCTCCATCCTCCCCTCCCTCCCCGGGAAACCCCATGGAAGCCCAGCTTTCCGCAGCGCCCCTGGACCGGGTCGTCGCGAAGTACCGCCGCGACGTCCACCAACTCGCCCCGGGCGCGCCGTCCGAGGCCCTCGCGGCGCTCGAGGGACACCTGCAGCGGCGCCTTCCGCTCGACCTGCGCGACTTCCTGCTCAGGCACAATGGCACGCAGCTCTTCCGGGACACGCTGCGGATCCGCTCCACGAGCGAGATGACGCCGGCCAGCGAGGCCGTACCGCAGGTGATCCTGTTCGCCGACGCGCCGCTCACCGGCCAGATCTCTGGCTGGGCTCTCGACGGCGCCGGCGGCCACGCCTTCGGCCTCTGGGACGGAGAGCGCCTGCATCCCCAGCATGCGACGTTCAACGGTTGGCTGGCCGGGGAGATCGCGATCCTGGAGGGACGGGTCGCGACGGCCGACGAGGCCGCGCCCATCCGGTTCGAGGCCGATCCCGATGACTCCTACCAGCTCGCCTCGGCGGCCGAGCGCGTGCTCCGCGCCGGCCGGCCCGACGAGGCCGCGGCGCTGCTGCGCACCGCGACGGATCGAGACCCCCGCAACGTTCTCGCCTGGCAGTGGCTCGGCGATGCGCTCGCCGGCCGGGAGCGCACCTCGGCCCGCCAGGCGTGGCTAGCGGCTTTTCGCGCCACCCAACTGCCCCTCCCCTACCCGGGTGCACCGTGCGTCGAGCCGGACCTCCTCCGGTCGCTCGGACAGGTCTTCTTCGATCCTGCGGACTGGGAGCGCGAGCTCGAGCACTTTCTCGAAAATCAGGTCAAGGACGCCCGCACCCCCGAAGAGGTGCGGGTGGTGGTCGCCGTTTCGGTCGCCCTGGCCCGGAGCCGCGTCGCCCGCGGGAAGCGCTCCGCCGCCCGCGAGGCACTGACCGATCTTCTGGCCCGATGCCGATCGTTCACCCACGCCACGGTCCCTTGGCCGTCGGTCCTCGAGCTCGCTCGGCTGGAAAACGGACTCGGGCACCACGACGAGGCCGAGGCACTCATTCGGCGCATCCGGCACGAGGGTCCGCCCGAGCTCCTGGGGCCGGCGCTCCTCTTGCTGGCCGCCATCGCGGTGACCCGTCAAGAGCCATGGGCGGAGGAGATCCTCGAGGAAGCCGCAGCCACCGAGCTGGACGACGCCGACCGGGTGCGCCTGGCAGCGCTCCGCATCGAGCGCGCGCTGCGGAACGAGCGGGCCGACGAGGCCGCCAAAGTCCTGGAAGGGGGCCGCAACGCAGCCCGCCGTGCCGGCCAGGTGTTGGTCGACGCCACCCTGCAGGTCGCCGAGGGCGACACGGCCCGACTGCGCGGAGACGTGCCCGCGGCGCGAGCCGCCTACGAGCGAGGGCTTGCCCTCGCCGAGGACCGAGACCCGGAGCTGAAATTCCGCCTGCATCTCCGCCTC
>CANLGQ010000301.1 GCA_947490265.1 Pseudomonadota bacterium | reverse complement strand
GTTCGGCGCGCACGTGGGCACGGATCATCGGGCCCACGGCACCGAAACCCACCGCGAAAGGGCGCTCGAGCCCGAGATCGAGCCCTGGGAACCCCAACGCCGGGGTCGGAGCCACCACGCTCGGGACGAGACCCGGCGCGGTCGCCGCCTGGGTGAGCCGCCCGTGAGAACTGGTCACGACCCCGCTGACCGCGAGTCCCCCCGTTCCGGAGCTGGGTCGCCGTGATCGCGCCGACGAGGCCGAGGCCGCGACCGGCAACCCGACCGTGGGGTGCGGAGGGGGAGCCCGCCCCTCCCGCCAGGCCAGGACCCACGGGGTCGCGGCCCGCCATGCGGCCGACGTCGCGTCGAGGGGCAGCCCGAGATCGGGCCCCGAGGCGCCCGCCGCCTGGAAGAGCGGGATCTCGGACCAGACGCCGTCGATCTCGAGGCGGATCCCCACCGGTCCAGGGGTCGTCCCTGCCGTGTAGAGGAGGTGCCCGAGACCGTGGGCGTCGGTCTTCACCTCCGAGGCGATGGCACCGTCGCCACCAACGAGGCGAATGGCCACCGCGCGGTTCGGGAGGGGAGCGGCCCCGGCGTCGAGCACGGCGACGGTGACCAGGGCCACCGATCGACCGTCGGCGGCGAGGACCGGGGTGTCGGACCACACCGCGATCCGTCGGGCGGCGAGGGCGGAGGCGGAGAGGACGGGGTGGACCACGGCCGATGCCCGATCGGCGCCGCTGGAGGCCGACAGGCGGACGACCGACTGTCCCCGGCTGGTCCGCGGGACCCCCTTCCCCTCCTGCACCTCGAGAACCGAGGGTGCCGCCGCCGAGAGCTCGACGAAACCACCCGCTGCCGGCAGTCCGCCAGCGGGCAGACTGGCCGCCGGGAGCGGGGTCGACCGGAGGTCCACTCTCGCCTGGATCCCCTCGAGATCGGCGGTGATCGTCAACTCCTCCGCGGTCGGCGGCAGGCCGATCTCCACGCGCCAGAGCGGCCCCTCCGCGCGAATGTCGCGCACGGTGCCGACCGAGGCGACCACCCGAGGAGCGGTCGACACCGACGTCGCTCCGTCCGATCCGACCGCCGCGAGCCGGAGCACCGCCACGTCCTGCCCAGCATAGCTGAGCGGCCCGGGAAGCCACGCCAGCGCCGGCTTGGGCGATGCCAGGATCACGCCGCGGGACTCCACGGTGCCATCGGCCCGGGTCACCTCAAGCGTCCCCGTCGCGGTCGCCGGGTCCACTTCCACGTCGAACGCAACCGCGCCGCCGACCGGCACTTGCGGGCCGAGCCGGTTCACCCCGGTCACGAGCACGCTCTTCGAGCCCACCGGCACCTCGGCCTTGACCGACTGCCGCGTGGCGATGCGCACGACCGCCGCGGCACGGGCGACGTCTGGATAGGCCGCGTCTGCGGCTACTAATGCGACCACTCCAGGCTCACTGACCCGCGGCGCGGTCCACCGCACCCGCCAGCCATCCGTCTCCTTCACCGGGGTTCCGAGGGTCCCGCCCGAAGCGCGCACCAGCACCGGGAAATCGGTAGGAACGCCCGTTATTTTCAGGCTTGCGACCTCGCCGGGCCGCACCAGCGGGGGATCGACGGCGATCGCCAGCGACGGACCGACCGGTGGAATCACCGGTACTTCGAGCGAAACGACCGCCTTCCCAGACGTGACGAACCACGTGATGACGCCTGGGGCGCTCGCAGCGATCGGCGTCCACAGGGCGACGACCACCCCGTCTGGCCCCACGGTCACGCGCCCCAGATCGCCACTCGCCGGTGCGATCTTCGGTCGCTCCCGCGGATCGTCGGTCCACAGACGAACCTCGACCGGCGTGACCCCATCGGCCACCACCGGCCCGGTCGCTACGCGCACCACCCCCCCCAAGGCCGACGCCCCGAGACCCGCCAAGCCCGCGATGAGCCCGCCCGCCATCGCACCCCTCTATGTGCGAACCAGCTCGGCCGCGAACCGGATCGCGGCCACCATGCTCGCCGGATCGGCTCGGCCCGTCCCGACCAGATCGTCGCCCGTCCCATGATCGACACTGACCCGAACAATCGGCAAACCCAAGGTCCACTGTACCGAACGGCCGAAGTCCACCGCCTTTAGCGGGGCCAGGCCCTGGTCGTGGTACATGGCCACCACGAGGTCTACCTCCCCGCGCCGAGCCAGGAGGAACGCGGTCTCTGCACTCACCGGTCCGATCGCGTCGATCCCCTCCTCCCGCGCTGCAAGGACCGCGGGCGCGATCTCGTCGCGATCCTCGACCCCGAGGAGGCCGCCGTCGCCGGCGTGCGGGTTGAGGCCACACACCGCGATCTGCGCTCGCCGAAGGCCGAGCTGCAACACGCAGGCGCGATGGGCAAGGCGGATCGTGTGAAGAACCCGGGCCGTCGTCACCGCGTCGGGTACGCTCCGAAGCGGCAAATGCACCGTAACGAGGGCCACCCGGACCGATCCACCGGTGAACGCCATCACCGGATCGGTGACCCCGCAGAGCGCGGCCAGGAACTCCGTATGCCCCGGATGGGGGAAGCCGCGGGCGGCCACGCGCGCCTTGTGGATCGGCCCGGTCACGAGCGCGTCCGCGCGACCCGCGAGGCACTCCCCCACCGCCCAGCGGACGGCCGCGATCTCGACCGGCTCCACTGCATCGCCTGGATCGATCACCTCCACAGCCGGCAACGGCCAGTGGGTCAGCGCGCCGGCGGCGCCGACCAGGCGCAGGTCGCAACCCTCCCCGGCCCCGAGTCCGATCGCCCGCGCTGCCACCTCCGGGCCGATCCCTCGTGGATCGCCCGGGGTGATCAGGATTCGGGGTTTTCGAGCGCGATCACCACCGTGGCTTGGCGCCGGGCGATCTGGTACCACTCGTCCTCCGCTTGCTCGAGCTTCTTGGCGAAGATCTCGTTCTGCAGTTTGGGCCGAGCGACCTCGAGCGTCTCCGCGGGCGCCGAGGCCTCCCCGACTTCGCGACGACTTACCTCCAGAATGACGAATAGGTTGTTGACCTTGAGCGGACCCCGCGCCTCGCCAACCGGCGTCGCCGGGTCGAAGGCTACCGCGTCGAGCGGTCCGAGCATCTCCCCCTTACGCCATACTTTTTCGCCGAAGATCGCCGCAATCTTCGCGCCGTCGTGCTCGGCGATGGCGACCTCCCAGGTCAGGCGGTCCTCGTTGAGCGCAGCCACCAACTGAGTCGCCTGGAGCGCCATCTCGCCGAGCTGGTCGGGGGAAGCGTCCGCGGGGACCGGAATGCCGAGTGCCTTGGCCTCGACTTCCAGGGCTTTCCGCGGGCCGACGGTTTGGTTGTAGGCCACCAGGATCTCGTCCTCGGTCACCGTGACCCGGGGGGCGATCACCCGACCCTGAAAGCGCTGGGTCCCCAACTGGTCGGAGATCTGCTCCCGGTACGCATCCCACCGCAGACCCTGGCGCTCGACCTCCGCCCG
>CANLGQ010000300.1 GCA_947490265.1 Pseudomonadota bacterium | reverse complement strand
GTGGCGCCGAGCGCCGCCGTCGCCAGGATCCACGCAACCCACATCGGGACCTCCGGTCCGCCCCATCGGCCGCCGGCGCGCGGAGTTGAGGAGAATCCCTGAGACGCGTCGGCGGAGGTGCTGCCCGGTGTGGTCGCTGCGCAGCACGCCGTAGGCGCCGACCGCGGTTCGGTTGGCCCCGGCGGCGGTGAGCTGGGCCTTGATCCGCTGGAGTTGGCGATCCACCGCGCTCTCGAGGTTCGTCAGCGCCTGGGCGATCTCGGCCAGGACCTTCGGCGACGCCTGGGGGCCCGCGGTGTGGGCCTCGGCGATCAGGGCGCTGAGCGCCTTCGGCTCGGCGGTACCCTCGTCGAGGGCTGCCGCGGCTGCTTTCAATCGTTTGGGGATCATGCCAGTCCTGTGCTTCGCACGATCGACCACGCTTCGATCAGCGGGGCGATCGCCCGCCCGACTGCTCGGATCCGCGGCGCGTCGCGTCGCCAGCCCCCGGCGGCCAGCTCGGCCTGGGCCCAGGTGTAGAGGGGCCCGAGCCGGCCCACCAGTTCAGCTGCCGGACCGGTCGGATCGAGTGCCGCCTGGAGCTCGGTCAGGATGTTGCGGGCGGCGTGCAGGTGAGAAGGCGCGTCGCCTTTCTCCCCGTCGATGCATTGGGCGGCGAGCTCCATCTGCCGGGCCGCTTCCAAGAGGAGGAGCAGCACGACCTGGGCGGGCGAGGCGGTGTCGACCCGACGGGAGCGATACGTGTTGATTCCGTACATGGTTCACCTCACTCGGGGGCAGGCGTCGCGAAGAAGCTGGCGAGGTACGATTGGGTGCTCTGGATCTGGCCGAGCAGCATTTCCATTGCGTTGAATTGGTCGCGGAGCCGTTGGGCCTGATCTTCGATGCGAAGCTCGGCGGTGGCGATCTGCTCGTCGAGGTCCTCGATCATGGATTGGAGGCTCTCGTCGCGAGCGATCAGCGAGCCGGTCTCGGCGTCAACGTAGAGCTCCTCGATCCGCGTAGAGATCTGGGCGAGCGGGCCGGTTTTGTCGGTGAGGAGCGCGGTCACCGAGTCGGGATCCGCCTCGAACGCCTTGTTGAAGGCCGCGGTGTCGAGGGTCAGGGTGCCATCGCGGCCCGTGGACACGCCCAACTCCGCCAGCGACCTGAGGTCCGTGCCGGGGACGGGGTAGGCGTTGGCGATCATTCCGCCGAGATCTTCGATCGCGCGCCGGGTGGTGGACTCCCCGAAAAGCGGGCCGCGGATGTCCTCGGTGGTGTTGTACACCGACATCTGGGCGTAGTAGCCGAGCGCGGAGTTGTAGGCCTCGATCACCGCCTCTAGCTTGGCGCGGGTCTCGTCCGTGTCCAGCGCGACGGTCGCGGTGTCGGCGGAGGCGCCGGCAGCGTGGAGCTCGATCGTGAGCCCGGGGACCACATCCGTGAGTGTGTTCGAGCCCGAAAGTACGGTGACACCTCCGATTTTCAACTGGGCGTCGACCGCCGCGATGTCGTTGTTCAGGGTCAGCGCCGTGCCGCCCGCCAGCGCGCTGGTATCGAGCGTGAACGCGTTCTGCGCCCCCGTCCCCTCGCCCTGGACGATGAGGCGGTATCGGTCGATCGCGGCCCCAGTGTCGAGCACATAGGCCGAGATGCCGTCGATCTCGTTCAACTCGGCTGCCAAGCCGGTCAGCGAGTTGTTGCTGGCGTCTACGGTCACGTCGGTCTGGACGCCCTGGGCCGTCGTGAGGGTGACCGTGCCCGTACCTAGCACGGACGCGTTGGGGTCGTTAAAACCCTGGGACGAGGTGCTCTGTGCGGTGGCCAAGCGTTCCACCTGGATCGAGTAGCTCCCGGGCGTGGCCCCTGCTCCCGCGGTGAGCGTGTACTGGGCGGAGTTGCCCGCGACGGAGTAGGCGACGAACTCTTCGGCGGTGCCCATCTGCCCGATCGCGTCGGTGAGCTCGACGAGCCGGTTCTTCACCCCGGCGACCGCCTCTCGCTGGAGCTCGAACTCCTCCTGGTGGGCTTCCATGACATTGACCGTGACCCGCTGCGCTGTGACAATCGCGTCGATGAGCGACGTGGTGTTCAGGCCGGATACGATCCCGTCTACGGACGGCATGGCTCACCTCGGGAAAGGAAAAGAGGGCGGCCCGCCGGCGGGTGCCGGCGAGCCGCGCGTCACTTACTGGATCAAACGCAGGGCGGCCTGATTCATCTGGTTCGCCTGGCCGAGCACGGCGACGCCGGCCTGCTGGACGATCTGGTACTTCGCCATGTTCGCCGTTTCGTAGGCGAAGTCGGCGTCCCGGATCCGGCTTTCGGCGGCCACGGTGTTGTTGTTCGTGGTCTCCAGGTTCCGCATGGCGGACTCGATCCGGTTCTGGGTGGCACCGAAGGTGGCGCGGTAGTTGTTCACCTTGTCCAGCGCGTTGGTAAAGGTGAGGATCGCGCTCTGGGCCTTGGTGGAGGTCGACAGCGAGACGGTCGCGAGGAGGCCCAGGGCCGACACCTTCAAGCTTCCGAGCTTGATGTTGATGCGGTCGTTGGTGGTGTTGAGCGCTCCCACCTGCACGTTGATCGACGACAGGGTGGAGTTGGAAAGCTTGACCCCGTTGAACTCGGTTACCTCCGCGATTCGACTAATCTCCGACATCGCGGTGGTGAACTCCGTCTGGATATAGGCTCGTTCCGTGTTGCCCAAAGTCTCGGACGACGATTGCACGGCGAGTTCGCGCATACGCTTGAGGATGTTCGCCACTTCGTTCGAGGCGCCTTCCGCGACCTCGATGACCGACACGCCGTCGTTGGAGTTTCGCATGGCTTGGCGCAGACCGCGCCCGGTCGCGTCGAGCTTCTCGGCCATACCGAGGCCGGCGGCGTCGTCGGAGGCGCGGTTGATGCGCAGACCCGAGGAGATCCGCTCGAACGTGCTGGTCAGCTTGTGGGTGGTGTTCCCGAGCTGGGTCAGCGCGTTGTTTGACGCGGTGTTGGTGTTGACGGTCATTCCCATGGCGGCCTCCAAAACAAAGGATGTTCGGTAATTTCGGAGGCGCCGCATCACTTGGCTGCCTCGCCTCTCTCCTCGGATCACCGGTGCCGACGTTTTAGGGAAAGGTGCAGGTCCTGGCGAAATACTTGATCGGAGTCCGTGCGAAAACAGAGAGAGTAGCTCGCGAAGAGGCACAATCCGCGACCCGCTTGGACGAGGTTCCTTCGGGCGGCCAGGCGGGATGGGTTCCAAGCAGCGGAGACCCCTCCTCACACCCCCTCTTTCCGCAAGGAGCCGTGGCCGATCTGGAGACGCGCGCGGCGGACCGCCTCGCCCGAGCGGTGCCCAGGCGCCGGAGTCCCGCGGGACGGTCCGCACCGCCGCCGAGCGCCCGGCGCCTCCTCACCGGGCGCTTCCGCCACGTCGACTTCAGCAGCTCGGACTGCTCGGCCAGAACCGCTGGGCAGCGAGGGAGAAATTCGCGAAGGGCACGGGTGTTCTCCCGCCCGCAGTGGATCGGGCCGCGCTGGCT
>CANLGQ010000299.1 GCA_947490265.1 Pseudomonadota bacterium | reverse complement strand
GAATCAAGCGGTGTGCGGCTTGTTGGGTCGGTGAAGAACGCTGCAAGCAACAGGCGACCCACCCGCAGGCCCGACTCCAGCTCGCTCATCGCTCCGAGCCTCGTCAGCTCGGCCGCGACTCGCGCGACGAGCGCGGCATCGACCGCGGCTTCCCCGGGCAAGTCCCGCCAGATGTTGCGTCGCTTCTCGGTCTGCTCCATCGCCCACCCCCTGATCCCCACGCTACGAGGGGCGCACGGTGGGGACAAACCCCGGCGCGGCAGAGCTTGACCGTCGCGCTCACCTATCTCGCGCTGCTCGGGCTGCTCGGCGTCGGCTGCGCCCCGGTGCCCGCGCCCCCCGATCGCGACGGCGACGGCGTCCCCGACGCCGACGACTGCGCGCCCGATGACCCCAGCGTCCACCCCGGCCAGTGGGAGCGCTGCGATGGGCTCGACACCGACTGCGACGGCGAGATCCCACCCAGCGAGCGCGATGACGACGGCGACGGGTTCATCCTCTGCGCAGAGTGCGACGACTCCGACGCGGCCCTGCACCCTGAGGACCGGGACGGAGACGGGGTCAGCCCCTGCGATGGGGACTGCGACGACGACGACCCGACCCGCTTCCCGGGCAACGTCGAGTCCGACTCCTGCGACGGCCTCGACGACAACTGCTTCCCCGCCTTGCCCGAGTCCGACCGTGACGCCGACGGTGCCATGCCATGCACCGGCGACTGTGACGACCTCGACCCCACCCAACACCCCTACGACGGCGACGGCGACGGGGTCAGCCCTTGCGATGGAGACTGCGACGACGCAGACGCCGCCCGCTTCGCAGGCAACCCCGAGTTCGACGCCTGCGACGGCCTCGACTCCGACTGCGTCCTCGACCCGGGCGAGCAAGATCAGGACGCCGACGGCGCCATGCCCTGCAACGGCGACTGCCGCGACGACCTCCCCGTCGTCTACCCCGGCGCCGAGGAGGTCTGCGACGGCTGGGACAACGACTGCAACGGCGTGCGGGACAACGTCCCCCACAGCGGCGTGCTCCCGACCGGCGAGGTGGACTTGGCGGACGTCGCCTGGGCCACCCTGCTCGGGGAGGTGGCCTGGGATTTGGCGGGGACCTTCGTGACCTCCCCCGGCGACGTGGACGGTGACGGCATCAGCGACCTGCTCGTCGGGGCGAACGTGGAATCGACGCTCGCCCCCGACCCCTCCCGTCGGTCGCGCACCTACCTCGTCTACGGCCCCGTCTGCGGCCAGGCCTCCCTCGCCCTCGAGCCCGACGGCGTCAGCAGCGCCGTCATCGAGGGTCTGGGCAGCACCTCACCCATCGGCGACATCAACGACGACGGCTTCGACGACCTCAGCATCGGCGGCTACATCTTCTTCGGCCCCGTCTACGGCGTGTTCACCCCCGCCGACGCCGACATCGCCATCGTCGGGTGGGGCATGTTCACCGGCCGCAAGCCGGTCGAGTACGGCGCCGATCTGAACGACGACGGCTTCCCCGACCTCATCGTGGGCGACAACAGGTCCCCCGAGTTCTGGAGCGACGAGGAACAAGCCTGGCTCGGCGGTCCCGGCCGCGTCTCCGTCTTCTTCGGGCCGCTCACACCCGGGACCCTCGATCTCGACGCCCCCGACGTCCACATCACGGGCGGCGACGTGTGGCAAACCGCCGGCAGCACCGGCTGGGCGGTCGCCTCACCCGGCGACCTCGACGGCGACGGCAGCGACGACCTCGTCATCGGCTCGTGGAACGCCCTCGGCGCGAACGGCGCCACCGACCGCCACGGCCGGGTCGATGTCCTCTACGGCCCGCTCGCGGGGGAGATCGATCTCAGCACCCAGGCTGATGCCACGATCACCCACTCCCTGCCCGCGCTGTCGTTCGGAAAGGACGTCGCGGGCGTCGGCGACATCGACGGCGACGGGCTGCCGGAGTTTGCAGTGGGGACCCCGAACTACAATGACGGGTACGTCCGGATCTTCGGTGCCGTTCGAGGGGACCTCGATGAGTCCGGAGCGGAGTTGGAGTTCCACGCCAACGGCACGACCTGGGGCTCGACGATCCATCGAAGCGAGAACCTGGACGGCGTCGGCGGTCCGGACCTTGTGGCGGGGGCCGCGTTCGAGAACTCAGGGACCGGGCAGCTCGTCGGCGGGGTCGTGATTTACCCGACGGAACTCGATTCGCCGGAAGCATTCCTGACCGTGCCCGGTTCGATTGGCGCCATGGTGAGCGCCCGCGACTTCACGGGGGACGGCGTGCCAGACCTCGTGGTGAGCATACCAGGCTGGGAGGAGCCGGAAGTGGCTGCCGGCGCCGTGTTCGTGGTCCTTGGGACGGCACCAAGTTCACGGTAGGTCGATGCGATAAACCCGGGCGTCGATGCTTTCAATGGTGTCGCGGAACAGGTAGTTCCCTCCGGTCAGCGGCTGATGGGTCGAAGTGGGGGGCCAGAGAGCCGTCGCTGTCGCCGCGGCTCCAAGGCTCGAGTGCACGAACTCGAAGGTCGTGCTCTCCCGGGGAGGCGAGGCATCCGGATCATCCTGCGACCGAGTCACGATCAAGTACACCCGGTTCCGCACCCGGAGCACGAGGTGGTTTGTACGGCTCCAGGTCTGCACGAACCCGATCCGGCTGCCCCAGGAGGCCCCGGGCACGTCCTCGTCGGTGGCCAGGATCGGATCCACGATCTCGAACCCCAGGTCGAACTCCCGGTCCCCGCACACCAAGAACTCCCGCAGCTCGGACTTGACCAGCAGCAGGATCGCCTCGTAGCCCGGCCACGCGGGATGAGCGCCGTCGGAGGTGTGCGGCACGACGGTGCCCGCCCAGTCCACCCAAGTCCGGTTGAGGGCGAGCCCCACCCGGTCGGCCGGGCTCCACAGGAAGAAGCCGGTCGCCGACTGCAGCCCGAGCAGCATGTCGTGGGCAGCGTGCGCGGCCGTGTCGGGCGACACCCGGTACAGGTCGTCGCTCGCGACCTCCGTGTCTCGGTCGTCCTCGCCGTGAACCAGCTCCAGCCCAAGGAACACAGGTCCGCCGCCGATGGTCTGGGAGTGCCGCTGTGCGAGGTACTCCGCATTGGCGTCCGCCTCCAGGAGGCCCCGCATCCGCTGGTGGATGTAGAGCCGGTTCACCGCGATCGCGGGGGCGAGTCGCCCCGCGCAGCTTCGGTCGGGCCCAAAGCTGGCGTAGGAACTCCTGTGCGGCATCGAGCCAGTAGTCGAGGTATTCCCCGAACGCGTCGATGGACCCCGCTTGCGGTGAAGTTGGGAACTCCCATGGCAACCCATCCGGAGTCTCGTCAGGAGGTCCGTGGAGCGAGAGCTTCACGGCCAATTTGAGCCCCGCCGAGACGGCGTTGTCGGCCCGAATCTCCTGGTCAGGGCCGGCAAAGAGCCCCCAGCCAGACTGGACTGGGTCGCTGGTGGCGGTCTGCGTCTGCAAGACACCGCCGACGACCACGATGTCCCCCCGGCCCGCCGCGAACATGAACTCGTGCAGGGACACGCCACCGCCAAAGAAGACGATCGGCCACTCCGCCCACCCCGCTGGCTCCGCCGCGCCGATCGCTTG
>CANLGQ010000298.1 GCA_947490265.1 Pseudomonadota bacterium | reverse complement strand
TGCACCCTCGCCATCGTGTGCGACGGGACGGGGAGTCACGTCGGTGGAGCGAGCGCGGCGACCCTGGCGATCCGCGTCGTGTACGACCACCTGATCTCCCACCCCCAGGACCCACCGGCCGAGGCCCTTCGCGACGCCCTCGAGCGAGCCAACACCGAGGTCTACGAGGCCGCGCGCAAAGACCACCGCTTGATGGGGATGGGCACCACGGCGGTCGCGGCGGTGATGAAAGGCGACCAGGTCGTGATCGCCCACGTGGGAGACTCCCGGGCCTACTTGATCCACAGCGGGCAGGCGAAAGTCGCGACCCGCGACCACACGATGGTCAACCTCTTCGTCGACGCAGAGCTCCTCACGCCCGAGGACGCCGCCACCCATCCGGAGGCGCACGTCCTCTCGCGCTCCATCGGGACCGAGCGCCAGGTCGAGGTCGACGTGTCGCCCTCGGTCCAGCTCGCCGACGGGGATGTCGTGCTGCTGTGTTCCGACGGGGTCCATGGGGTCATTGCCGATTTCGAACTCTCCGATCTCGAGTGGTCGAATCCGCACGGAGCGATCCGGGAGCTCCTCGAAGTGGTGGTCGAGCGCGAGGGCGAGGACAGCGCGAGCGCGGTGGCGCTCCGCCTGGGCGCAGCAAACGTCGAATGCCCACCCGAAACCCCCTTTCCGACCACGGAGTCCGCCCCAGAAGCGGTCCCGATCGGCGAGGCGTCGCAGCTGCCGCGCCGCAACACCGAGGGCGACACCGACGTAGACGACCCGGATGAGGCGGTCGACATCCCGGGCGGAGAGCCGGGCGGGGCTGGCGAGATTCCTACGTACGTGGTCTTCGAAGAGGCGCCCAAACTCCCGGAAGTGCGGAGTGAGGATCTGCGGGAAAAGGCGCGCGCCGCAGGGAGTCGTCCTCCCGAAGCCGAGGCGCGACCGCGTCGGGTACCGGCCCTGCTCATCGGGCTCGCGGCGCTCGGGATCGTCGTCGCGTCCCTGGGAGCTGGATGGGTCTGGAGGCAAAAACAACGGGACGCGTTGGTCGCACGGGCGATCGCAGCGGCTCGCGCTGCTGAAGCAGAACCCCAGGCGGTGGCCTCGGCGCCGATCCCAGAGCAACCGCCGTTGGCGGTCGAGCCGGTCGAGACGTTCTTCTCCACGACGATCCCGGATCCGCCGAAGCGCCCCAAGCACCGGCCGGCCAAGTTTCTAGCGTCTCCCCCCAAGAGTCGGGAGCAGGTGATCTCCGTGAACGCCGCGCGGTCGAAGGAGTGTGCCGCGGCGCTCGATGCAGTCGATCAGGGCATGGCCTACAGCCCCGATCACGCCCCGCTCTACGAGGTCGCCTGGGGGTGCTTCGACGCGGCGCACGGCGGGCCAGTCCTCGCGGCCAAACTCTACGAACCCGCAGCGCTCGCCGACCTCCTCCCCCACCTTCAAGGCGACCCGACCTTGCGGCCGCTCGACAAAGAGGCGGAGAAACTTCCCACCTGGGCCCAGCCGGCCGTCGATGGCCTCGAGTACCGCCTCGACGCCATCGTCACGCCGAAGCGCGGCGAGAAGATGGTGGAGATCCTATCGGATCGCCTCGGCGCGGGCCGGTTTGCCGACACCCTCGGCGCCGACCTGGTGCTGGAGGCGGAGATCGCCGCCGCACTGGCCGCCGCCCCCTCCCTCACGTCGGAACAGCAGATCTGGTGGGCGCGGCGACTTTTTGTCGTCTCCCGCTTTACCGCCTCCCCCGTCTGGGCGTTCGTTCAAAGCCAACGGCCAGACCTCTCGGCGCGGGTGGACGCCGCGATGGACGCGGCGACCCACCCGAAAGCCGCCAATGGTGACCTCCGCCCGCTCCCGAGCGAGGTTTCGACCGCCCTTGCCGCCGGACAAACGGGCGAGCGGCCGGCACCGAAGAAGAGCGAGGTGAGCGCCTCCCGCGCTCCGCTCGAGCCCACCGACGAGGACCTCGCGGCGCCCTGACTTGCAGGGCAGCCCGAGAGCAAGGCGAGCGCTCCCGGCGCCGCATGCCGCGGTGGGAGCACGACCGGTGTAAGTCCCCGCGGCGCCTCGCGTTGGCCGATCACAGCCAACCGAGGATCGCCATGACGCCCTGGAAGCTCACCGTGGGTCTCGCCGTCAGCGCCGCGGGCGCCGCACTGCTCGCCCCCCGCCTGTTGCCCTGGTCTTCGCTCGGCGCGGTCGCACCGGATCCGCTTCCGGTCGCGGCTCCACCCGAGGTTGGTGGGGTTATAACCCCTGATCGGACGGGCTCGGTGAACCTCGCGGCGCGGCTCGACCATGGCGCCGTTCCGCGCGGCGTTCCGACCGAACGGTACCTGGTCGTGGAGGTCGCAGGCCCCGATCATGCGCCAGGGGGAGCCCGGAGCCCGGTCGACCTCGCCGTCGTCCTCGACGCCTCGGGCTCGATGAGCGACGAACGCAAGATCGACTACGCGAGAAAGGGAGCCGCCTTTCTCTTGTCCGAGCTGGGCCCGAGCGATGGCTTCGCGCTGGTGACGTTCTCGAATCGGGCCCACGTTCTCCTGCCGATGGGGCCAGTGGGGGACCAGACCCTCGCGCGACGCGCCATTCAACAGGTGGTGGAAGGGGGAGGCACCAACCTCGGCGACGGGATCGAGGCCGCGATCCGTGAAATTCGCCGTGCATCCCCCTCGGACGTCCGCCGCGTCGTCCTGCTGTCGGATGGGCAAGCGAACGTCGGGGAGACCGACCCGGGCGCCCTCGCCCGGCTTGCCGCCGGTCTGGCCTCGGAGGGGGTGACGGTGTCGACCATCGGCCTCGGCGTCGAGTACAACGAGGACCTGCTGGCACGGATCTCCGATCTCGGGGGTGGGAGCTACGACTTCGTCGATACGCCGAACGAGCTCCAGGCCGCGCTCGGCGACGAGCTCGCCCGTTCCGCATCGCTCGTGGCCCGCGGCGCCACCGTCGAGGTCAACCTCCCGGAAGGGGTAGAATTGCTCGAGGTCATCGGCTGGCCCGCGACCACCTCGCGAAACGGGTACTCGGTCTACGTCGGCGACGTCTACGCGGCAGCCCGGCGACGCATCGTTGCCCGGGTGCGCGTCACCGGTACTGGCGACGAGATCGCAGTGGCGCAGGCTTCGACCCGGTACGACGACCTCGCGAGCGGGGGGTCCGCGGTCGCCCGCACCGAGGCCCGCTCGCGGGTGACCGCAGATCTCAGGGAAGTCGCGGCGTCGGCGGTCCCCGACGTCGGGTTCGTGGCCTCGCGGGCAGCGGGCAACTGGTATGCCGAAAAGAGCGTCGTGGCGCAAAGAGCGGGGCGGAAGGAAGACGCCCGCCAGATGGTGCAGCAAGCCCGCGAAGTGCTGATCACCGCTTCGAAAGCGTACCAGCGACCAGAACTCGACGCCGACCTGCAGCGGTTCGACAACAACAACGCCATCCTGGAGAGCGCGCCCTTGGCTTCGCCGGCGGCGTCCCGCGCGGTCAAGAGCACGCAGGAGGACGCCCGTGACCTCTACAAGTGACGGATCGGCGATGGCCGTGCTGCCGCGCCGCATGGCCCGCTGGCTCGGCGCCGGAGCGCTCCTCGCGGCACTCCTCCTCCTGACCGGATCCTGGCGCATCGCCCCCGAGGCCGCCC
>CANLGQ010000297.1 GCA_947490265.1 Pseudomonadota bacterium | reverse complement strand
TCGAACCAGCCGATCGCCGTGGCATAGGTGCGCTCTTTGTAGAACGAGCGACCGCGATCCAGGTCGTCGCGCGCCCGCTGCCGATCCGGTCGCCGGGTGGGGTGGTGCTGGGCCTCGAGGTTCTCGGGCGGTCGAGGCTGGTCGCCGCGGGGAGTCTCGATCTCGGGCGGTTCGGCTCGCCCGTCGTCGTCACCCCGGCCGCGCCGCAAGATCGTGCGGCGGGGGCGGGTGGGGAGCGAGGCGTCGGTGTCCGGCTCGAGCCCCGCTCGGCAGGTCTGAAGTCCGCGCTCGACGAAGGTGGCCGGGTTGGCGGTCCAGGCGGCTTCCCAGAGCGGAAGCGCCTCGGCGAATCGCCCGAGCGCATTCAGCGCCGCGGCCTTGCCGCAGCGCCCCGCCCAGCTCTCCGGATCGTGCGCCAACACCTCTTCGAAACCCGCGATGGCCTCGGGAAACCGCGCGAGCATTCGCAGCGCCTCCGCGCGGCAGAGCAGCGCATGCGGCTGGTGGGGGTGGCTGGCGAGGATGGCGTCGCAGGACTCGATCGCTGCGACGTGGTCGTCGTTCTTGCGGAGCGCTTCGGCACGGTGGACCGCCGCTTCCACGGAGGTCGGGTCGCGGCGGAGCGCCTCCTCGAACGCGCTGACCGCTGCCCGGTACTGTCGCTCCTCGGTGCGCGCGACGCCGAGGAGGATCCAGGGGGCACCCCAGGTCGGGTGCTCGGCGATCGCGCGATCGGCGGCGGCCACGACCTCGGAGAAACGGCCCTGCTGGAGGAGCGAACGGGCCATCTGGAGGTGAACGAGCGCCCGCGTGTGGCGCGGGTCGCCGGCGACGCTGCGTGGCGGGGCTACCACCGGCGGGTGCTCGAGCCCGGTTGCCTCGGTCTTGATGCAGGCCCGCAGGCCGAGCTTTGCGAACTCGGAGGTCGGCTCCAGCGCCACGGCGCGCTCCCACAGCGGTCGTGCCTCCGACGGGCGGCCGAGCTCCGACAGCGCGGCGGCGAGGCCGTTGAGCGCGAAAACGTGGGTTGGGCGGCGAGTTACCGCGCGCTCGAGCCACGGCACCGCCTCGGCTGGCTGACCGGCGAGGCGCAGCGCCTCTCCGAGGCCGGCCAGGGCGTAGAGGTACTCGGGCTCCAGCGAGAGGGCCTGATGATAAGCTGCAATTGCTTCGTTCCACCGCTCGGCCTTTCGGAGGACCTCGGCACGGGAGCAGGCGGCGTCGATGCGCCCGGGGGCGCGGCTCAACACTGCCTCCCAGGCGTCGAGGGCCTGCTGCCACTTCTGGTCCTCCTCGAGCGCGGTGGCCAGGTCGACCAGCGCTTCTGCCCAGTCGGGTTGGAGCGAAAGCGACTTGCGCAGGGCGGCCTCGCCCTCTGCGAGGCGGCGATCGGCGCATAGGGCGCGACCCCACGCGCGGTGGCGATCGGCTGGGGTGGCCGGATCGAGGGCGTCGGCCTCGGGCATCGGGTGGGGAGCGCGGCTCGGAACGGAGCGTTCCTGTCTTCGTGCTGTCTCGAGGCCGGTTCTGGCGAAGGTGCTGCCCGGCTCGATCTCGAGCGCCGCCCGCCACAGGGGGATGGACTCGGACCACCGCTCGAGCGCGTTGTTCGACTCGGCCTTGCCCTGGAGTGCGGTGAGCGCGACCGCCTCACCGGGTCGGGAACGGCGTCCGCCCGAGGTGGCGAGGGCGGCGAGGGCTAGATCGTGCGCGGCGATGGCGGCGCGGGGGCGAGCGAGCAGGCGAAGGGACTCGCCGTGACCGGCGTGGGCGGCAGCGAGCTCGGCGTCGGGGCGCGGCAGTAGGGTACCGGTGGGGGGCGCGATCCGTCCGGCCAACGCGAAGCAGTGAATCGCATGGTTGAAGGCGTCTTCTGCGTCGGCGATGCATCCTGCGGATCGCAGCGCCTCAGCGAGCCCGGTGGCGAGCGGCGGGCTGTCCGGCGCGAGCGCCAGCCCGTGACGCCAGGAATCCACCGCGCGGGAAAACAAGCGTTGTCCCTCGTAGGCTCGGGCCAGGCCGACGTGCGCGCCGATCCCTTGCGGATCGTCGGTCAGCGCGCGCGTGAAGGCGTCCACGGCCGCCTCCCAGGCCCGCGCCGCCAAGTGTTCCATGCCGCGTTCGTACCACCGCGAGGGATCCACACGACCTCCCTGCCGATCCTAAGCACCCGTGCCGGTGTTGCCCACTTGCCCCGCTAGACGTCGACGTCCTTCACTTCGCCTGCAGAGGACAGGATGAACGAGTACCGACGCGACGGATCCTTGCCCATGAGGTCGGCGATGGTGGCCTCCGCCAGGTCGACGTTGGGCACGGTAACCCTGAGCAGGCGACGGCGGGCCGGATCGAGCGTCGTGTCGAACAGGGCCTTCGGCGGCATCTCTCCGAGACCCTTGAACCGCGTGATCTCCGGCTTGGCGCGGCTCGAGAGCTTGGCCAGGTACTGATCGCGCTCGCGGTCGTCGAGGGCCCACAAGGTGTCCTGCCCGGCGTTGATTCGGTAGAGCGGGGGCTGGGCGATGAAGACCCGACCGGCGTCGATCAGGGGCCGCAGATGTCGAAAGAAGAACGTGAGCATCAGGGTGGTGATGTGGTGCCCGTCGCTGTCGGCGTCCATCAACAACACCACGCGGCCATACCGTAGCTTTTCAGGTTTGTATTCGGCGGCCATTCCACAACCGAGCGCGGTCACTACGTTGGTCAGTTCCTCGTTCTCCAGCACCTTCTTCAGGTTGGCTTGCTCGGTGTTCAGCACCTTCCCGCGGATCGGAAGAATGGCCTGGGTTCGGCGATCACGACCTTGTTTTGCGGATCCGCCTGCGGAGTCGCCTTCGACGATGAAGAGCTCGCAGGCGTCGGGGTCGGACGAGGAACAATCGGCGAGCTTCCCTGGGAGGTTCAGCCGCCCTGATGTCGCTGACTTTCGGCGGACCTGATCTTCCGCTTGTCGGGAGGCGAGCCGAGCGCGAGCGGCCTGGACCGCGCGGGCGACCACCGCCTCGCCGGTGGATCGGTTCTGATGGAGCCAGTCCTCGATCGCGGGCCGGACCGCACCGTCGACCTGAGACCGCACCTCAGGGTTGTTGAGGCGCCCCTTGGTCTGGCCTTGGAACTGCGGGTCCTTGATCCGAAGGCTGAGGAGGGCGAGTAATCCTTCCCGGAGATCCTCGGCAGTTAGCGTGATCCCCCGCGGAGCCAAGTCATGCGCATCGACGAACGCCCGCACCGCCTTCACGACCGCATCGCGCAGGCCCAGTTCGTGCGTTCCACCGTCGAGGGTGGGGATCCCGTTCACGAACGTCGTGATCCGCTCCCGCGGCGCTTCCGTCCAGGTCAGGGCAAGCTCGATTCGCGCTTCCGGTTTGTCGAGCACGAATCGCGTGTCGACGGAACGCACGTCGTTGTTCCGTTGGACGAGCGCCTCGAGCCAGTCGGCGAGTCCGCCGTCGTGTTTCAGCTCGTGGGTAGTACCCGAAACCTGGTCGCGAAAGACGATCCGCACCCCGCGGTGCAGGAACGACTTCATCTCCAACTGGGCCAGGATCCGGGCCGCATCGAACGTCGTCTCGTCGAAGATGGTGCCGTCGGGGGTGAACGTTATCTTCGTTCCGGTTCCGCGAGCGGGTCCCACGTCG
>CANLGQ010000296.1 GCA_947490265.1 Pseudomonadota bacterium | reverse complement strand
GGCCCTCTCGGCGGAGCTGGTTCATTACCTCGCCGATCAGGGCGTTCGCCTCGTCGGGATCGACACGCCCAGCATCGACCTGTGCCACGACAAGGTCCTCGAAGCCCATACCGCCGTTTTCGCCAGGGGCCTGGCGATCCTCGAGGGGCTCGTGCTCGCCGGCGTGGCCCCCGGTCGCTACACCCTGATCGCCCTGCCGCTTCCACTCGTCGGGGCGGACGCGAGCCCGGTCCGCGCGGTGCTCGCACCGCCGGGTTAACGCTGCCGGATGACGCGCGCGTCTTTCCACTTGCCCTCCGCCGTCGAGGGGGGTCGCCCGGGGAGTGAGATCTACCCGGAGAGCCCCTTTGGGGCTGCCCTCTCCGGCGTTCCGACGGGCCGAGACGTCGAGTGGGAACCGTTGGTGGACTACCGTCGGAACGGAGTTTCTGAGACCACGATTCACGGTGCGGTGGCTTGGGCGAGCGGCGGGCGCGTCGTTCACAGCTTCGGCGGCAATGTCCTGTGCTATGGCCGCTCGATGATGAAACCCCTCACGATGAAGGTTTTCGCTGCCGAGCTCGCCGACTGCACCCCTGAGCAGAAGGCCATCGGGCTGGCCAGCCACAACGGCGACACCGAACACGTCGCCGCCGCGCAGAGCCTCCTCTCGCCGAGCGAGCACGGGCTGATGCTCACCCCGCTCGATGTACCGCTCGTCCAGTTCGGACGCCAGGTTCGGCGCCCCCGCAGATGGTACCATGGCTGCTCGGGCGAGCACGCCGCCATCCTCCGCGGGGCCCGCCGTCGCGGGTGGAACCGGGCGGGGTATACCCTCCCCACCCATCCGTTCTTCGCGGCATATCTGGCCGTGCTTCGGCGGTGGCTCGGGCCGGAGTGGACGCCGCTCCGCGTGGCGAAAGACGGCTGTGGCCTTCCGACCGTGTCGAACACCGTCTCCGAGCTCGCGGTCCTGTATGCCGGGCTCGCGGCGACCCGGGAGGAGGACTGGATCTGGGCTGCCATGGTCGATCGCCCCGACCTGATCGGCGGCTTCAACCGGCTCGACAGCACGATTCTCAAGGCCGGTCGCGGTGCGGTCATCGCCAAAGAGGGTGCCGACGGCCTGCTGGGCCTCGCGATCGTCCACCCCGACTTTCCCGAGGGCCTCGGCGTGGTTGTGAAGATCGCGCACGGCTGGAACCCGCAAGCGACCTGGTACATTGCGCGCGGAATCCTGGGAGTCCTTGGCTTCGAACTCCGCAATCCCTATCCGCTGCACCGCCAGAAAGCGTTCCTCGTTCCCGGGGTGGTTCCCCCGGATCGGGTGGCGTCGCTGGCCGCCATTCCGACGTGGGACGAGTGGGACCCGGATCGGGACCGCTGGGCGTGGGTCGATGGCCGCGGAATCGACTGAACCGGTCCAGGGCGGCCCCCGGGCCTCGTGATCGAACCCAGTGATTCTGATCGGTGCCGGTGTCCGGCGCTGGGGGTCTGGGGGGGGCGGCGAAGCCAGCCCCCCAGCGGGGTTGCAGGGGCAGGGCCCCCCGAGGCGCGAGAATTCCGACCTGTCGGAATCCGTCTGCCGAACCACTAGACTAGTCGGTCCGGAGCGCCTCCACGGGGTCCAGTCGGCTTGCGCGGTATGCGGGGTACATCCCACAAACCATCCCGATGAGCCCGGCAAAGGTGACCGACAGCCCGACGCTCCAGATCTCCACATAGTAGGGCCATGCGGTCACCCACTTCGTCATCGCCCAGGACGCCAGACCGAGGAGGACCAGCGCCGACAGGATCCCGAGGACCGCGCCGATCAACGTGACCATCACCGTCTCGGCAAGAAACTGGCGGAGGATGTCGCCCTGAGTCGCACCCAGGGCACGACGAAGCCCGATCTCCCGGGTTCGCTCCGCGACCGTGACGAGCATGATGTTCATGATGTTGATCCCGCCGACCACCATGGAAAAAACGGTGGTGAGATAGATCAGCAACTCGATCACCAGCAGGATTTGATCCTCGGTGTCGCTCTCGCGTCCTGCCCCCCCAAAGTCGAAGCTCTGCAGCGTGCGGTCGTGCATCAGCACGACCGTCATCAGATCGCGGACGTTGGCGACGTACAGCGACAGGGGCCCCTCGAAATCGGGCGGAAGCACCACCCTCGCCGCAATGTTGGTCGGGCGTTTCGACGGGTTGAACTCGAGGTTGAACGTGCGTGCCGGGAAAAGGATCCGACGGTTCCAGCTCCGAAAGCCACCCGGACCCATGTCCTGCTTTTCCGCGAGCACGCCGACGAGCACGAAGGGGCGACCCTCGACGCGGATCACGTCGCCGGGCCCGAGCTCCCCATCGAGCACCTGCGCCCCGGCGATGGCGACGCGGCGGACGTCTCGGTACTCCTCCTCCGAAAAACCTCGTCCGCTCGCCAGGTTCAAGCGATGAATCTCGAACGCGGTGGGCTCCACGCCGACGATGAGCGGCTCGAAGGACTCTTTTCCGAAGAGCGCCTGAGCGTCGCGCATCCCGTAATTCGCGCTTACCGCGAGATCGGGAAGCAACGCGCTCGACCCGAGCGCCTCTTGATCGGCTCGGTTGATCCGCTCGGCCTCCGGGTTGTCGTGGACCACCTGCCAGTCGTTGCCGACGGTGATCACGTCTTCCCCCGCCGCGCGAGCGCTCGACTCCATGAGGCCCCGCTGCCCGACCGTGAGGAAGCTGGCGAGCACGACAAGGGAGGCCACGCCCACGACGATGCCGGATACGGTCAGAAGAAAGCGAATCTTCTGTGATCGAAACAGGTCGAGCGCGGTGTAAAGGTGGGTCAGCACGTCACCTCCGAAGCGCTTCGACGATCTCGAGCCGCGAGGCCCGCCAGGCCGGCACCGCGCCAAAGACCAGTCCAATCGCCGCGGTGGTCAGGAGCGACGCGGCCACCGCCGGCAGGCTGAAGGTCGCGACCCACCGCTCCTGAACGGAGGCAATCGCGGCGTGAAGCGCCGCCGTCGTCAGCAGCCCGGTGCTCACCCCAACCAACCCACCGCTGAGCGACAGCACAGTCGCCTCGGTCAAGAACTGGCTCAGGATGGCCGGATTACTGGCACCGATCGCTTTCCGGATCCCGATCTCCCGCGTGCGCTCGGTCACGCTCACGAGCATGATGTTCATCACCCCGATTCCGCCGGCGAACAGACTGATACCGGCGATCACCGCTACGATCCCATCGAGGATCAGGAAGAACTGGTAGAACTGCTCCAACATCGACGCGAAATTGAGGCTTTCGAAGTCTTCTACGCCCCGATGATTTGCCAGCAAGGCCGCGTTTCCGAGCTTTTCGACTCGGTCGTTCGTCGTCGGGTCCTCGGTCAGCGCGAGCACGAATTTTGCCTGCTCCGGACGACCTTCTCGCACCTCCGCAGTGACCTGCGGGAGGAAGACGGAGTTGTCCCAATCGAACCCGAACTCCAACCCGAACAAGTTGCGCGGTTCGAGGATGCCGACCACGAAGTACGGCTTGCGGCCAACAAACACCGTCTGACCCACCGGATCGATCGCGCGGTCGGGGAACAGCCGATCCGCGAGGCCGGCAGTCAGCACGCACACCCGACGTTTCTCCAGGTTGTCGGCTGCATCGAGGAGGCGCCCCCGCGAGGCCTGCCACCCGAGG
>CANLGQ010000295.1 GCA_947490265.1 Pseudomonadota bacterium | reverse complement strand
CGTTGGGGAGGAACAGGAGCCAGAGCGGTCCAGCCAGCACCAACGCCCGCTTTCCCCGGGAGGCGATCGCGCCGAGGGCGACCGGAACCCAGGCGAGCCCCAGGTTGAAGGCAAGCCACGGCCAGGGGTCGGCCAGCAGCGCCCGCGCCAGCACCGCCCCGACCACCCCCGCGCTCGCGAGCCCCAGGCGCAGCCACACACCCCACCTCCCGATCCCTTCTACCGGCTCGGACGCGCCACTCGACGAGGAGATCGGGTGCAGGGTGCGTGCAGAGCGGCCCCCGGGCGGCTACGCTGCCGGACGGAACTTGGGAGCAGACATGCGGACGATGACTTTCGTGAGCGGAGCGGTTGTGAGTGCGCTGTTCGCCTCAGGGTGCAGCGGGGAGGAATCGAACGACGACACCACCACGCAGGTACCGACCATCCCGAGCGCAGGGGACACCGGCACCACGACCGACACGGGCACGCCCTTCGTCGATCCCCTCGAGGTCGCCGCGATCGGCTGGGAGCTGAAGGCGGGCTGGAATCAAGAGCTCAACCAGCTCGAAGGTTGGTTGAACCCCGACATCAACGGCACGAACGGCGGTCAGCCCTGGGGCAGCGTGCCCTATGTGCTCGTCACGCTCGCGAACCTCGAGTACTTCCAGGGCGCGCCCGGCTCGACGCCCGATCCCGATAACTACTGCGAAGTCCTGGCGTTTTTCGACTACATCGCCACGAGCCAGGTCGGTGAGGAGTTCAACTACGACTCCGGGTTCGGCGGCACGGGCACCGAGCTCCCCACGCTGGCGTTCTTCGAGGGCGTGCTGCGGTTCATCCCCGAAACCGCAGACGAGCGGTGCAGCGAGCTCGACTCCGACGTGTTTCCCGGCGCCGACCCCTACGAGCTCATGGAGGGGATGCGGTTCGGAGTCGGTTTCGGGGCGCTCAGCCCGTACCTGCTCGAGACCGCGACTCAGGCCTGGGCCGACGACGGACAGGACTTCGCCGACGACGATCAGGCCTACCTGACGCAGTTCATCGCCGTGAACCACGACGACGGGTCCGGCGGCGTCTCGTTCCCGGCCTACGACTGGAACACCGCGTTCTACGTCGAGACCGACTACACCCAGTGCATCAACGCCACCTACACCTCCACGACCTTCACCTACGAGTACTGCGGGCTCGTGCAGATCGACGAGACAGACCCGGCAAACCCGGTTTACGTGTCGGGCGACACCACCGTCGGGCCGGTGCACGGCTACATGAGCGGCGGATCGTGGTGGCTCGAGGACACCCCGAACCTCGACCTCAGCCTGCTGAAAGAAGACGCGATCGCGTTCTAAGGCGGGTGGGGACCCCATGCTGTTCTGGGGAGCTCCGGCGCTGGGCGCCGATCTACCGGCCCTGGTGGAGGCGAGGGGCTTCGCCGCCGCCGCGAGCGAGCTCGAAGCGCTCGTCGGGGCCACCAAAGAGAAGAAACTGGCGGGCGTCCTCGCGACGGTCCGCTTGTCCGAGGTCGCCATGCCGGTGCGGGCCCACCGGGGCGCCGACCTGACCGTGACCCGCACGGGACCCGCGACGGAGTGCCGGTGGGAAGGGGACCTGATCTGCCGGTTCGAGGCCACCACGACCGTGGCGACTGCTGAGGGCGAGTTCGTGGCCACCTGCCACAGCAAGCTCGGCGTCACCTTGCCGGTCCCCGCGACCTTGGTGGAGAGCACCGCTAACCGGGCGGTGTTCGAGGTTCGAAAGATGGCGACCTGCTGGGAGCTCGGGGACGAGCTCCTGTTGGAGCCGGCGCAGGCCGGGGACCTGTCCGGGGTTGGGGAGGGCACCGACCTGATCCCCCCCGAGCTCACCGGCCTCACCCGCGACCAGGTCGAGGAGACGATCGAAGAAAAACTCCCGGCGTTCCGGTATTGCCAGGCCAAGGCGTCGGGCGGGGCGGCCGGAAAGTTGGTGGTGGCCTACCACATCGCGGCGGACGGGACGATCGACAAGGCCGTCGCCGAATCCTCCACCTTGAACAACCCAGCGGTGCAGGCCTGCGTGATCGCACGCTTCCAGGGCCTCCGGTTCCCTCCGACGATGGACGGCTACGACACCGGGACCTGGTCGATCACCTTTCAGTGATCGGCAGCGTTATGGGGTCAGCCGCCCCGGAGTCCGAATGCTCATCCTCGCCGGTGGTCCCGCCCGATCGGCCTTCCGCCTCGAGAAGTTGACGGAGCGCGTCGCTGCGATCGCGCCGGCAGCCGGGGCGTTGTCGGCCTGGTGGGTGCACCTGGTCGACGGCGATCCGGGACCGGGCCAGCGCATCCTGAGAGCCCTGCTCGACTACGAGCAGGAGGCCCCGCCTGCCGAATTACCCCGGATCGATCTCCTCGTCGTGCCCAGGCCCGGCACGGTGAGCCCGTGGTCGAGCCGGGCCACCGAGATCGCGCGAAACTGCGGGCTGCCAGTGCGCCGGATCGAGCGCGCGGTCGGCTGGCAGATCGCCGGCCGGTGGACCGAGAGCGAGCGTAAGGCCGCGGGAGAGCTCCTCTCCGACCGGATGACGGAGGCGGTGATCCCGCTTTCCGCCGCCGAGACCCTGTTCGCGGTCGAGACGCCCCGCCCCCTTCGGCACATCGACGTCTTGTCCGGCGGCCGCGCGGCGCTCCAAGCCGCAGACCGAGCGCTCGGCCTCGCCTTGGCCGACGACGAGATCACCTACCTCCTCGACGCCTTTCAGGCCCTCGGCCGAAACCCGACCGACGTCGAGTTGACGATGTTCGCCCAGGCGAACTCCGAGCACTGCCGGCACAAGATCTTCAACGCCACCTGGACCATCGACGGTCGCGACCAGGCCCACACCCTGTTCCAGATGATCCGGCACACCCATGCGGTGTCCCCCGGCGCGGTCCTCTCCGCCTACGCCGACAACGCCGCGGTCGTCGCCGGCGGGGAGGTCGATCGCTGGCTCGTCTCCCCTGACGATCGGGCCTACCGACACGTCCGGGAGGCGGCCCACCTGCTGATGAAGGTCGAGACCCACAACCACCCGACGGGGATCTCCCCCCATCCAGGGGCGGGAACCGGCGCGGGCGGGGAGATCCGCGACGAGGGCGCGACCGGTCGCGGTGGCAAGCCGCGCGCCGGACTCTGTGGCTTTCACGTTAGCGATCTCCAGCTTCCGGGTGCCGTTCGGCCCTGGGAGCTCCCGCTCGGCCACTCCCCGCGCATGGCGACGGCGCTGGACATCATGATCGACGGTCCGCTCGGCGCGGCGGCGTTCAACAACGAGTTCGGCCGACCGAACCTCACCGGCTACTTCCGGGTTTGGACCGCGCGGGTCGCGGGCGAGATCCGCGGGTTTCACAAGCCGGTCATGCTGGCCGGCGGGTACGGGCACGTCCGGCCCGGCCACGTGACCAAGGCCGACATCCCGGTCGGGGCCCAGATCGTCGTGCTCGGGGGGCCGGCGCTGCTGATCGGCCTGGGGGGCGGCGCCGCGTCATCGGTCGGGACGGGCGACCTCGCGAGCTCGGAACTCGATTTTGCCAGCGTCCAACGCGCGAACGCCGAGATGGAGCGGCGGTGCCAGGACGTCCTCGACGCCTGTATGGCGCTCGGGGATGACAACCCCATCTGCAGCGTGCACGACGTGGGGGCTGGTGGGCTCT
>CANLGQ010000294.1 GCA_947490265.1 Pseudomonadota bacterium | reverse complement strand
TGACCAGCGCCACATCGCCGGCGAGGATCCGGACCGGACCGGCGGCCCCATCGAGCAGCAACGCGCCGTCGGCGTCCACCCCGCGAAGGCGACCGGTGCGTCCGGCGACAGTCACCTCCTGCCCGACATACGCCGCGCGCGCCGTCCACCGCGCGAGAAGCGCCGCGGGCGATCGCTCGAGGTCCGCTACCGCGGCCAGCACTTCGCTCACCAGCGCGGCGGCCAACTCCGCCCGATCCAGGGTGGCCGCGAGCCGCGCAGCACCGGGGAGATCCGGGGCCAAAGTTGCATTCACGCCGATCCCGAGGATCGCGGCGAGCGGGTTCGAGGACTCGAGCTCCGCCAAGATCCCCGCCAACTTCTTCCCGTCCCGGTTGAGCACGTCATTGGGCCACTTGATCGCGGTTTCCGGCCCGAGCGCCGCGGCAACGCCAACCGCAGCGGCCAGCGCCAGCAGCGGAGCCTGGGCGACCGCCAGTCGGGGCCGCACGACCAGGGAGAGCATCACCGCCCCCCCGGGCACGCCTTCCCAGCGGCGACCGAGTCGACCGCGTCCCGCCGTCTGCTCCTCGGCCATCAGCGCCGAGCCGTGCGGCGCGCCTCGGCTTGCCCAGCCCCGAACGTCGTCATTTGTCGAGGCCGTTCGCGCGATCCACTGGATCTCGACCGGCAGGCCCAGCCGTCGGGAGGCCTCGCGCAGGCGCTCTGAATCGCAAGGCATCGTCACGCCGTGCACTATCCCGAGTCGCGACCCTCCGGGGGACCGGCTAGAACGTGCTGTGTGGTTCTTAGGTTTGCTACTCGGCTGTGGTGAGCGCTCGAGCGAGCCGGCGCTCCGGACCCTGCTCGATCCGCTGGAGCGAGGCCGACGGGTGTCGATGGCGGTGCGCGGCACTCCGCTCAGCGACGAGGAATTAGCGCGACTCGAGGCTGATTCTACGGCCCTTCCAGAGCTCCTCGAACAGTGGCTCGAGTCGGACGCGTTCGGGGCGGAGATGCGCGACCTGCACGCCGCCGCCCTCTGGACCCGGGTGGACACCGACTTCGAGTTTCCCCCGCTCGGCCCCCTGGCCGACACCGAGGGTCAGGCGATCGTGCACAGCGTCGGGGAGGGCCCGCTCGCGGTCATCGAGGAGGTCATCCGTTCGAATCTTCCGTACTCCGAGGTTCTTGCGGTCGATTGGACGATGACCGACGCCGTACTGGCGAAGGTCTATGGCCTGCCGTTCGATCCGAAGGGGCCCACCTGGCAGCGCGCGGCCTGGCCTGACGGGCGACCTGCTGCGGGGCTGCTCTCAGACAATGGAACCTGGCTCCGCTATCGGAGTTCCGACACCAATTTCCAACGCGAGCGCGCCAATGCGGTCAGCCGGCTCTTCCTATGCCAGGACTTCGCGAGCGCCGACCTCCCCGTGCTGTCGGACGGGGGAGTGTTCACGACAGGCGGGCTCGGCCCCCTGAACGAGCCCGCGTGCGCTGGGTGCCACAACCAGATCGACCCCCTCGGCTCCTACTTCTGGGGCTTTCGCCGCTACATCCTCCCGAGCGAGGTTCGGGATGCCTACGAACGCGGCTGCGGCGGACGCGACGCCGAGAGCTGCTACCCCTTCGTCTACTGGGTCCCGGAGAACGTGAACCAATGGGAGGCGCTCGGCATGCCCGCGCCTGCGCTGTTTGGTGTTCCCGGCGGAGATCTCTCCGACCTCGGCCGAGCGATCGCCGACCATCCAGCGTTCCCCACGTGCACCGCGAAGCACTTCGGGTCGTGGCTCACTCAGACCGACCCCGAAGACCTTCCCGCCGACCGGGTGGCGGCATGGGCCCTGGCGTTCGAGGAGAGTGGCCGTTCGGCCAAGGCCCTGGTCACGGCGATCGTCCTCGACGAGTCGTTCGCCGCCCTCTCACCGAACGCCGCAGAATGGGTCCCTGGCCTGCAACACACGCGGCCCGAGCAATGGGCGCGCACCGTCGAAGCGCTCACCGGGTTCCGCTTCCTCGCCGATCCGACCGCCGCGGCCTGCGAGGAAGGGCGGGTCACGTGCTGGGGCGAGGTCGATCTACTCACCACCGACCGCTATGGCTTTCGCATGCTGCTCGGCGGGATCTCCGGCTACGAAGTCACCGAGCCGACGCTCGGACCGACCCCGACGCGCACCCTCGCCCTGGAACGGGCCGCGTGGGAGGCCGCTGGCACGATCGTCGCGTCCGACCTTCCCCTCCCCGCAGCCGAACGGCGGCTGTTCGGTGCGGGCGTGGATGCGGTCGATGAGGCCTCGGTACGGGCCGAACTCGTACACTTGCATCGGATGATCCTCGGCATGGCGGCAGGCCCCCGCGACGTGGAGGTCGATGCCGCCTACGACCTGTGGTTTCACGAGATCCTCCGCGCCAACCCGGAAGACGCCTGGGCTGCGGTGGTCGCTGGCCTGCTGCTCCACCCCGCGATGGTGTCGTACTGATGCGCCGGCGCGACCTCCTCGGGGCGATCGGGGTGGCGGTCGGCGCGTCGGTGCTGTCCGGCAGGGCCCGCGGCAGCCAGCCGCGAAAACTCATCACCGTCGCTCTTTATGGTGGTTGGGACACCACCTTCGCCCTGGATCCCAAGCTCGGGGTCGCCGGGATCGACAGCCCCGACCTCGACGAAAATCCCGAGGATCCCGACGACCGGGAGGCGCCGGCGACCGTCGGCGGGATCCCCTTGCTCGTCAATCCCGTCAAGCGACCCGAAGTCACGCGATTCTTCGAGTCCTGGGGCCCTCGAGCGATCGTCGTGAACGGGATCTCGGTCGCGGCCATCAGCCATCAGGCGAGCGTCCGCCGGGTGTTGACCGGGTCGGGCACGGGCCGGCTACCCGATGTCGGCGCGCTGCTCGGCGCGCAGATCAGCGCCGGCAGCCCCTTGGGGTACGTCGATCTCGCCAACCAGAGTCGACTGGCTGCCGACGCCCTCCCCGGAGAGCCGTCGTTTGCCGCCTCTGCTGGGCGAATGGGAGCTCGCGATCAGATCCGGACGCTGATCGAGCCGGGGCACGATCCGGTCGCCCCGCCTGGGTACGCCCCCTATCCGCGCTGGGTTCCCGACGACGCCACCCGGGCGAGCCTCCACGCCTACCTCGCCGGAGCGCGCAGCCGCCTCGGGAGCAGCCGCGCAGGGGAGCCGCGCCTTGCGACGGCGATGGCCGACGCGGCCGAGGCCCAGTGGCGGGCGGAGCGCCTCCGCCGCGACGCCGGGTCGCTCGCCGCGGGGATCGCATCGGGTCCCGACACCACGTTCGAGGACAACGCGAGCACGGCTGTCGAGGGCCTCGCCGAAGGCCTGTGGCACGCGGTCCTGCTCGACAGCGGATGGGGCTGGGACAGTCATGCCGACGTCCCGGTCCAACACGAGCTGTGGAACACGACGTTCGCCGGTCTCTCGACCCTGATGGCTGCGCTCGAGGCGGCAGGGCTGCTCGAGGAGACACTGGTCTATGTCGTGTCGGAGATGACCAGAACGCCCCTACGAAATTCCGGAAACGGCAAGGACCACTGGCCGTGGGCGACGGCGCTGCTGCTCGGGGGAGGGCTGGCCGGCGGGCGCGTGATCGGCGCGACCGATGACGGAGCGCTGGGGCTGCCCATCGACCTCCGCACCGGCGAACGAACGGAGGCTGGCGTGGTTCCGAGCTACGGAAACCTGATCGCCGGCCT
>CANLGQ010000293.1 GCA_947490265.1 Pseudomonadota bacterium | reverse complement strand
CGGGCGGCGCGAGCCAACGCCCACGGCCACTCCGCTCGGGGGGATCCCCGAGGGCTCCCTCCCGGAGCACGGGTGGGGGAGCGGTCGTCGCCCGCCGCTGGGTGGCGTCGAGCCCATACACAATATCTAGTGGGTCGGGTGGCGCACAAGCCCCTACCGGTAGTGGTTGGGTGCGGGGAGCGCGCCTGCCCGAGCCACGCCATCCACAGCTGGCCGCAGCCCCGGCGGGCCGCTCGTTCGGCGGTCGGATGACCGATCCGGCGACGGATGCACCGGCACTTCCCCAGGGCATCCTCAGCTGTTCCACAGGGTTGTCCACAATCTGTGGATAAGTCCGAAACTGGGCGTGAAAAGTGCAAACTTATGGAAACCAGTGGCAGTCCCGTTCTGCGGACGGACCGGACGCGTGCCGCGCGGTTTGTATGCTGGCTCACATCGCGTCGCGACCTGGATCGCGGCGCGCCGGCGAAGAGAAAGCGGATTCGGGGTGGGAAGGCTTCGCAGTCCACGACAAGGAACATCTGTTCACCCTAGCCACCGGGTGAACGTGTGTCCAGGGTCAGCGGTCTACTTCCCGGCCCATCGCGATCACGCGGTCGCGGATCCCCTCCAGCTCGCGCCGGAGTGCTGTCAGATCGGGTCCCTGCGCGGGCGGCCGTTCGAGCCGGTACACGGCGAGGTCGATGTCCCGCGCGAGGTCTTCGAGACGGCGCGCCAACTCGGAGATGTCCACGCCCGCCCCCTCTGGCCCTCGGGCTAACCGGTCCGCGACCGGATGCGATCGGCGAGCGCTGCGAGTTCGGGATCGTCGGGGAAGCGCGCACGCGCCGAGGCGAGCCGCGCGCCAGCGGCTTCCCAGGCCCCCGCAGCGATCAGCCCTTCGATGGCCACCACTGCAGCGAGCGGGTGCGCTTCCTGGGCACCCTTGGGTGGCGCCTGGCCGACCCGCTCCGACGCCGCCCGCGCAGGGTCCACCTCCGTCAGCGCGGCGAACGCCGCTTCGCGCAGTGGCTGGAGGCCCCTTCGGTTGGCCTCGGCGGCGAGTAGTGCGAGCCGGTCGGGTCGGCTCCCCGCGATCCGGAAGGCGCGCGCCGTCAGTGCGGGCACCGACTCGCCGCGACCGATCCGCCGAACGAGTCCGCGGATCTCGCGCGTGCGCAGGCTGTTCCACCAAGCCGGCCCGAGCCAGATCACGAGGGTGGCGGCGAGCGCGGCCAGGATCGGGAGCGGTAGCCCTTCCCCGAGCGACTGGATGAGGCGCAGAATCGCGACCATGTTCGCCGGTACGCCTCACGGGGAGCAGCCGCGACCGCGGGGCCGCGCTAGGGTCGGTAACATGGATGTCGCGATCACGAACGTGCACCTGGATCTCGGCGCCGGGCGCCGTGGAACGGACATGGGGCCGTCCGCGATGCACGTGGCCGGGCTCGTTCCGAAGTTACGCGCGATGGGACATCGGGTGATCGATGTCGTCGCGTTGGAGGTTGCCTCGGCCGAGTCGACCGAGGCGGGCGAAAATCCGCGCGCTCGGTTCCTTCCCGCAATTCTGCGCACCTGCACCGCCCTCGCCGACCGGGTGGAGCAGGGGTGCGAGCAGGGGTTGTTCCCGCTGGTTCTCGGTGGCGACCACTCCCAGGCGATCGGCACGATCTCCGGGCTTGCCCGTTGGTATCGCCGCCGAGGCCAGTCGATCGGGGTGGTTTGGGTAGACGCCCACACCGACATGAACACCCCCGACACCTCGCCGTCCGGCAACATCCACGGCATGCCGCTGTCCACGCTGCTCGGGCGCGGGCTCGCCGAACTTACGGGACTTGCTGGGGGTGAACCGGCGCTGCGGCCCGAGAACGTGGTGGTGATCGGTGCGCGCGACGTCGACTTCACCGAGGCTCCGCTCGTGAAGGAGCTGGGGGTTCGAACCTACACGATGAGCGAGATTGACTCCCGGGGATTGGCCCTGTGCGTGCAAGAGGCCTTCGACCGCGCCAGCAACGGCACGGCCGGCGTTCACCTCTCCTTCGACCTCGATGGGGTCGATCCACAAGACGCACCTGGAGTTGGAACGCCGGTTCCAGGCGGGTTGACGCTGAGGGAGTCCCACCTCATCTGCGAGACGGCCGCACGGCGGAAGCTGATCGGGATGGAGATGGTCGAGCTGAACCCCGTGCTCGACATTCGGAACCAGACCGGCGAACTCGCCGTCTGGCTCATCCAGAGCGCTCTCGGAAAGACAATTCTCTAGCCGTCAGCAGCGCGTCCACCCCCTCCGCGAACCCTTCCCCTCCGGGGGCGCTGGTCGCGAACGCCGGCCAGTGGGTCATCCGGGGGAGGAACGCGCGGACGTTCGCGACGCCGATGGACAGGGGGAACGCGGCGAACATCGGCTCGTCGTTCGCCGAGTCGCCGAAGAAGGCCCACCGCGCGAGGTCGAGCTCCTCGGCGTAGCGATCCGCCACGAACGCTCGGCATCCGGCAAGCTTGTCGAAGGCGCCGTACCATCCGTTCACATGGATGGAGCTCACCTTACAGGTGGCACCGGCTGCGGTGAACATCGCCGCGATCCGGTCGATCTCGCTGTCGGAAAGTCGCGGGACGTCTTCGCAGAAGTCGATGGCGAGGTCGAGGTCGCGGTACGGCTGGTCGCTCGCCAGCGCCGCGCCGGGCACCGCGGCCAGAATGTCTACCGCCAGGGCGTCGAGGCGGCGGCGGTTGTCCGCCCGGGTGAGGGCGTCCTGCGCGAACCTGCGGTGCATCCGGCCGCCTCCGGTCCAGAACCACAGCCCGCCGTTTTCGCCGACGACCCCGTCGACCGGCCACATCCGGGCGAGGTGGTCGACCCAGCCACCGGGGCGTCCGGTGACGGGCACCACGCGCAGGCCCGCGGCGCGCGCGCGATGCATGGCCAGGAACGCCGCGGGAACGAGTTCGCCCTCCCAGGTGAGGGTGTCGTCGACGTCGCACAAGATCCCGACGAGGTCGCGGCAGGCGAGGCGGGGCAACCGGTCGAGGGGGGCGAGCGACATCCGCAGCGGCTAACCGGTCGCGATACACCACGTCGGCATGGGCGGAGTGCTCCTTCTCGCGATCGCGGCACAGGCCGGCATCCAGCCGTCCCGCGAGCCGTTGCCCGCCCGCGAGGTCGAACGGGGGCTCGTCCTGCCGCTCGGGTGGACGGAGCTCGGGGTGGACGTTCTCGAGGATCGGTCGGCACTCTCCGGGCGTAACGGCGTGGCTCGCGGCGTCGCGGTGTCGGCCTCCGTGGCGTACGAGCCGGAGGGGACGATGGAGACCCGGATCGGAGCGGAGCTGAGCTTGGTGGCGCAGGAACCACCGGTCGTCGGGTGGTCGATCGAGCTCGGCTGGCGGCAGCCGTGGGCCCTCGGCCCGGGGGAAGGGCAGGGAGTGTTCGCCGTTCGTCGGGCATTCGGGCCCTTTCGAGCAGACTTCCGCGGCGGTGCGGCGCTGTCTTCCGAGGGCGTGGCCCGCCCCGTGGGCTCGGGGGCGCTGCTGTTTCAGGCCGGCCCGTTGTGGGGTGAAGGTCGGGTGGCGCTCGCGGAACAGGCCGAGGCGGTGGGCGGGGGGACGCTCGCCGCTCAGCTCACCCGCGGCGTCCTCCTGGCGGCCGTGTGGGAACGCGAACCGGGCAGGCGGGCGTTCGGCGGACAGGTCCGGGCATGGCTCTGATCGCGCTCGCCGCCGCCGCGCTCGCTGGAAGGGTCGGTG
>CANLGQ010000292.1 GCA_947490265.1 Pseudomonadota bacterium | reverse complement strand
GCCCGACTGCCAGTCGCCGCCCTGGGCGTTGAGCATCTTCACCCCGGATCCGCTGTTGTCCGCGATGACGTTGCGCTCCACGATCGTATCGTCAGACGCGGAGATCCGCACGCCGTCGCCGCCGTTGCCCACGCCGGTCATGCCGGCGGTGTCGGTGCCGATCCGGTTGTCGATGAGCTGAACGCCGACAGACAGCGCCGTGATCTGCACGCCGTCCTCGCCGTTCGCGGACACCACGTTGTTCCGGAGCAACGTACCGGAAGGGCTCTCGATGACGCGGATCCCCGCGCCCTCGTTACCGGCGGCCGTCGCACCGTCGGCGAGCAAGCCGATGATGTTGGCTTCGACGGTCACATTGGTCGAGTAGGTTACTGCGATGCCGACGCCATCCGAGGCGCCGGTCTTGTCGACGGCGAACACGTTGTTCCCCCGGATCTCGGCGTCGTCGGCGAAGGCCACCTGGATACCGTAGCTGTGAACCTCTGAGCCGGGCGTCAAGGCGCCGACAACGTTGTCCACGATCGACAGGTCGTCGGCTACGGCGCCCGTCGAGGTGAGCACGATCCCCTGGCCGGTATTGACGAGCTCGTTGCCGTTACCTTGCTCCCCGACGACGATCCGGTCTCCATCCCCGTAGATCCCTATCGAGTCGAACCCCTCGAGGTGGAGGCCGACCACCACGTCGTCGTCGGTGAGCACGAGACCCATCGCGCCGGCGGTCGCGGTCCCGTCGATGGTTACCGTGCCGGCCCCATCGATCCGGACGTCGGCCGGGACGGCGGGAAGTGCAGCGGTCAGCGTCACTGTCGCGACACTGAAGGTGATCTCGTCGCCGGCGCCTACGACGTTGTTCAAGCATTTTCGCAGCGTTCCCGCGCCGTTGTTGGCGCCGCTGGTGACGGTGCAGTCCGCAGCCACCGCCCGGCCCGACAGCACGGCTCCGAACAGAAGGAACAGTTTATTCCACCGCATCGGACACCTCCACCGGCACGATGACGGTGAGGGCCTTCGCACACGAACCTCCCGGATCCGCGAAGATCGTCCACCACCGGCCCTCGGCGAGGTCCAGCTCGACCAGTGCGGCTTCGTCGATCTTTGCATCGAGGATGGCGCCCGACGTGTCGTCGATCTCGACCACGAACGGCGCGGCATCGGAGATGCACTTCGCCGGGTCGAGCCCGGCGACGGCCTCGGGGCAGGTGGCGCCGAGGTTACAGGCGGTAGGTACAACGCCGGCTTCGGTCCTGTCCAACACGCCGGGTGGTGGGAGCGCAGCCTGTTGGCGATCGCCGCACGCGGACACGAAGATCAACACGCCGAGCCACGGCCTGATCATCCGACCTCCTCGAATGTATCAGAGCACGCATCGCGGCGCCGAGGCCATCGGCGCGCCGATTCCGCCATGTTTCGATCCGGTTTTTTCGGAGCGCCCGCCGCCACCGGCGCCCGCGACTCGCCCGGACCTCGCGCCGACCGGTTCGGGCTACAAGGGCCGTGTCCGTACTGGTTTCCTAAAGCTGGTGTTAGTCGGCGATTTTCTTGGCGCAGTTTTCGGTTGCCGCACCGTCAACATGGCGACCCCAGCGCGCATGTCGTCCATCGAGACCTCCCGATAGTAGGACAACATCACGACGACGCGGTGCCCCATGAGCGCCGCCGCAACCTCGACCGGCACGCCGGACCGCCCGTGTACCACCTAGCGGCCGATCCTCCGTAGCGTGGATGGGCGGCGAAGTTGTGACAGATTTGGGGACAGAAAACGATCGATCCGGCCCGGTTTTCTCTCACGGCGAAGGAGAAAAACAGAGATTCTAACTGCACTTAGAGAGGAAAAGTACTCCCAAGGGGAATCGAACCCCTGCCTGTGCCGTGAGAGGGCACTGTCCTAACCGCTAGACGATGGGAGCAAGTTCTGTCGAAACCGAACCGGGGCGACTGGCGAGAAGAGTGGTTGACCCGCTAGGACTCGAACCTAGAATCTTCAGGGTCAGAACCTGACGTCTTGCCAATTCGACCACGGGTCAGCGCCCCTCCGATCTAACGGCGGGTTCCCGGGGTGTCAAGACCGGTGCCGGGCTACGGGAAGGGGTCCACCTCCAGGCCATAGGTCGCCAAGCGCTGGTTCGTGGTGGCGAACCACTCCTCTTCTCTGAGCTTCACCGAGTCGGTCAGCTCGCGGGCCTCCTGCCAGCGGGTCGGGTCGCCGTGGTCGATGGCCCGGCCGAGCGCGCGATAGGCCTGAGCGCGGTCGCCCCAGATGTCCACGAGCCCGGTGTGTGCCGGCGCCCAGGGCCCGGGCGGCGTCACGAAGGAAGCCTGGTCGTGGAGGTGCTCGGCGAGGGGAGCGATCTCGTCCGTCCAGGTGCGTCGAATCGCGTGGTCGTCGGCCTGCCTGTTGTAGACCCGGGCGGACAAAACCAACAGGCGCTCGGCCAGGAAGCCGTTCTCAATGAGTACGGGTTGGATGCGGAGGACGTAATCCTGCGCGGCCTGGGTCTCGGCGTCGAGCGCGCACGCGATGAGGACGAGGACGGGCGGGAGCATCGCCAGGAATGCTACCCTCGCGCGCAGGTTGGGTCCATGCCCACCCCTTGGGTTGCCTCCGGCCTCCCGGGCGGCTAAGGGCGCGGGCTGTGCGTGGATCGGAGCTCGCGTGCGTCTGCTGGTCGAAAATCTCCCCGCTAATGGCCGAACGGTGACGTTCGAGCTGGCGGATGAGTGGGCTCGCGACGCGGCCGCGGTCGCTCTCGACGGCGCGCCGGTCGCCCTATCGGGCGGCGTCGAACTGTCGGCCCCGACCGGGAAGGGCCGGGTCCTGGTGACGGCCACGGTGGCCGCGCGGGTCGATCGGGTCTGCGACCGCTGTGCCGAGCCGGTCGTGCTCGAAGTGGCAGGTGCGATGTCGCTCCTCTACCTCCCCAGCGGGGAGCCGGTGGAGGAAAACGCCGACGCCATTCCTGAGCAGGATCTCGACGTCGGTTGGTATCCCGGGGGTGAGCTGGATCTCGCCCAGGTGCTCAGCGAGTCGATCGCGCTCCAGTTGCCGCCGCGGGTGACTTGCGAAGGGGTCGAGGCGTGCGATGGGCGCACCGAGGCCCTGTTTGCCGCCCATCGCGCCACGTTGCCACCGCCTACCGGCGGTTTTTCGGTTCTCCAGTCGCACGGGGCGTCCCGCCCTTCCAAGTGATCCGACCGGCCCTCGCCGGTCTTCGAGGTTCTCATGGCCGTCCCCAAGAAGAAGACTTCCCGCCGTCGTCGTGACATGCGCCGCGCGCACGATTTCCTCACCCCCAGCGCGGCGAGCGAACCCTGCCCGAGCTGTGGCGAGCTGAAGCTTCGGCACCAGCTGTGCGCTGCGTGCGGCAGCTATCGTGGCAAGCCGGTTGTAAAACCGGCCGTCGAGGCTCCGTCCGCTGGCTGAACCGCGGATCGCCGTCGATGCGATGGGCGGCGATCACGCGCCGTCGGCGATCGTGGCGGGCGCCCTCGAGGCGGCCCGCGACGGGATCGGGATCGTGCTCGTGGGGGATCCCGCGCGCCTGGGGCCGCTGCTTCCCCGCCGCCATGCCCCCCTTGTGCTGGCGGCTTCGGAAGTCATTGAGATGGGCGAGTCGCCAGCAGCGGCGGTGCGCCGCAAGCCCGACTCCTCGGTGCGCCGCGCGCTGCGCGCCGTGCGCGATCGCGAGGCCGATGGGCTGGTGTCTTGTGGTCCCACGGGCGCGGTGCTGGTC
>CANLGQ010000291.1 GCA_947490265.1 Pseudomonadota bacterium | reverse complement strand
GTCGATCACCGGTCGGGCCCCCAGGACCACCCCGCCTGCTACCGGGGGCCCTCGAAGGCGACCGGCGGGTCAGAACCCGCCAGAGTTTCCGGATCTCGGCCCGCCAGACTTTCCGGATCCCACACCTTGGAGACGATGCCCGCACGCGTGAGGCCAATCCCGAGGTCGAGATGCGGTCGGATCGGGCTCGAGATGTCGACGCGTGCGCCGGAGCCGCACAGACGACGCAGCTTCACGGGATGACCTTCGAGCTCGCCAATCAGATCGAAGGAGAACGTCATCATGCCGGGATCGGGCGGCGATAAGCGGAGACCGAGCTCGCGCGCGAGGCGCTGATACAGGCCATAGAGCATGACGACTACATACTCGTGATTCGTGCGAGCGTCGCGGGACGGGTCCTGATCCGGTTGGTGGACACCTGCCGAGAGGCGAGAGGGATGGTTGGTTCCATGGACGCCAAACAGAGGAAGAGGGTACAGTCGCGACGGAGATTCACCCACGAGTTCAAAGCTTCGGCACTGCGTTTGGTCGTTGAACGGGGCCGGACAGTCAACCGGGTTGCGCGCGACCTCGACGGGGTCGCCTCGGCTTGGGCAGCTGGGTCAAGCAAGCGAAGGCCGATCGCGGAAGCGGCCCGGCGGGCTCGGTGACGTCCAGCGAGAAGGAGGAGTCACACGACGGTGTCGCCTGGAGCGGTTGGTGAAGCGGGCGTGAGCCGGGGGGCGGACCCGCTGTTGTCGGGAGCTGGGCGGGCGCGGTAGCCTGGCGGGATGACGGACTCCGTGCTCAACCTCCCCGACGACCTGCGCATGCTCGACGTGGTGCGTCGGGGCCTGGCCGCGGCCGACGATGTGCGGATCGCGGTCTCGTTCACCCGATGCAGCGGGCTCGGGCTCCTGGTCGATCCCCTGCGCGACGTCGCCCGGCGCGGCGGGAGGGTGCGGGTGCTCACCTCGACGTACCAGGGCGTGACTCAGCCCGACGCGCTCGAGGTCTTGCGGCGGCTGCCGGGGGTGGAGACGCGCGTGCAACACGGCCCGGTCGGCTTCCACACCAAGTTCTGGTGGTTCCGGGCGGGCACCGGAGGCGAGTGCTGGGCCGGCTCCTCGAACCTCTCGAAAGGGGGCCTGGCGACGAATCTGGAGTGGAACGTCAAGCGGGTGGAGGCCCATGTCCTCGATGCGACGCGACGGCAGTTCGACGACCTGTGGGCCCGCGACGACGTCTGCGTTCCCGACGACGCGTTCCTGGCTTCGTACCGGGAGCGGATTCGGGCCGGAGCGTTCACCCCGCCGGCCGTCGCCCAGGCGGGGCCGATGGCGGTCCGGCCGAACCCGGTCCAGCTCGAGGCCCTCGGCGCGCTCTCGGCGCTCCGCGCCCGCGGGTTGCGACGCGCCGCGGTGATCGCCGCCACCGGCGTAGGGAAGACGTTCCTCGCGGCGTTCGACGTCCTCCAGAGCGGCGCCCGAAGCGCGCTCTATGTCTCCCACCGGCTGGAGCATCTGTACCAGGCCCGGCGGACGTTTGCCCGGGTGCTTCCCAGTCGGTCGCTCGGCCTGGTCGGCGACGGGCACGACGAGGGGGACGCCCAGATCGTGTTTGCCACCGTCGCCAGCCTCAAAGGGCGACCTCAGCTGCTCGCCCGGGAATTCGACTACCTGGTGATCGACGAGTTTCACCATGTGGAGGCGGCGAGCTACGAGCGCCTGCGACCGCTTCGGGACCGGGCGTTTCTGCTCGGGATCACCGCTACCCCGGAGCGCCAGGACGGCCACGACGTCTTGGCCTGGTGCGACTGGAACGTGGCGTACGAAGTGCGACTTCCCGAGGCGGTCGATCGCGGCTGGTTGCTCCCTTTTCACTACTTCGGGATCGCCGACGACTCGGTCGACTTTCTGAAGATCCCTTGGCGGCAGCTGGCGAAAGTGGAAGACGCGCTGTCGGTGGAAGCGCGGGCCACGCACGTCTTGGAGCACGCGCTCGAACGCGGTTTCGACGGCCCGAAACGCGCCGCGATCGGTTTCTGTGCGGGCCGAATGCACGCCGCGTTCATGGCCGATTCTTTTGCCCGACGGGGACAAGTGGCCCTCGCCGTCGACGGGGAGATGCCCGTCGTCCGCCGAGAGGAAATCTACCTTCGCCTCGCGGATCCACTCGACCCCCTGGAGTGGATCTTCGTGTCGGACATCCTGAACGAGGGCGTCGACCTTCCGTGCGTGAACACGGTCCTCTTCCTGCGTCCCACGGAGTCGGCGACCCTGTTCCTCCAGCAGCTCGGCCGCGGACTGCGGCTGTTTCCGGGCACCGAGGTGCTCACCGTCCTCGACTTCGTCGGTCACCACCGGTCCGCGTGGCTCACGCTGAATGCGCTCGACGCGCCGTCCGGGGGAGGTCGTCCCACGCCGATCACCGAGGAGGTGACGATTCGACCGCCGCGCGCTTGCGAGGTCGTGCTGCAGGCCCGCACCCGCGAGATCCTCGCCAAGGTGACGCGCTTCACGACGCGCCGAGAAGCCTGCGACGAGGCCTATGCCCGCCTCCGGGGCGCGCTCGGGCGGCCGGTCCTGCCCATCGACCTGTGGAGCCGAGTGGACGTCCCGGATCTGGCGGCCTTCCGCGCGGCCTACGGAACCTGGTTGGACGTCCAGCGGGCGAACGGAGACCCGCCGGCGTGGGACTCGGACGCGGCCGTTTCGTTCTTACGGGCGGTCGAGGCGGACTGGCAGGCGCAACGGGTGTCGCCCTACGCGCTGGTTTGGGGGCTGTGCGCGAGTCGCGAGGACCCATCGGCGGGGTACGCGGCCTTCTTTGACCGCTGGCCTCAGTGGCGATCAGAGAAGTCACGGTTGGATGGCTCTAAAACGTGGGACACCGTGCGGAGGAAGCTCGGGGCCGCGCTGGAAGGGGACCTCCTGGTGGAGCCGATTCGGAGGGCGCTCGGGACGGGGTTGCTCGCCGAGGTGGAGGGTCGGCTGTTGTATACGGTGAACGGGGACTACCAGCAGCGGCACGGGGGCGTGTTGCGCACGCCGGCCGACTTGAACCTCGTCGCCCGGTATGAGCGACCCGAGATCATCCGCCACTTCGGCGTTCCCTACGATCCGGCGCGGCACAACACGGGGATGCTGTGGTTCGATCGGGAGGGGGTGATCATCGCCAAGCTGGACACTTCGGGCGCGAAGACGGCGTACCAGTATGCCAACCGGCTGGTGGGGGACCGAACCTTCGAGTGGACCAGCCAGAACAAAATGGGGACCGGAAACGAGGCCGGTCGTCGGTTGCTCGAGCACGAGGCGCGGGGCCTGAGGCTGCATGTGTTCGTGCAGGTCCGGTCGCATGAGCCGGCCTGCTACTTGGGGACGGCCCGCGTGGAGGACGCGGCGGGTGACGGTCCGATGCGGGTGAGGTTCCAGCTCGACCGGCCCGTTCCCAACGGCCTCATGGCAGGGGGCGGGGGCGCGCCAGGTCTGGTCTAAACGACCGTCGCGAGGAACGCTTGAATCGCCGCGAGGCACGCCGCGTCGGCGCCGGCCCGCGGCCGCATCGCGTGGTCGGCCCCGGGGACGACGTGCAGCGAGGTGGGCACCGACATCTCCGCCCGGATCCGCTCCAGGTGGGGCAGCGGGCACAGCGCATCGCGATCGCCGGTGACGAACAGCATCGGCACCCGGGCGGCCCGCAGCACGGCCTCCCGCTCGGCCGTCCGCCCGCTGGGCGGGACCAGTGGGAATCCGAAGGCCACCACCGC
>CANLGQ010000290.1 GCA_947490265.1 Pseudomonadota bacterium | reverse complement strand
GGTTTCCGTCGGTCCCTTCCAGGTTTACCCGGGACCAGATGACGGCGACGTTACCCGACACGTAGAAGTCCGCGACCAGCGCCTTTCGAGCGTCGATCTCGCCCCCAAGATTTGTGGCAGCCTTGGCGTTCGCGAGCGTGCCGACGGTGCCAGACACCGCGGAGACAGCAATGACCGACTCGATGGGGCGCTCAAACTGTTTGCCGAACAGCGCCAGCGAGAGGCTTTCACCTTCCGCCGGGTACCACTCCCAACGAACGTCCAGGTTGTGGATGATCGCCCGGTCGAGGTCGGGGTTTCCAATGACGAGGCGCCCCGTCCGGTACTCATAGAAAGGGACCTCGGAGAGCTCTCGCAACTCTGGGCGGGAGACGGTCCGACTGTAGCCTGCCCGAAGTTGCACGGTTGCAGGCGAACCTTGCGGGCCGACCCCGACGGTCACGCTCGCCATGGGCAAGGGGTCCAGCGTCGAGAGTTCGGTGACGATGGGGGCAAGGTCGGCGTCGAACGTCTCGAACGTCGTCACGTCCTGGGTGGACTGCTCTACCCGCACGCCGACCAGGCTGCGAAACCGGGAGGTCCAGGGCACATCCGCCATCACAAAACCCGCAAGGAGCTGGTGCGACGCCGTGTAGTCGTCGGAGTTCGCCGTCCCCTCCTCGATCTCGAGGTAGCTGCCGTCGCCGTCATCGCCGATGTTTTCGGGGACGATGAGCTGCTGCAGCGGCGCCGTGAGGTCCAGGCCCTCGGTGCCCCGAAAGCCGTACATGAACCGACGGGTGCTCCCCGCGCGGGTGCGTTTGGTGGCAGCGGCGCCCGCCGTGAGCGCGCCCTCCCCGCCGGAAAGGCGCAGGGGATACTTCAGCGAGAGTGCACCGTCGTGCCCCACCTCCCGGAGGGTCTCCCAGCGGAGCTCGTTCCACGAACCGATGGTGGAGACGGAGTAGCCATCCTCCGTTTCGGTGTACGCGTACTCCCGGTGATCTGGCGCCAGCCGACCGGCGAGCGCGAAGGTGTAGCGTGGGAGGATCACCAGCGGCCCGGCCGTCAGTTGGGCCTCCACCTGCTCGCTGAGCAGTTGCTGCTCCTCCCAGTCGATAGCGGTGTTCTGTGTGCCGCCGGACGCCCCGGGCTCCGACGCGTCGTAGAGCGTGACCTTCGCCTCACTGTTGCGGTTGAGGAGCGTGACGGAGGAGAGATGGTCTCCGGCGTTGCCCCACTCCACCCCCAGAGAGCCCATGCCTCCGAGCCGAACGGTGTTTTTGGCCTCGTTGAAAATCGTGCTGCGACTCAGGGACAAGCCCGCTGCACCAGAACTGTAGACGTTTTCGAACCCATCGTCTACGTCCCACGCGTTGCCGTAGGTGAGGCCAAGCAGCCCTCCGACGCGCGCGGCACCGAGATCGAGACGGTTCCCAATCGCGAGGTTCACCCCAAGGTTGGGGAGGGCAAGTCGGTCGGTCAGGCCCCAGTGGTTTGGGAAGCTCTCCCCTAGCCGGGCCAAATCCTCGGCGGTGTAGCCGTCCTCGGAGAAGCGTCCGGCGGCCTTGAGCGCGCCGTCGCTCTCGTCGACCTCCGCAGGCAACGCCCGAAAGGTGTTGCCAAGGCCCAGCCAGTCGGTTGGCCCGCGAGCCCCCTGCTGCACCGTGGTGAACGTTGTCCCGGATGCGTAGGCCCCCGAAAGCGAAAGCGAAAACACCGGCGACTCGGGCAGCCGGCGCGAACGGATTTGGACCACCCCGCCGCTGAACTCCCCGGATTGATCCGGCGTCCAGGTTTTTTGGATCACCAGGGAGTCGATCAGCGCCGTGGGAAACAGGTCGAGCGGGACGACCCTTCGCTCCGGCTCTGGGCTGGGGAGGCTGGCGCCGTCGAGCGTCGTGGCTGAGTAGCGATCTCCGAGGCCGCGGACGTAGACGTACTTTCCGCCGATGACTGTCAGCCCGGTGACGCGGCGCGCTGCACCAGCGGCGTCGCTGTCCCCCGTTCGAGCCATCTGACCCGCACCGATCCCGTCGGTCACGGCGACCGCGTCCTGTCGTTCTCGGAGTAGCTCGGTCCCGCCGTCGTTCACCGGGCTCGCTACGACGTCGATGCGGGCAGACGAGAGCGACGCCTCCTGAGCGACCGGAAGCGTCAGATCCACGATGCCGGGCGCAGCTGCGCTCGCGGTTGCCAGGGCGCTCCGGGTTCCAAAGCCTGGCGCAGCGGCGAGCACGCCCCACGTACCCGTCGGAACGTGCAACTCAAACAACCCCTTCTCGTTGGTGGTCGCCTCCATTTGGGCGCCGCTGACAAACACCCGTGCGCCCGCGAGGGCCTGCCCGGAAGGTGTCGTCAGCTTGCCACGGATCACGGCGTCTACCAAAGCGTCCACCTCGGTGGCTTCGATCAGGGTGACCGCGGCATCGCCGGTCTCCGGGTCCAGGTTGACGCGGACCCCGACTGGTTCGCCCTCGGGCACCACGACCTCGACAGATGCGATGCCCGACCCTTCTCCCCCAAGCCGCAGCGTGAAGGTGCCCGAGCCCGTTGGCAGGACGAAGCTGCCTTCCATCCCTGTTTCGCCCTGAAAGTCGCGTTCGCCGCTGGCGGTGACCGAAACGTCGGGCAGGGGCGCGCCGCCGAAGAAGAGGACGCCTTCGATTCGGCCGTCCGCCGCCGACGCAGACGATACCAACGCCAGAAGGGAGAGCAGCATTGGCTAGTTCGCCGCGAAGCTCGTCCAACCTTCGGTCCAGTCCGTCGTTCCGTCGAACGCACCGATGTAGCTGGCCGCGGTGAAGAAGCTGCCCGAGGGGACCACGCCTCCGGCGGACAGCGGCGAGCCCGAGCCCAGGCGGAAGTCCGGCGAGCCCGTGTTCCAGGCGTCCTGCAGCTCCAGGTCCGGGATGATCTCGTTGTCCGCGCCAGCGTCGAACGGGATCTCCTCCGTCCCGGTCTCAAACGCGGGGTCACAGACGAACCGAGCGTGGGCAAGGCCGGCGGCTCCGGAGGTGAAGTTGTCGTAGGTCTCCGGGTCCCGAATCGCGAGGCAGCCGGAACTGAACCCGGCGATCGCGACGTTGTGCAGCTCGCCTGCGGTTCCGCGGCGGAGCAGTACACCAAAGTTGGTCTCCGCGCTGGTCGGATCCCCGATCAGGGTGAGGTTGGAGAACACGGGGTCAGTGACGGGAGAGGCGAGGTAGTCGTCGGGGTTGTTATCAGCTTCGATCCCGTTATTTCCACCGCCACTCTGCTGCTGTACGACTGCAAACTGGACGTTTCCGTTCCAGCCGAGGTCCCAATCGAGGCCGTCGTCGCCCGGCGCGGATACCACAAGGTGCTTCGCACTGACACTACCTCCGAAAAACTCGATGCCGTCGTCGAGGTTCATGTGGACTTGGAGGTAGTCGATCTCCGTGCCGCTGCCGACGCCGTTGAGGGACAAGCCGTTGATCTCATTGTCCGGCGAGACCTCGGTGCCGCCGAACTCGATGCGCACATACTTGAGCACGCCGCTGTTGTCGGCCGCGTTGGAGCCGCCGTACACGCCGGTGCCACCCTCGCCTTCGGCCTCACAGTCGGTGGCGCCGTCGGTGCAGGCGTTGATGGGGGCCCGGCCGTTGAGCACGACGCCGCCCCAGGATCCACGCGCGCGTGCGCCATCGAGCAAGTCCGTCGTGAACACGATCGGTTGGGTCGCGGTGCCCTCCGCCGTAATCGTGCTGCTGCGGGTGATGACGAGGAACCCGTTGGTAGCGGACTCGCCATAGATCACGGTGCCGGCCTCGATGAGCAGGTTCGTCGGCTGGGTGTCATCGCC
>CANLGQ010000289.1 GCA_947490265.1 Pseudomonadota bacterium | reverse complement strand
GCCCCTGCCCGGCACCCCCGCCATCTCGGCCAGCGCGAACAACACCGCGTTCTCCACGACCATCGAGAACTCGCGCAGGTTTCCCGGCCAGGTGTGCTCGTGCAACAGCCGAAGGCTCCGATCCGGAAACAGTAGCGTCAACCCGTCGCTTGGGCCCGCCTCGTCCTCCTCGGTGCGGATATGCACCGGACCCGCGGGGAGCCCGTGCGCAGTGCGGTACTCCTCGACGAGTCCCCGGAGATACGGACGCGTCAAGGCCACATCGAGCGAGAACTGGAGCAAGCGATCCAGGTCGGACTGCCGCTCGGACAGGCCCGGGAGCATCACCGCGGTGGTGGGGTTGAGCCGCATGTACAGATCGGCGCGGAACGTGCCTTCGCGCACCCGGGCCGCGAGGTCTTCGTTGGTCGCGACCACCAGCTTCACGTCTACCGCCCGCTCCCGGAGGTCGCCGACTCGGGTGACGGTTCCCTCTTGCAGGACGGACAGGAGCAACTTCTGGGCATCGAGCGAGAGGTTGCCGACCTCGTCGAGAAACAGAGTTCCCCCTGACGCGGCCTCGAACGCGCCCACCCGGTCGGCGACCGAGCCGGTGAACGCCCCCTTCACGCTCCCGAACAGGTGGGCCCCCATCAGATCGCGCGGGACCGTCGCCAGGTCCACCGCCACGAACTGTCCCCCTCGACCGGATCGAGGATGCACGAAGTGCCTGGCAAGGAGGCTCTTTCCGGTACCGGTCGGCCCGAGGAGGACCACCGGGAGACGGCCCCGGGCCAGCACGGCGAGCCGCTGGCGTACCCGCCGCATCCCCGGGGTTCGCCCCCAGAACACCGGTCCATCCGACTCTTCGCCACGCTGGGCGGCGAGCAGGTTCTCGATCGTCGCGGCGAGGCTTCGCCCGTCGATCTGGTCATCGTCTAGGAAGTACGTATACTCCTCGGCGTTCAACCGGCTCGCGTCGGCCTCCAGCTCGAGCTCGGCGCGCGACGTCATCAGCACGACCGGCAGGTCGGGAAACCGACTCCGCAGCGCGCCCAGCACATGCAGGCCCTGCCGGCGGCGAAGCTGCTCGATCTCCGCCGGTGGCATCCCCGATCGAAAGCCAACCAGCTCCCCTTGCGGCCGATCGAGGTGAATGTCGAGGAGCACAAGGTCGATCCGACCGCGGGCCGCCGCGAGCGTTGCACTGGCCTCGGCCCAGGACCGGGCCGGACCGCGAAACCGATGCTGCGGCATCACCTTGCGGCACAACGCCAGGTAGCGATCCTGATCGTCGATCAACAGCAGGTCGGCCATCGGGCAGAAGCTAGCCCGGATTGTGACCGAGCGCCCGGCACGCCGCAGCGACCTCGCGGGCGAGACTCGCCACCCGACGGAGCTCGTTCGGCCCGGCATGGGGGAGCGCCGGAAGGCAAGTGGTCAGCTCGGCAATCAGCCCGTCGAGCCGGACGAGGACCGGATCGGAGCCCACCGCGTCCCGCTCGTCGGCCAGCCCAGACCAGACCTCAGCGATCGACTGCGCGCCGGCGGGCCCGCGTCGCGTCGCGCCGAGATCCGCGATCAGGGCCTCCCGCAGGTCCTCGGCCGACGGATCGTCGGCCAGGAACCGCTGCTGAAGGGTGACGTATTTCCCGATGTCGTGGCGGATGCGCGCGATCGGCGCCATCGACTATCCTCCCGGTCATGAATCTACGCGGTGTCGTCGCGGCCAGCGAGCCGAACACAGCCGAAGCCGGAGCCCGCCTCCTCCGCGAAGGCGGGAACGCAATCGACGCAATCGTCGCGGCCAAACTGGCTGCTACAGTTGTGGAGCTCCCGCTCACCAGCCTGGGCGGGGGCGGGGCCTGCCTGTGGGGCCACCCGGAGCGCGGCTTCCGCGTCCTCGACTTTTTCTCCACCGTGCCGGGGATCGGCATACAGAAGCCGACTTCACTCGATTTTCATCCGGTCACGGTGGACTTCGGCCCCACCCGTCAGACCTACCACGTCGGCAAGGGCGCAGCGGCGATCCCCGGCGAACTCGATGGGCTGATCGCGCTGCACGAAGCCGGCGGACGCCTTCCCCTCTCTGCGGTGGTCGCCCCGGCGGTCGGTTTGGCGAGGCACGGTTTTGGGGTGAGCCCCCAGATCTCCATGATCCTCGGCATGCTCGCTCCGATCGCGCGGGTGTCCGCGGCGGTGCAGAAGGTGTTCCTCCCCGGCGACGCGGTGCCCCAGCCCGGCGCCCGCCTGTCCAACCCGCCGCTCGCCGACTTCCTCGAGGCGCTCGGGGCCGGGCACGCCGCAGCGCTCCAAGGCCAGGCGCGGGAGCTCCTGATCGCAGGCTTCGGACCGGAACAGGGCGGCATGATCTCCGCCGCCGACGTGGCGGCGTGGCGCCCGGAGGTACGGGAGCCCCTGGCGGTGCCGATCGGCGACTACCTCGTCCTGACCAACCCCCCCCCGAGCGCCGGTGGGGGTCTCATCGGCGCCGGCCTCCGAATCGCCTCCGAGCTCGGACTAGGCCGAGAACCCTATCTTTCCCGCCAGTATGTCGAGGCGGTCGCCGCGGTACTCGCCGCGGTGAGCGACCTCCGGGGGGCGGGCTACGACGACCTGCTCCGCACCGACCCGGAGCGGATCCGCGCCCTGGTCGGGGGCCCCGGCCCGATCGGGCCGTTCGTCGACCTGGCTCGGGAGGTTCGCGCGGAGCGCACCCTGGGCGGAACCACCCACGTCAGCGTGCTGGACGCCGAGGGAAACGCCGCGTCGATGACCACGAGCAACGGCGAGGGGTGCGGACATGCCCTGCCGGGGCTCGGGATCCACGTCAACAACTTCCTCGGGGAGGAGGACATCAATCCGCATGGCTTCCACGCGAGCCCACCCGGTCAGCGGATGAGCACGATGATGGCGCCCACGATCGTCCTCCGCGGCGGCCGCCCGATCGCCGTGCTGGGCACCGGGGGGTCGAATCGGATCCGTTCGGCCATCCTCCAGACCCTGCTCGGGCACTTGGTCTATGGGCAACCGCTCGAGCGCGCGGTCGCTGCCCCCCGCCTTCACGTCGAGGGCCGCCAGCTCTGGTTCGAAGACGCCGACCTCGGGCCCGGCGCCGCCGACTCGCTCCTGAAGGGCTGGCCCGGCGCAGCCCGCTTCGACCAGAGAAGCATGTTTTTCGGAGGCGTGCACTGTGTCGGGCAACGCGGCGACGTGTTGTATGGCGCCGCCGATGCCCGCCGCGGCGGCGTCGTGGCGTGATGTGGACCTGGGTCAGCGACCTCGAGGGGCGCTGGGACCGACTCGTCTCGTTCTGTGCCGAAAACCCCGGAGTGCGCCTCGAGGGCGACGCGATCCTTCCCGAACCTGGCTATACCTTCGTCTACGGGGGCGACGTGTTCGACCGCGGCCCCGCCGGACGTCGGCTCGCAACGGCGCTGATCGATGCGGCGGAGCGGTTCCCGGACCGGGTGGTCCTCCTCGCCGGCAACCGGGATCTGAACAAGCTCCGCCTTCGCCGGGAGCTCGGTTCGACGCCGAAGAGCGACCACCTCCAATGGATCTTTGAGAATACGATGGGAGCGCCCCAGGCGTTCGAGCACCGCCGCACCGAGCTAGGTGCCGTGGATGACGCCCAGGTCGTCCGTTCCTACCTCGAGGATCTGGAGCCGGACGGCGTGGTTTCCCGATACCTTGCGCGCGCCCGCCTCGTCTGGCGCTCCGAAGACACGCTGTTCGTGCACGGCGGAGTTGATCCTGATCCGGTTTGGTGGACACCTGCCGAGAGGCGAGAGAGGTGGAGTCCATGGAACCAACCAAGCAGAGGAAAAAGGCGCAGTCGCGGCGCAAGTTCACCGACGAATTCAAG
>CANLGQ010000288.1 GCA_947490265.1 Pseudomonadota bacterium | reverse complement strand
GGGGTTAGTCTCGCGCCATGAGTCTCGAACCCGGTCAAGTCGTCGGAAAGTATACGGTCGAATCCACACTGGGGCAGGGTGCGCTGGCGGTGACCTTCAAGGTCGTGGACGCGGCGGGGGCTCCCTGTGCGCTGAAAGTGATGTACTCGCGTGACGAGAATTTCCGCGAGCGCCTCCGCCGAGCCGGTGAGGCCCAGTCGCGGGTTCTCCATCCGAACCTGGTCCGGGTGATCGAGACGTTCGAGACCGAGGGCGCACCGGCGTTGCTCATGGAATATGTGGATGGGCCCGACCTCGAAGCCTGGCTGAAGCAAGGGCGCCCGCCGCTGGGCGCGGCTCTTCGGATGTTTCGGGGAATCGTGGAGGGGGTCAACGCCGCGCACCAGGCGGGCCTGGTCCATCGAAACCTGAAGCCCGCGAAGATCCTGCTTCAGCACCACGACGGAGGGTTCGTTCCGAAGATCAACGACTTCGCGCTCGTGAAGATCAACGAAGGGGGGGCCGCAAAGGGGGGCAAGGCGCTGACCCAGCTTGGGGTTTCCTTTGGCACCCCCCAGTACATGGCGCCCGAGCAGTTCCGGGATGTGTCGGGGGTCGATCACCGCGCCGACCTCTTCGCGCTCGGGGCCATCCTCTACGAGCTCGTCACGGGTGTGCGAGCCTACGATGGGGGGAACCTGCTGGCGATTTACCAAAAGAGCGCCCAGGGCCAGTACAAACCGGCGCGGGAGCTTGTGCCGGACCTCCCGCCCTCCGTGTCCCTCGCGATCGAGAAGTGCCTGAAGGTGGACACCAAGCTGCGGCCGGACTCCTGCGACGAGCTCGTCCAGATCATCTACGGCGATGGCTCGCTCGACGCCCTGATGGCGGCAAAAGAAGAGGTAGCTCCTCCGCCGCCTCCGTTGGTCGATACCCCGGTGCTTCCCGAGTCGGTGCGGACGGGGGCGCCGTCGGCCGCCGGCGCACCGACGGCACCCCTTCCCGTGCACTCGGCCCGGGCGGACGCCGCCGATGCCGACATCGACGCGTTCGAGCAACCGAAGTCCCGCATGCCCTACCTCGTCGCGGGGCTGTTGCTGGTGCTGCTGGTCGCCCTCTCGTCGGTCGGGCTCCTGGTCGCCGGTCTCGGCTACCTGGCCTTCTACTGACTTCGATGCTCGTTCCGGCCTTTATTCCCTACTTTGCCCTCCCCGTGTACGAGATCCCGGTGCCGGGACTCGGCGTGCTGCCGATCGACCCGTGGGCCACGCTCGTCATGATCGGGTTCGTCGTCGGACTCGAGATCGGCCGTGCCCGCGCCATCCGGCTCGGGCTCGACGTGCGCGATTACGTCGACGGTGCGGTGTTCACGGTGGCGACTGGGTTTTTGGTCGCCCACCTCTACACGGTCGTGTTCTACTTCCCCGAGCGCCTCGAAACCGACGGCGTGTGGGCGCTTCTTCGTGTCTGGCAGGGATTCTCTTCGACGGGCGGGCTGATTGGCGCGGTGATTGGCGCCAATGTGTTCTACAAGTGGATCCGCCCGGGCAAGATGTTCGACTACCTCGAGACCATGACCTTCGGCTTCCCGTTCGCGTGGTTCTTCGGGCGCCTGGGATGCGCGTCGGTGCACGATCACATCGGTCGGAAGACCGACTTCTTTCTGGCAATGCAGTTTCCACCCGAACATATCGCTTCGGGGATCCGGCATGAGCTGGGACTGTACGAAGCGCTGTACATGATCCCGGTGTGCGTCGCCTTCGCCCTCCTGTCGAGGAAGGAGCGGCCACCCGGATTCTACATCGCGGCGTTCGTCCTGATGTACATGCCGATTCGGATCCTCCTCGACTTCCTGAGGAACGACGACCTGGTGCAGCGCGACGCCCGGTATTGGGGCTTTCACAAGGTCGCGACAGGGGAATTCGGTCTCACTCCCGCCCAAGTCGGGATGGCCGGCATCCTGGTCGGCGCGCTCGGTTGGCTCTGGTGGCGAAGCCGGCAGTCCGGAGTCCCCGTCGGGCCCGCGGATCCCTCGACGGCGAGCCCGCCGTGACCCGGGGCGGGGTCGTTCTGTGGAACCCCCGCTCTAGTCTCGGCCGCAAGCCGATCGTCCCGCTTGCGCTGCTGTCGATCGCCGCCGGCATCGACTGGCCCTGGGCGATTGTGGACAGCAACCTGGTTGGCGATCCGGTCGCCGCGCTCGAGGCAGCGCTGAGGGCCTTCACGGGGACCCGGGTGCTCGCCGTCACGGTGATGCCGGGGCCTCAGCTCCGGGAGGCCCTCCCGGTCTGTCGCGAGATCAAGCGGCGTTTCCCGGATGTGGTGGTGGTTTGGGGCGGGTACTTCCCGACGCAACACTGGGAAGTCGTGACGCGCACGGCGGAGTGCGTGGACGTCGTGGCACGAGGGCATGCCGACCGAACGTTCCCGGCCTTGCTCGCTGCGCTCGAGCACGGCACCGACTTCGGTCGGATCCCAGGTCTCGCTTGGCGAAGCGCTGGGTCGGTGCGCACCAGCGGCCGAGCGGAAGTCCCCCATCCTCGCGACCTTCCGCCCCTTCCCCTCGAGGCCATCGACCTCGCACCGTATGTGCGCCGGACCGTGCTCGGCGAGCGAACGCTCGGCTACAGTTCGTCCTACGGATGTCCCTTTCGCTGCAATTTCTGCGCCGTCGTCACCATGGACTCGGCGACGTGGAAGGCGCAATCGGCCGAAGGGGTCGTGGCGATGCTGCGGGCCTTGAAGGCGCGGTACGACATCGACTCGGTGGAGTTTTACGACAACAACTTCTTCGTGTCTGAGAGCCGGGTTGCAGCAATTGCACGGGGAATCGCCGATCTGGGGATCCGATGGTGGGGGGAGGGGCGGGTCGACACGCTCCTCAAGTGGTCGGACGAGACGTTGGCCTTGGCCGCTCGGTCCGGACTGCACATGATCTTCCTGGGAGCGGAGTCCGGTAGCGCCGAGACGCTGGCCCGGATGGACAAGGGCGGCACGCTGACTCCGGCCGACACCCTCGCGCTCGTCGCCCGCCTCGACCGTTTCCAGATCATCCCAGAATGCTCCTTTGTACTCGGTAATCCACCCGATCCCGAAGCCGATCTGGAGGGGACGCTGGCGTTCGTCCGAACGGTGAAGTCCGCGAATCCCCGCACCGAGATCATCCTGTACCTCTACAGCCCAGAGCCGGTGCCGGGGGAACTCCTCTCTGCGGCACAGGAAAGAGGTTTTCGCTATCCGGACTCCGTGGACGCCTGGCTGTCCCCCCGCTGGAGGGAGTTCGCTCAGCGTCGCACCGCGCACAGCTGGCTCCGCCCCTCGCTTCGGACCCGGCTGAAGGAGTTCGAGCGGGTGCTCAATGCGTACCACCCCACCTCGACCGATCCGCACCTCGCCGGACCCATGCGGGTCCTTCTTCGGGGTCTCGCTGCCTGGCGATGGCACGGCCGCATCTACCGCTTGCCCCTCGAGCTCGCGTTCGCGCAGCGGATGCTCCGCTACCAGCGCCCTGAAACTTCGGGGTTTTGATGATCCGTTCGGTGCTCCTGGCTCGGCTGCGGTCCCGCCGACCCCTGGAACTCGGCATCGCCGGGCTCTCCGCCCTCGCCACGACCGGCACCGGCCTGGCCGTGGTCTGGGCGCTCACCGACGGCGGGCCCGTGCGGGGCTGGTCTCGGCGGGAGATCGTCCTGTGCGTCGGGTTTGCCGAGGTGTGCCATGGCTTGTTCTGGTTCGCGTTCGATGGCTTACAGCACCTCAACCCGCGTTACCTCCTGGCCGGCGAGATCGAGCGGCTGCTGACCCGCCCGGCCGACCCGTGGGCGCTCTTGCTGCTGCACCACCTGCGCCCGGAGGCGCTTCCGGTGGTCGGGGTCGGGCTCCTGCTCGTGGCCTGGAGCGGCGGCCTGCCGGCCTTGGCGTTCGCCC
>CANLGQ010000287.1 GCA_947490265.1 Pseudomonadota bacterium | reverse complement strand
CCGAGCGTTTGGGTCCGGCGGGCCTTCCTGCCACCCCGCGTGGCGAGTTGCCCGACCACCGACGCCGCCTGCAAGATCGCAAGTCCGTCGTCGGGCGCCTCGTCCTCGCAGCCTTGCTTCGAGAGCCAGTCTTCGGCTGCATATCGGAGTCCCCCGACGGCGTCGCCGTCGAGCTGGCCCTGACTCAGGGGGCGGCTGCTGCGGTGTGGACGGGGGTTGCACTTCCCGGCGCCGTCGGCTGGGAGGAGAGCGATGAGCTCGCGGTGCTGGGCCTGGTGGGCGGCCTCACCGCGGCGTTGGTCGTTGCCCACGCGGTGCCGGTGACCGAGAGCGACGCGATGGTGCTCGGAACGAGCGAGATCCTCGCGGCGGCGCTCACCTGGGGACTCGCGGCGAGCCAGAAGTCGGATCCCAACGTCAGCCTAGAGCTGGCCGTCATTTTGCCCGCATCGGCTGGGCTCGGCGCGGGGTTCGCGGCGGCGACCGAGGTGCCACCGGGTGACGTGGCGGCGGTGCGGGCCGCTGCCTGTTTCGGCGTGTTCCTGGGGGACATCAGCCTGCTGGCCTCGCCCACTTTCGAGGGACCCCCGGTCACTGTTCGCTACCTCGCGGGCGGCGTCATCGGAGCCCTGGCCGGGGTCGGGGTCGCCACTGTTGCGGATCCGGAGCGCGGCGCGGTGAACGCCGCGGGACTCAGCGGCGCGGCCGGCGGGCTGTTCGGATTCCTCGTGTCGGACGCGGTAGCGGAGACTGCGCCACGCGAGGTCCGAGCCGCCCTCATCCTGGGCACGACCGGGATCGGACTGGCGCTGCCATCGGTCCTCGGCCGCTCGCGCCCGGCGGTCAGCTTGCACCCTGTCCCGGGCGGCCTGCGCGTCGCCGGCCGCCTGTAGGCCCCGGGCCTATCTCCCGACCCAGCGGGGTTCTGGCCGGCGCACGACGGGGCCGGGAAGGCTTGTCTGTCAAGATCTGACGGAGAGCCAGTTCCGAAGCGCGAGAGCAGACCGCGGATCGGTGCACCCCGCGTAGCCAGGCGCATGGGGGCCGACCCGGGTTATGCTCGGCCCATGGCTGGCGCCCCTGCACTCCCCACCGCCCGATGATCAGCGGCTTCGACGCTGGAAATTCCGACTTCAGGCTCCGCGGGACATCGGGAAGATGGTAGTGTTGTGCGCGCTGGGAGGTGCGTCGGCCTGGGCCGCCCCGGCCAGCGCCGTGCTCGAGGAGGCCTGGCAGGCCGACATCGCGGCTCTGCACGCGAGTGGCGTCGGCGGGAACCTCGCCGCCGCCGACTTCGTGGTGCTCGCGAAGGGGAATCCGGTGGTGCACCACGTGGACACCCCCGAGGGCTCCTTCGCGGTGGCCGCCATCTGGATCCCGACCGCCCTTCCCATGGCGTGGATAGCGGTGCAGGACGCGCGGGATCGTCCGCTTTCCAACGGCGTGGTCCAGGAGTGGCTGCCGGGCGGTGTGCTCGGGGGCGCACGGCAGATCTACATGCGCCTCGACCTTCCGTGGCCGGTGGCCGATCGGCAGTGGGTGAGCGACCTCGGGCCAGACGCCGCGTTGTTCGCGAAGACCGAGGGGCGCGTCTGGCGGTTCTCCTGGACGTTGGCAGATCCTGCGCTGGCGCCGAACCCGCTCGCCGACGCCGTTTGGGTCGAGGAGAACCGAGGATCCTGGACGTTGCTGGGTGTCGAGGGCGGAACGCTGTGCGTGTTGTCGGTCCGGTCGCTGGTCGGGGGTTCGATCCCGGCAGCGGTCTCCCAGTCGTTTGCCCGGTCCACCCTCCAACGGACGCTGCGGACGCTGGCGGAGTTCGGACCCGGCACCGCCGCGCACTATCGCGCGCCCCATCCGGTGCTGCACACGCCGGACAGCGGGGTCGTTCCGCTCACCCCATGACGGTGCAGGCGGCCATCGCCTGGACGGGGTCGGTCATCGGGATAACTCCGGGGCCGGTCCCAAAACTGAGGAGAGTCGATGCGCGCTGCCGCGGCGAATCCCGCGTGGGTCGAGGTCGTGCAGCTCGTGCCGATCGTCACGCTCGCCTCGTCCTTTCTCGTGTCCGGGGAGGTGGACCTCGCGCGCGCGGCGCCGCTGTTCCTCCTCGCCGCCGGCCTCGGGGTCGCGATCACCGCGCTCGTCCTGTGGCGGCGCTACCTGCTCAATCCGATCCTCGTGGGAGCAAACCTCTGGTTGGTGTTGGGCGCCGCGGTTTTCGCGACGGGGTGGGTGCAGGGGAGCGGCTGGGTGGCGGAGGCGCGTGCCGCTGGGTTGTTCGCCTGCGCCGCAGCGGTCGGCGTGGCAACGCACGCCTTTTCACCGTTTCGCTACCTTGGCGCGCGCAGTTCCGATCCGGCGTGGCTGACCCGTGCGTCGTTGGGTCTGTTCGCGCTCACCGTTGCCGCGGTGGCCTGGTCGTGGGGGTTCCGGGCCGACCTTCGCATCGGGGGAGGGCTTCCTTTCATCGCGGTGAACGTGGCTCGCCGGGTGCTCATCGCGCGCGCTCCGTGAACGGCGCTGCCGTGGGCGCGGCGTCTGGGTTTCCCCGCAGTGCGGTTGACTGGGTCCGTCCCGTCGAGGCGAAGTCGCGACTCGACGCCCTGCCGCCGCGTCCAACCTTCCTGCTTGGCGATCCGGAATCGATCGTGCACATCGACTGGTCATCCGAGTGGAAGCCGTGACGCCCGATCAGCGCAGGACGGGCCACGTATGCACGAGATCGTCACCTCCCGGAAGGCCGTCGGCGCCGTAGGAGACCAGATCGTACGGACGTCCCTCGGTGCCGGGGACGACGAGGTGCAGCGCATGACCCCACCCGTCGGTCGGCGTGGCCTCGGGTAGGTACACGACCTCCAACGACGGAGGCGGTACACCCTTCCGAAGGATGTAAATCTGGACGCGTTCGGCGACCTTGCCCAGTTCGAGGAGCGTGGTGCTCCGGGGATCTGGACTTGGCTCCGCCGCGGCGATCCGGGGCGCTAGGACGAGGACCAAGCCGAACATCGCTACCACTTTCGCACGAAGCATCGCTTCCTCCATCCGGCTCAGCGTAAGCCGCGTGCCATGGCCCGTGTCATTGGGTCACGATCTGTCCGACGAATCCTCGCCGCCGATGCCCAGCCGACCTGGTGGTGTGGATCGGGCGCCATGCGGGGCCCGATTCTTAGGCGAGGCGCTTCGCGGGTGTCGCACGTGGCCGAGCACGCGGGCCGGTTGGTGCATCGCGCCGGGGGCGCGAACCCCGCTCGGGCCGGTCGTTCGAGTCCGACAGGGGCCCCGGCCTCGGCCTATAGGCCACCACCGAAGACGGCATAAGCAGCCCCGGCCGCCGATCCGCCCTCGTCCTCGCCATCGGCCCCGACCAGAAAGTCGTCTACGCCGTCGCCGTTCACGTCCCCGGAAGCCACCGCATTCCCGGCCATGTCTTCCGCGAGCGCCCCGACCAGTGTCGCGTCGGCGAGGGAGAGGTCCAAGTTGCCCGAAACCGGGCCGAGTACCAGGTACGCTAGGCCACTGGTGACGAGGTCGGCACAGTCGGCTCCCACCACGACGTCGCCGATGCCATCGCCGTTGATATCGCCGGCGGCGATGGCCGATCCGGCGTTCTCGTTGTAATTCTCAGCGATCAACTTTGCTCTCGCCGCCGCCAGGTCGATCGTTCCCGTCACCGGTCCGCTGACCACATACGCGGCACCGGCGTAGAGCCCGCCGGCACCGTTGTACAGAGCCCCGGTCAGCGCATCGTCGCGACCGTCGCCGTCGATGTCTCCGGCACCGACGCTGTAGCCGCTGATGTCCCCGGCCGCCTCGCCCACGAGGGGATAGCGCGGATAACCCGCCCGGCGAGCCTCGTGGCTGGCGGTTCCGCGTCGTTGCGCTTGCGCAAGCGATGCCGTGAAGCGCTCGGCGGGCTCTCCCTTGGCTCCGAACGGAGCGAGACGCCCCCTTTTCCGGGTTGTCGCTGG
>CANLGQ010000286.1 GCA_947490265.1 Pseudomonadota bacterium | reverse complement strand
ATCACGTATCACGTATCACGTATCACGTATCACGTATCACGTATCACGTATCACGTATCACGTATCACGTATCACGTATCACGTATCAATCTCTGCCGCCCGCCCCACCGAGGGGATCGCCGATAGCACAATTAGGAGGGGCTCAGTTAGTTCGATCTGAACGACCCCGGGTTCCGGGATGTGCAGCGGCGTCTCACGGCCAGGACTCAACCCACGGCTCCGGGCTTCGAGCCGCCCCAATGTATCAAGTATCAAGTATCAAGTCCGTCACCCCGCCCCTTCCGCCACCCCCCGGATATGCTCCAACACGCGGTCGTGAATCTCGTGGATCGCGGCGTCGCTCCAGAGTCCCCAGTAAGGCTCGGGCGCCATGTCGAAGGTGTACCAGGTTCGACCGATCAGGAGGGTGTCCCCCCCGCCCAGCGGCTGGATCACGAACTCGCCCCGTCGGCTCTGGAGGATCCCGTCCAGGTGCGGGGCGTGGACGTTGTCGTAGAAGCTCCACTCGTGCATGGTCGGCGGGGAGCGCGAGACGCTGAAGGCGAGATGGCCGGAGCCGCCGTTGACCGGCGGGGCCCACCGTTGGATGGGCTCCACGAACGGCCCCGTCGAGAACTCGCAGTACCGGATCGCGCCGTCGCCGCCCAGCTCGACCGGGGTGCCCTGGATCCGGGCGCGCATCGGGTAGGCGATGCCCAACTGGAAGAACCACTCCGGGGGCGGCGGGAGCTCGACGTCTCCGAACCCGATGACCGCTTCCCAGACAGCCTCGGGCGGGGCGTGGATGACCACCCGACTCGAAACCTCCCGAAGGTTTGCGCCCGCCGGTGGCTCCACGAGCAGCAGGGCCGGCCAACCGAGACCCATCAGGCGGACCATGCGGCCGCCCTCGACAGTGGCCAGGGCGCGCCCGAGCAGTACGCCCATGCTCGTCATCGCGAGCCCGATGGGCGCGGCCATCGCGATGCAGATCAGCCCTTCCAACGCGGTGAGCAGGAGCAGACCGCCGAACGTGATGCAGGTCAGGACGGCGACGCCGACGTTCGCGGGCAGCGAGCGGGGGCGGCCCACGTTCAACAGGAACCCGGCGACCGTGCCCATCATGACCGGTGCGCCGAGGAACAAGGCACCGCCGTAGTCGCCGAGGCCAAACACCGAAAGCCCGAGCGCTGCGACACCCACGGCCGTACCGGCGGCTACCCCCGTGAGCGAGGCCCAGAGAACGCGGTCGGGGCCGGCCAACGACGGTGGATGGGGCCGGGCTTTTTCCAGCTCCGTCGGCTCAGGCAGCGCAGGGGCCGGCGAGGCTTTCTGGGTTGGCAGCACGCACAGCCCGAGCATGACGAGCAGGTTCACGAGCGGGACGAAGAAGACGAGGCCGAACAACCCCGGTAGTCCGGCGTCCCGAAAACGGCGGACCGTCATGCTCGCCCCGATCCAGGCGAAGGGCAGCGTCCAGAGCAGGTAGGGGATCGTCAGTTGTTCGATCCCGGTCTGGTCAAACCCGTGCGCGCGAAACGAGATCACAGGGGAGAAGAACGCCCAGGGCGTGTAGATCCCGTCGAGGAACAGCCACGCCACGGTGGCCTCCACGGCGTACTTCAGCGCCATGAGCCCAAAACCGGTGGCAGCGTAGGTCTGCGCGCTCACCGGCGACGTGACCCCGGCGACGATCTGCGCCCAGCCGCGCTTCGTGGCGGTCAGGTCGTTCATCGCTTGATCCCGGTGGCCCGAAAGCTCTCGGTGTTGCGCACCCGGCGGGTCACCTGGATGTCGAGGTACCCGGCGTCGCCGTACCAACGCTCCAATTCCTCGCCCGGAAAATACCGTGTGACCGGCACCCGCAGCCGATCGTAGACGTCGGCCACCACCACGCCGAACGGCCACTGGGCGTGGTCGTGCCCGGGGAGTCGGTTCACGATGTTGTCGAGCCCGGGAACGGGGGAGAGGATGCGGTGGGGCGTATGCGAAAACAGCCGAAGCCCCGCTGCGACGCCGACAGAGAACCGGTAGAGGGAGGTGGCGCTCATGTGGGTGGTGGCGCCGCGGACCGCGCCGGTGACCACGCGCGTGAGCCCTTGGCGGGGGCCGTAGACCCACAGCGAGAGCCTGCCTCGCGGCTTCACGAGGCCGTTCAGACCGGCGAAACCTGCGGCGGGGTCCGAGACGTGGTGCAGCACGCCGAAGCTGTAGACGTGGTCGAAGGTCTCCCGCCGAAACGGCGGCCGCCGCACGTCGCCCTGCACGACATCTGCGATGCCCGCGAGGTTCTTCGCGGCGCTCTCCACGGCCTCCGTGGAGGAGTCGAGCGCGACGACATCTGCGCCCCACCGGGCGGCGACCGCGGCGTGACGGCCGAACCCGCAGCCCGCGTCGAGCACACGTCGCCCAAGGAATGCGCCGCCGGACTCGACCGTCTGCACGGCGGGCGCGACGTTGCCGAGCAGGTCGCGGAAGTTCTCCTCGTGCTCGGGCACGGCGCCCTCGAACGTGGTCAAGCGGTGCCCCGTGGACGGCCCATCCGGGACACCCGGCGGGAGGAGGCGGGGAACACCGGCGGTGATCAAGAACACGGCGGCGCACGTGCCGCACGTGAGCGCGCCCTTCTCGACTTCGGTCACCGAGGCAGACTCTCCGGCCCCGACCTCCGCCGCCCAGCGCTTTCGCTCGCGGCCGGTGTGAATTGTCAAATCGAAGCGTCCATCCCCACAAGCGGGGCAGGCAAGCGAAGGAACAAGGCTGTGGCGCATGCTCCCGGGTATCAAGGAACGACGTGGGCCGCGCGAGGATCCCGAAGGGCATACACTCGCGGGGTCGCCGGCTTCGTCCGCCCGGATACGCCGGTTCGGCCGCGCTTGGACATCCGTACGGCGGAACACCCGAGCGGGCGCTATACTCGGCGCCTGAATGGTCAACCGCCGCATGTGTCCGCAACGCCTCACCCGACTCGCACCAGTTCGCCGGCGGCGTGGAGCATGAGGCCCTTTGTTGCGGTCCTGCCGCTTCTCGCCGGCTGTTGCGGACCCCAGGACACGCTGGACGACGGTCCGGTCTGGGCCGACACCGAATCGGGCGACACGGCTCCGACAGACGGCCAGGAGGACGCGCTCGGCTTTGTCACGCCGGACATCACCAACGTCGTGGTGGTGCAGTTCGATACGCTGCGCGCCGATCATCTCGCCGCATACGGCTACGAGCGGGAAACGATGCCGTTCACGAGTGACCGTCCGTGGCGCGTCGTGGATGGCTACCATTCCAATTCGTCGTGGACTGTGCCCTCGGTAGGCTCGGTCGTGACGGGGCTGGAGGTTCACAACCACGGCCTCCGAGATGTGGACACCTCCGGGCCCCTCGACCCGCTGACCGCGCCCACCATCGGCGTGGTCTTCACGGAAGCCGGGTTCAGCACAGGGCTGTTCACCGGGAATGCGTTCATGGGGGCCTCGACCGGCGCCGACCGCGGGTTCCGCGTGACGACGCTCGTTCCTCCTCCGGCCGGCGGGGGCAGCCTGGACGAGATCCTGGACGTGGCCACGCCATGGCTGGACGATGTCCCGGAGCCCTTCCTGCTCTTCCTCCAGCCGATGGACGTCCACCAGGCGTGGAATCCGACGGAGGAGGATCGCCACACCTGGTCGCGCGACGACCTCGACTTTGACCTGGACGCGGATGTCACCGTGCAGCCGCTCCAGATCAAAGCGGCGTGGGAGACCGGCGATGAGGCCGCGCGGGCGCAGTTGACCACCGATGTCCAGGACGTCTACGACGAGACGCTGATCGGCGCCGACCGCTCGTTGAAGCTGCTGCTGGCCGCGCTTGAGGCGAAGGGCGTGCTGGACGACACCCTGGTGGTGGTCACGGCGGACCACGGCGAGACGATCAACGAGGAAGGCGACGGGCTCTTCGACCACGGCAGGAACGTGCGCCAGGAGCTGATCCACGTGCCGATGATGCTGCTGCACCCCGAGATCCCGGGCGGGACGGTCACGTGCCTCTCGCAGTCTGCCGATCTCCTCCCGACGCTACTGGACCT
>CANLGQ010000285.1 GCA_947490265.1 Pseudomonadota bacterium | reverse complement strand
CGTGGATGCCCTTGTGGCCCGGCCCAGCCTTCGAGTCGCGGCGCGGGAGCGAGACGTCGTGGGAGGTTCCGTCGCGCTGCGCCAGCTTGTAGACCCCGAACGCGCGGCCCACCAGATCCACGCGCCCGAACTTGCGGAGCAGCCGCTCCAGCGCGTCGGCCGGGATCCCGAACACCTCCACGTCCCAGTCGTGGATCGGTTGGCCAAGCAGGTGGTCGCGCACGCACCCGCCGACGGCGAGGGCTCGACCGCCGTGCGCCTGGACCGCCTCCGCGAGTTGGGCCAGCACCGGAGGCGGCGCCAGCCGGGTTATCAAGGGGATTCGCCCAGCTTCGACCCCTTGGCGTCGACCGTTCCGAGCTCCGGGCCCTTGATGCCGGCGGTGGCGCTCTTCCCCTCCGCATCGGCCTTCCAACTCCCGTTCATCCAGCCCACGACCACCGCCTCCAGATCGGGATCTGCCACGAACAGCGATACGCCCGACGAGGAACCCGCGCTGATCCGAAGATCCTTCGGGCCCAGCGCGCGCGGTTCGAGGAGCCCCGCCGTCTTGGAGGCGAGCGTGTCGCCCGAGCCAGCGACGAGGAGCAGCGGGCGCTTGCCGTAGGCGGCCAAGGACTCGGTGATCTTCAGCCCGTGCGCGGTCACGGCTGGGGAGAGCACCGTGATCGAAGCGATCGCGGGATCGGCAGCTCCCGCGGCCAGGGCCACGGACCCGCCGGTGTCGGCGCCGATGAGGCTCACCTCGGTCGCGCCGTGCGAGCGCAGCCAGGTGACCGCGGAGAGCACGTCGTTCGGCATGTTTCCCCAGTCGGCGTCGACGGCCGGAGCCGGAAGCGGTGACCCGCCCGTCCCGCGGAGGTCCACCGCGAGCACGTGGAAGCCGTTGCCGGCGAGGCGACCGCCGAGTGCATGCCAGTCCGCGGCGGACTTTCCGTCCCCGTGCACCAGCACCACGCCCTTCGCTCCGCTTCCGTATTCGCTGGCGCCGAGCGCAGTTCCATCCGAGCTCGTGAGCCTCACCGGGCCCGCCATTGCCATCGAGCTCCACAGGGCGATCCACAACAGGCTCACGGCCACCTCTCCCTGCCAAGGTACGGCGGTCACGCCGAAGCGGCAAGCGTTGACAGGCGGGGGGCGCGGGCATAGGTTCGCACCCGCTCAGCGTTACTGCCGGGCGCGCTCTTTGAGCTGCGGGTCGCGCGTCGATGTCCGTAGAGCCAGCCAAGAACTACCATATTACGTACATGGCCGAGGCTTTGGTGGAGGCGGGTCGCGCCGCAGCCGAAGGCGAGGTGCCAGTGGGAGCGGTGGTCGTGCGAGGGGCCGAGATCGTCGGCCGCGGGCACAACCAGCGCGAGACCTGGCAGGATCCGACAGCCCACGCCGAGATCATTGCGCTGCGCGAAGCGGCGCGCGCGCTCGGGACGTGGCGCCTCGACGACTGTACGCTGTATGTGACGCTCGAGCCGTGCGCGATGTGCGCGGGAGCGGTGGTTCTCGGTCGGCTTCGGGAGGTGGTGTACGCCACCACCGACCCCAAGGGCGGGTTCGTCGGCACGCTGGGAGACCTGTCCTGCCATTCCGGTCTGAACCATCGCTTTCAGGTGGTTCGCGGGGTGGGAGAGGCAGAGGCGACAGTGTTGCTGCGCCAGTTCTTCCGCGACCTGCGTGGCCGCTCCGCTCGAGAGCGGCCGAGATCTTGATTTCTGGAGAGATGGCCGAGTGGTTGAAGGCGGTAGATTCGAAATCTACTTTACCGCGAGGTAACGGGGGTTCGAATCCCCCTCTCTCCTCCCTCTATCGGAGAGGTGACCGAGTGGTCGAAGGTGCACGACTGGAAATCGTGTGTTGGGAAACTGACCGCGGGTTCGAATCCCGCTCTCTCCGCCATCTCTACCTCCTGGGCCGCGGGAGTCGCGCATCGCCGCCGGCTGGGATAGGCCGCGTGAGCTAGTCAGCTGCTCCTCCTCGCCCTTGGGGGCCGGGACCCTTGGACCGCGGCCCGTGAACCCCGCCAGATCTTTGCGGAAGCAACGGTAGTCGGTCACCGCGGGGCCCGGGTAAATCCCGGCTCCCAAGCGCGGGGAGGAGCGCGACCAGATCGGCCGGGACCTTCGCGCAAAGCGCCAGCCTGTTGCCGCTTCGCGGGTGCTCGAAGGTGAGCTGCTCCGCATGCAACGCCAGCCGCGGCCAGCGCCGCCCAACTTCCTCGCCTCCGTACCGTCGGTCGCCGATCACCGGATGACCGGCCAGCGCGGCGTGGATGCGGATCTGGTGCTTCCTGCCCGTCTCCAGCTCGAGCTCGACCAACGTCATGCCGGCCCCATGGTCGAGCGGTGTGACCTGGGTGGCGGCGGGTTGGCCCTCGATCGGTCGGTCCCAGCGTGCGGGCGCCTCGAGTTCCCCGTCGAGCACCGCGAGGTATCGTCTCTCGATCCGGTGATCTCGAAAGAGGCTGGCGATCGCCGGGTTGATCGCCTGGTCGAGCGTCAGGAGGACGAGGCCGGAGGCCGGCTGGTCGAGGCGGTGATGGAGACCGAGGTAGGCCACCTCGCGCGCCAGTGCGTCGAAGACGTTGGGTTCTCCCTTGCGAGTGCCCTGGACCGGCATCCCGGACGGCTTGTCGATCACCCACAGCCACCGATCGCGAAAGACCGTGGGGATCATCCGCCGCCGACCGCGCGGATGACCTCGATCTCGGCTCCCTCCCACACCGGCGTGCTCGCGTGCGCGCTGCGCGGGATCACCTGCCGGTCGACGACGATCGCCACGCCCGCCGACAGCGAGAGGCTGCGAAGCACATCGGCGAGGGTGGTGCCTGCGTCGACCTCGCGGGGCTGGCCGTTCAGGCGGATCTTCACACTTCCCTCCGATTGGCCAAGGCGCGACTGAGGCTGGCTGCGTCGGCGTACTCGATCTCGGTGCCCACCGATAGCCCGTGGGCGAGGCGGGTAACCCGGACCCCGATCGGGCCGAGAAGACGCGCGAGGTAGAGCGCGGTGGCATCGCCCTCGAGGGTCGGGTTCGTGGCCAGGATGACCTCCCGGATCACCCCGTCGCGGAGCCGCTCCAGCAGCGGGCGGATGCGCAGCGTATCGGGGGAGATCCCGTCGAGCGGCGAGATCGCGCCGTGCAGCACATGGTAACGACCGCGAAAGTCGCCCCCGCGCTCGAAGACCAGCACGTCTTGCGGTTCCTCCACCACGCACAGGACACCGGGTTCCCGGTTTCCGCTGGCGCAGATCGGGCAGGGGCTCTCCGATCCGAGGTTGCAGCAGACGCTGCACTCCGCAACCCCGTCCTCCAAAGCGGCGAGGGCGGCCGCGAGTTCCCCGGCGGTTCCCTTGCGGGCGCGCAGCAGCCAGTAGACCAGCCGAGTCGCGGACTTCTCCCCGATTCCCGGCAATCGACGAAGCTGAACGACGGCCCTTCGGATTGCGTCGTCGGGCATTAGAAGGGGAGCATCCCCGGGGGGATCAGGCCGCCGAACATCTGCTGGATCACCGCCGCGATCTGCTTCTGCACCGCCACCAGGGCATCGTTGGTCGCAGCGCGCACCAGGTCCTCGAGGAGCTCGCGGTCCGCCATGGCTTTCGGGTCGATGCTCACCGACACGATTTGGAGATCGCCGGCGGCTACCACCTTCACCAGCCCTCCGCCGGCGGTGCCCTCGGCCCGCGCCTTCTCCTTCACCTCGGCCATCTTGGCCTGGAGGCCGCCCATCATTCCGCCCAACGCGCCCATGTCGAACCCGCTCACGTCTCCCCCCTGGGAGGCCCATCTCGCCGAAACCCGTCGAGCTCCGCCCCCAACGCAGCCATCATACGCACGATCGTGGGGTCGTCGAGGATCTCGCGTTCCAAGGCCGTGTCCTCGTCTGCGCTCGTTCCTGTGCCGGTGCGGGGGAGGGCGGACAGCGTCGTCCCGGGTGGCAGATGGGCGGTGACGGCGGCCTCGACCTCCGGGGAGCGCAGGGCCCGGCGCGCCTCGGCGAGCGATCTACCGGCCGGCAGGTCGACCGCCACGCCCGTGTCG
>CANLGQ010000284.1 GCA_947490265.1 Pseudomonadota bacterium | reverse complement strand
TTTCCGCGACGCCCCAATCACCACCGGCCACCCCAGCGCGGCCATCGCCGGAATCGCGCGGATCAGCTCCGTATTCTGGCGTCCTTTCTTGGCGAAACCGAGCCCGGGGTCGATCGCGAGACACGCGGGCCGCACGCCGCCGGCGACCGCGGCGCGCGCGCGCGCGTCGAGCCAGGCGCAGACTTCGCCCGGTAGATCGACGTAGTCGCAAAAATCGTCCATCGTGGCCGGATCTCCGCGCATGTGCATGGCGATGGCCGCCGCGTCGGCAGCGGCCACCACCCCGATCATGCCCGGGTCGGTGAGCCCGCGGATGTCGTTGATGATCCGCGCGCCATGGGCGAGCGCCGCCTCGGCAACCCGCGGCTTGGTGGTATCCACCGACAAGACGACATCGGGCCGCGCCGCAACCAGGCCAGCGATCACCGGCAGAACGCGTTCCAGCTCCTCTTCCGCCGACACTGAGCGGGCGCCAGGTCGGCTAGATTCGCCCCCCACATCGAGCCAGTCGGCCCCCTCCGCGAGCAGGGCGAGGCCGCGTTCCACCGCCGCTTCCCCGGCATATTTTCCCCCATCGGAGAACGAGTCCGGCGTGACGTTGAGGATCCCGAGGAGCGCGACCCCGCCGTGTTCGACCGAACCTCGCCACAACACGGTCAGGCACCGACCCACTGGAGTTGGGGCTCGCCAGGGGCGACCGCGCCAGCCGACTCGACGAGGCGACGGAACTCGTCGCCATCGAGCGACTCGCGCTCGATCAGGGTCTGCGCGATGTGGTGGAGGACGTGAACATTCGTCGTCAAAATTCCCTTCGCGAGCTCATAAGCCCGGGTGACAATTCCGCGAACCTCGACGTCGATGGAGTGGGCGGTTTGCTCGGAGTAGGTCTGAACGCGCGAGCCCATTTGACGACCGATGAACACCTCTTGCTGGCTGTCGCCCCAGGTGACCGGGCCCAGATCCTCCGACATGCCCAGGTCACAGACCATCTGGCGCGCAAGACGCGTCGCCCGTTCGATGTCGTTGGCGGCACCGCCGGTGATGGTGCTCATCGCCACCTCCTCGGCCGCGCGCCCGCCCATCAGCATGGCGATTCGCTTCACCATCCCACCCCGCGTCATCGAGAGCTGATCCTCGTCGGGCATCGTCCAGGTGGCGCCGAGCGCGCGACCGCGCGGCACGATGGTGACTTTGTGCACCGGATCGTGACCCGGGAGCAGGAACGCCACGAGGGCATGGCCCGCCTCGTGGTAAGCGGTGTTCTTCCGCTCCCACTCGGGCACGACCATCGATCGCCGCTCGGGCCCCATGACGATTTTTTCGCGCGCTTCGAGAAAGTCGGCCATTTCAACCAAGCTCTTGTCCTTGCGCGCGGCGGACAGGGCGGCTTCGTTCGACAGGTTCTCGAGATCCGCGCCTGAGAAACCGGGCGTTCCCTTCGCGATCAAGGTGAGGTCGACGTTGTCCGCCACCTGAAGCTTGCGGGTGTGGATCCGGAGGATCTTCTCGCGCCCTCGGACGTCGGGATTAGGCACGACGACCCGGCGATCGAAGCGACCAGGCCGCAGGAGGGCAGGATCGAGGACGTCGGGGCGATTCGTCGCAGCGACCAGGATGACCCCCTCGGTGCTTTCGAAACCGTCCATCTCGACCAGCAGCGCGTTCAACGTCTGCTCGCGCTCGTCGTGCCCCCCGCCGAGGCCGGCCCCCCGGTGGCGGCCGACGGCATCGATCTCGTCGATGAAAATAATACATGGTGCTTGCTTCTTGCCCTGTTCGAAGAGGTCGCGGACCCGGCTAGCGCCGACTCCGACGAACATCTCTACGAAGTCGGATCCCGAGATCGAAAAGAACGGCACGCCCGCCTCCCCGGCCACCGCTCTCGCGAGCAACGTCTTGCCGGTGCCCGGCGAGCCCATGAGCAGCACCCCCTTCGGAATTCGGCCTCCGAGGCGGGTAAATCGCCTGGGATCTTTCAGGAACTCGACGATCTCGGTGAGCTCCTCTTTGGCCTCCTCGATCCCGGCGACGTCGGCAAAGGTGACCCGCCGGGACGTTTCGGTCAGGAGCCGGGCCTTGGACTTGCCGAAGGCCATCGCTCGCCCGTTACTGCCCTGAACATTCCGGATGAACCAAAAGAAAAAGAGCCCAAGGAGGAGGGAAGGCAGCAGGAACAACAGCCCGTTGACCCACAGCGACGCGTCCTCCTGCTCTGCGAAGGAGAAGGCGACATTTCGCTCCACCAAGGCATTGGCGAGCGCCTCGTTGCTGGCGGGACCAACCGTGCGAAAGGAGGTTTCATCCGTCCATTTCCCGGTGATATCCTGCCCCGAGACTCGGACTTCGCGAACCTCCCCCTTCTCCAGGCGCTCCTGAAACTGAGAAAAGCTCACTTCCTTGCTGGCAGAGAGCTTGTTCGGGACGAACAGGATCAGCGCGGCCGCGAGGATCAGTAGGCTGAACCAGACGATGCTGTTCCGAAAAATGCTCCGCATGCCGATGGGCTCCCCACACGAACGTTAACGCGACCGACGATCTTATCACCGGAGCCCCGGTCGGCTAGCGGTCCTTGGCCTGTTGCGATCAATGCCGGAAGTGGCGAACGCCGGTCAGGACCATCGCCATCCCGGCCGCGTCCGCCGCAGCCAGCACCTCGGCGTCGCGGATGGAGCCCCCGGGCTGAATCACGGCGGAAACACCCGCTTCTGCAGCAGCCGCCAGCCCATCGGCGAACGGGAAGAACGCGTCGGAAGCGAGCGCGCAGCCGGGAACCGGCCCGGTGGCCTTGGCGATCGCCAGTCGGACGCTATCGACCCGGCTCATCTGGCCAGCCCCGACTCCGTTCAAGACAACGCCTTCCGCGGTCGCTCGCGCCAGCGTGATGGCGTTCGACTTCACGTTCCGACACACCCGCCAAGCGAAAGCGAGGGCCCGCGCCTCCTCCTCCGACGGCGCCCGACGGGAGGCGACCGTCCAACCCGGAACGACGTCGACGTCCCAGTCCTGCACGAGCCAGCCGCCCATCACCCGCCGCGCGTCGCGCCCCGGGGGACGCCCCACCTCCCAGTCGTCGGGAACGGACAGAAGGCGGAGATTTTCGCGGCTCTTGAAGCGGTCGAGGGCCGCAACCGACCAACCCGGAGCGACGATCACCTCGAAAAATACCTTGGTGGCGCGAATAGCCTCGGCCATGGCTTCATCGACCGGCCGGTTCAAGGCCAGGATTCCGCCATACGCGCTGACCGGATCCCCGGCGAGCGCCCCGGCGAAGGCCGATGCCGGATCCTCCGCGGTGGCGCACCCGCAGGGGTTGTTGTGCTTCACGATCGCGGCGGCTGGCCGGTCGAACTCGAACGCGACCCGGAGCGCGGCGTCAAGGTCGGCCAGGTTGTTGAAGGACAGCTCCTTGCCCTGGTGCACCACCATCCGGGCCAGGCTCCGACCCGTCCGGGTGCCGTCAGCGTAGAAGCAGGCCTTCTGGTGTGGGTTCTCGCCATACCGGAGCGGCTGAACCTGGGTGAGTCCGATGGCGGTCTCCGCGGGGAAACCCTCGCCGGGAACCCGATCCCCGAGCCACTCCGCGATTCGGGCGTCGTAGCGAGCGGTGTGGCGGAAGGCGGCGAGCGCGAGCTCTCGGCGCAGCTCCTCGAACCCGGCGTCCGCGGCGAGCGCGGCCACAACGCGCCCGTAGTCCGCCGGGTTCGTGACCACCGTGACATGGCGGTGGTTCTTGGCCGCGGCGCGAATCATGGTCGGGCCACCGATGTCGATGTTCTCGATCGCGTGCTCGAACGCGACCGCCGGATCGCGCGTGACGGCGTCGAACGGGTAGAGGTTCACGGCCACGACATCGATCCACGGGATGCCCAGATCCGAAGCCTGCTGCGCGTGTCGATCGCGGTCCCCCAGGATCCCTCCGTGGATCCGTGGGTGAAGCGTCTTCACCCTCCCATCCATGATCTCGGGAAATCCCGTGTGTTCGGAGACCTTCTCGACGGAGATGCCCTCCTCGGCCAGGGCCTTCGCAGTGCCACCCGTGGAGAGGATCTGGTACCCG
>CANLGQ010000283.1 GCA_947490265.1 Pseudomonadota bacterium | reverse complement strand
GCTGACTGGCGCGCGGCGCGTGCCGCCTCCGGTCAGCACCGACCGCGCTCGCAGGTGTGGGCGTTGGTCCTTTGCACACCTCCAGCCGGCTGGGCCCACCCGTTTCCCGCGTCGCGGGTCGGGAACCCGGCTCGCCACCCTTCCACAGAGAGCCCGATGATCGACCCACAGACCCTGGACACGCCGCTCAACCAACTTTCCGACGACCAATTCAAGACCTTCTTCGACGACTTCATGGGCGAGAAGGGAATTCGGGAGCAGTCGGTCGTCAAAGGGCGCGTGATCGGGATCAACGACGACTGGATCACGGTCGACATCAGCTACAAGGCCGAGGGGCAGATCCCCACGTCGGAGTTCCGCAACCCCGAGGGCGGCATCGACATCAAGGTGGGCGACGAGATCGACGTATTCCTCGACGCGATGGAGGAGGAGGACGGTACGCTGGTCCTGTCCAAGGAGAAGGCCGACCTGATGAAGGCCTGGGACGAGATCAGCAAGGCCGTTCAGGCGAATCAGGTGGTGAAGGGCACGGTCGTAGCGCGGGTCAAGGGCGGACTGCAGGTCGATATCGGCGTGAAGGCGTTCCTGCCCGGCAGTCAGGTCGACCTTCGGCCGGTGAAGAACCTCGACAAGTTGATCGGGGAGGTCTTCGACTTCAAGATCATCAAGTTCAATCCTCGACGTGGCAACATCGTCTTGTCCCGGCGGGAGCTGCTGGAGCAGGAGCGCCAGGAGAAGCGCGAGGAGACGGTCGGCCGGCTCCAGATCGGCGCGATCATGATGGGAATCGTCAAGAACATCACCGACTATGGCGCGTTCATCGACCTCGGTGGCATCGACGGCCTGCTGCACATCACCGACATGAGCTACGGTCGGCTCAACCACCCTTCGGAGATGTTCGAGGTCGGCGCGTCGATCGAGGTCAAGGTCCTCAAGTTCGATCCCGACACCCAGCGCGTCTCGCTCGGCTACAAGCAGATCAAGCCCGACCCCTGGGAAGATGCCCAATTCAAGTACCCGGTCGGCTCGATCGTCCGCGGGAAGGTCGTGTCGATTCCGGACTACGGTGCGTTCATCGAGCTGGAAGACGGCATCGAAGGCCTGGTCCACATCACCGAGATGACCTGGAACAAGCGCATCAAGCACCCGAGCAAGTTGGCCGCGGTCGGCGACGTGGCGGAAGCCAAGGTGCTCGGAATCGACGTCGAGAACAAGCGGATCAGCCTGGGCTTGAAGCAGCTCGAGGCCAACCCGTGGGACATCGTCGAGCAGCAGTACCCGGTCGGTTCGATTGTTCGCGGCAAGGTGCGCAACATCACCGACTTCGGAATCTTCGTCGGGATCGACGAGGGCATCGACGGCCTCGTGCACGTGAGCGACCTCTCGTGGGGCAGCCACTCCCGCCATCCGGCGGACAAGTACCACAAGGGCGACGAGGTCGAGGCCCGCGTGCTGTCGATCGACAAGGACAACGAGCGCTTCTCCCTGGGCATGAAGCAGCTCACCGAGGATCCCTGGTACACCGTGCATAGCCGCTACTTCCTCGGCCAGGTCATCGAGGGAACCGTCGTCCATCGCACGGACTTCGGCGTCTTCGTCGAGATCGAAGACGGGGTCGAGGGTCTGGTGCACCTCTCCGAGCTGGCCGGTGGGCAGGGCGAGGACTGGTTCGCGCGCTACCCCGACGCGGCCAAGATCAAGGCCGAGATCATCCACATCGACAGCCACGATCGGAAGGTGAGCCTGTCCGAGCGCGGGGCGCTCGAGCGCGCCTCGGGCGACGTCGATGGGTACATGGCCCGGCAGGGCGAGACCGGAGCGCGGCTCGGCGACGTGATGGGCGACCTCACGAAGAAGCTGAAGGGCAAGCGCGTCGAGGAGTAGCCGGAGTAGGATTGGGCGAGAGGCACCGGTGAATCGCTGGACGACGCTCCTGTCGCTGATCCTGCTGCTGCTCGTCGGCGGTATCGGAACCCTCGCTTGGCTCCAGAACAGCACTCGTTCGACCGAGCTCTCGTTGAACCTCGGCTTCGCTGCCTGGCAGCTGGCCGAGCCGATCGCGATCCCGTCGCTCGTGGGCGCGGCGGTGGGGACCGGCATGGCGCTCGGAGCCCTTCCGTTCCTCGTCGCGTGGCAGGTCGCCTCGGCGCGCGCCCGGCGGCTCGAACGCCAGATCGCGCTCAGCGGCTCGGGGTGGTCGGCGCCTGGCGGTCCGACCGCCAGCCCGGATCGACCTGACGACGGGTGGAAGTGACGCTCGCAGCACCTGGACGCGTGGCTGCGGCGCGCGCGTTGCTCGGGGTGGAGGAAGGCGGACACGCCGAGGAGTTGCTTGGCCAATTCGCCCCGCCGGCTGGCCCGGATCGCGCCCAGGCCTGGTTTCTCGCGCTCGGGGTCTTGCGGCGCCGGAGCGAGGTGGACGCCGCGCTGCGGCCCCTCCTGAGCGCCCCGCTCGGCGGGCTAGATCCTGGTGTTCGAGCTACGCTTCGGCTCGGCGCCTACGAGCGTCTGGCGGCCCGGACCCCCGTGCACGCCGCCGTCTCTCAGGCCGTCGAGGTGGCGCGCGCGCTCGGCTGGGGGCGCGCGTCGGGCCTCGTCAACGCGGTCATCCGCAAGGTGGAACCGGCCTCCCACCTCAGCCGGGCCGAGGCACTGTGCGCCCCCACCTGGCTGGTTCACCGCTGGGACGCCCGCTACGGCCCGGAGGCCACCGAGGCCTGGTGTCGGAAAAACCTCGAAACCGCTGCGATCTTCGCGGTGTCGCGCGACCCGCGCGAACCGCTGCGGCGGGTGCCCGACGGGGCGGGGCGAGTGACCGAACTCCCCGGTTTTCGGGAAGGGGAGTGGTGGGTCGCCGACCCCGGCGCCGTGGCGGTGGCCGACTTGGTGCCGGCGAACGGCACCGTGCTCGACGCGTGCGCGGCCCCCGGGGGAAAGGCCTTCCGGCTCGCGTCCCGTGGAGCCGAGGTGTTTGCAGTGGATCGGGCGGCCGACCGGCTCGCGCTCGTGGCCGAGGGAGCCACCCGCCTGCGCCTGCCCGTGCCCATTCGGCGCCATGACTGGCGAGAGGGAGGGATCGACCGGATCTTCGACGCCGTCCTCGTGGACGCTCCGTGCACCGGAATCGGCACCATCCGACGGCACCCGGAGATCAAGTGGCGCCGCGCACTCCCCGATCTGGCCGAAGTCTCGGCGCTCCAGCGCGAGATCCTCGGTCGCGCGGCACGGTGCGTGCGACCCGGGGGGGTCCTGGTCTACGCGGTGTGCTCCCCCGAGCCGGAGGAGGGGAGCGAAGTGATTCGCACCTTCCGGGCCGAGAACCCAGAATTCGCGATCGACGCGGTGATCGGCGATGCGCTGCCTGAGGGCGATGCCGATGCGCACTGGGCCGTCCGGCTCGTGAGGGAGGGGTGAGCGGCGCCGCGTCCAGCCCGATGTTCGACCAGTATGGAGCGTTGAAAGCTGCGAATCCGGGGACGATCCTTTTCTTCCGGATGGGCGACTTCTACGAGACGTTCTTCGGCGACGCCGAGATCTGCGCGCGGGAGCTGGAGATCACGCTCACCTCGCGGAACCCGCGGGATCCCGACCCGATCCCGATGGCCGGCGTCCCGCACCACCAGGCCGCGGTCTATGTGCAGCGCCTGGTCGACCTGGGCCACAAGGTCGCGATCGCCGATCAGCTCGAGGATCCGGCACTCGCGAAGGGCCTGGTAAAGCGCGGCATAACCCGGGTTGTCACCCCTGGGATGGTGCTCGACCCGACCGCGCTGGAGCGCTCCCGGCACAACTGGATCGCCGCGGTGGCGGTGGATCCCGACGGGCGATGGGGCCTGGCGTTCCTCGACGCGTCGACCGGCGACTTCCGGTGCACCGCCGTGCCCTCCGCCGAGGGCGCCGCCGCGGAGATCGGCCGGCATGAGCCGAGGGAGGTCCTCCTCGAACCCGGCATCCGCGACTCCGCGCTCCAGTCGGCGCTGGTCGGAGTCGCCGGCTCCGAGGTGCTCGCCGAGGCTTGGACCAAGCGGGAGGCGTGGCGGGAACTCTCCGAGCTGCTCG
>CANLGQ010000282.1 GCA_947490265.1 Pseudomonadota bacterium | reverse complement strand
CAGTTGTCGCAGTTGTCGCCCCACCCGTCGCCGTCGCGATCCAGCTGGTCGCCGCCGTTGTCTTCCTCGGGGCCGTTCGGGGTCATCAGGCAGTTGTCGCACGAGTCGCCCACGAGGTCTCCGTCGCGGTCGCCCTGCACGCCGGTCTCGGGATCGACCGGGTTCGGTTCGAGCGGGCAGTTGTCGCACACATCGCCGATGTCGTCGCCGTCGCCGTCCTCGTCGAACGGGTCGCTCGCGGACGGGCAGCTGTCGCAGACGTTGCCGATCCCGTCGCCGTCGGTGTCGGCCTGGTCGCCGTTCACCTGCTCCGAACAGGTGTCGCACAGGTCGCCTACCCCGTCGGCGTCGAAGTCGCGCTGATCGCTGTTCGGGACTTCGGGGCAGTTGTCGCAACCGATCCCCACCCCGTCTTCCTCGGCGTCGGAATGATCGGCTTGCGGTTGGTGGTCGGGGTTCTCGTCGGGCGGGATGAGCTCGGGCCAGGAGAGCGGGCACGGGTCGCACGCGTCGCCGAGCCCGTCGCCTTCCTGATCGGCCTGATCGGCGTTCGGCAACGTCGGGCAGTTGTCGCACTCGTCGCCGACGGTGTCGTTGTCGGCGTCGCCCTGGCCGGGGTTGCAGACCGTCGGGCAGTTGTCGCAAGCGTCGCCCCACCCGTCGGGGAACCCGTAGGGCGGGCAGGCGTCGAGATCAGCCTGATCAGGGTTGAACGCCAGGATACAGTTGTCGCACACGTCGCCGACGGCGTCGCTGTCGATGTCGGACTGGTCGGGATTCGGGACGCAGATGCAGTTGTCGCACACCACCCCGACGTTGTCGCCGTCGGGCATCCCGCTGGGGGGGCAGATGTTGTCCTGGTCGGCGTTGCTGGTGTCCGGGCAGTTGTCGCACAGGTCGCCGGCCGTGTCGCAGTCGCGGTCGGTCTGGTCGGGGTTGTACTCGTAGGGGCAGTTGTCGCACTGGAGCGCCGCGGTCGACGAGCCGTAGACCGTGACATTCCCCAGCATGCAGCACGTGCCGATCTCGCTGTTCAGCCCGATGTCGGCATCGTCGCAGTCCTCGAACAACATCGCCATGGGGTCGATCTCGCCGAGGATCCCGTTCCCGTTTTCATCTTCGGCGTGCCCGTCGCCGTCGTCGTCGACCGTGATGCTGTTCACCGGCGGGCCGTCGCAGATGGTGCTGAACAGGTCGTTGGGGTTGCTGCCGACCAACAGGTCGCCGTAGCTCGGCTCCATGCCCCAGTTGGGGTCGATGTCGTCGCGGGCGACAAAGAACTTACAACCCCAGGTTTTGTAGTCGTAGTAGTAGTCGTTGTTGTCGACGGGGTCGCCGGTCCAGGGGTCGCGATCGTCGCACGCGGCATCGGTCACGTCGATCGGGACCTCCAGCGAGACGTCGACGCCGTTGCAGTTCATGTCCTGGGTGGCCCACTGGTTGTAGCAGCCGATCGGCCGGACGAAGCCGATGGCCCACAACAGCGCCTGCGACATCGCTCGGTCGTGGTCGCTGCCGCACTCCGGGGCAAAGTCGTGGTAGGGCTGGCACATGCTCGGGCCGCCCGGCGTCCACACCCAGTCGCGGGGCGGGTCGTTCACGAGATCGGGGATCGGCCAGGCGTTGACGACCGCAGTTCGACCGGTGCCGACCTCGGGCGAGTCGCGCACGACGGTGAAGGGCTCGCCGCCCGTCCACTCCATGGTCATGTACGCGGGGGCGACGAGCTCGAGGTCGGCCACCTGGGTGGAGCGGCTGCCGCCGGCGACGTAGTTCACCCCGTAGACGGTGTCGTGCCCGTAAACTCCGCCGGGAAGCCAGTAGAACTGCGGCGGGATCACGTGGCCCTGCTGTCCGCCGGGGAAGGATTGCAAACCGATCGTGACCGGCAAGTAGCCCGCAGTCACGAACCGGCCGCCGATCTCGGTTCCTGTGGCGACCGCTCCGCCGGAGAGCACCACGGCGTGGTCGGCCTCCACGAAGTCGGCCAGCACGTCGCCCAGGGCCACCGGATCGGCGAACGGTAGCTCCGACCACACGAACGCGGCGTGGTAGTTGGTGAGATCCGCCAGCGTGGGGGTCATCACGCCGACGTCCAGGATCGCGATGCTGTCGAAGTCGCGCGTCTCCATGAGCACGTCGCGGAGCAGGCTGTTCGCCGTGGGGTCGAGCGGTGCGCCGAGGATCACGACATCCTGTGCCGCCGCGAGCGCCGGGGCGAGAGCCAGGAAAATCAGGCAGCCGAGCGGCAGGGTTCGGCGAGGGGACATCCGCATCAGTACCTCGAGAGGCGCGTGGTGGCGCAGCCTAGCCGAGTTCGGGCCCTTCCCGCTACCCCGCCAACCGGTCGTCACGGACTGACCCAGCTTATCAGCGGCGCGATCGCCTCGGTCAAGAGGGGCACGGTGTCCGGGCCGAGGCTGTTCGTTTCCTCGTAGTGGTCGCCCTCTGCCTCGAAGATGTACGGCGCGGACGGGTGGAGCTCGAATTCGAACGGGGGGATGAGGTACCCGATCTCGTCGTTCGCGAGCCCCATGACCCAGAATGGCTCGCTCGTGGCCAGATCGCGCCAGTACGGCGGAGGGGGGGCCAGGCTCAGGTCGGGCGGGTTCGGGTTCTCGGGGTCGAGGGTGGCGCCATCGTACCCGACCAGCACTTCGGGGAGGAGTTCGCCGGGTACGCCGAGGATCTGCAGCGGCCCGATCTGGAGGACATCGACCTCTGACGCGATGGTCGGCTGGTTCTCGTCGGTGATCGGCTTCGATGCGTCCCAGTCGTACGTGGCGCGGGTGATCACCCCCATCAGCTGCATCGCCTGGAGTCCGCGATTGACCACCGGAAGACGGAGGCTCTGGGCCCCGACCTTCAAGCCGCCAGGCGCCGGCGTCGCGGCGGCCAAGGCCTCCAGCGCGTAGCCGCCGAGAATTTTCCCCTCGGCGTCGGTCTTTTCCCAACTGCTGTCCGGCCACTGAGTTCCATTCGGATCGACGACGGGGGCGTGGAGCGAGGTCATCATTCCGCCCACCGCCGCGTTCAGGTACAAGGTTGTGCCGCCGACCCCCGCCTGCGGGGAGCCGTTCCCCCAGTCGACTCCGCCCTCGACGGTCTCTCGCAGCGCATGGACGAAGTCGGACGTGAACAGGGTGTTGTCGCTGCCGCGGGTCTCGGGGTGGTTCCCGAAGTTCACCAGGGTCGCGAGCATCGCTCCGTCGTCCGTTGCGGTGAACGCCGCGACGTTGAGCCGGCTGTCGACCACCCCGGGGTCTCGGGTGTCGCTGATGAGGTTCGCTGCATCGACCTCGACCGAACCGAGGGCGAGTTCGGCGGGCTCGGCGTTTGTCCAGGCTTCTCCGACCGCCACCGCCACCGCTTCTCGCACCTGGGCGAGATAGGCGGGATCGACCCCCGAGGCCCCGATGTAAGGCCCCCACAGCCCCATCGTGTCGGGCCCCTGGTGTACGTGGGTCGACAGCACGACGAGGTGATCGAGCTCGGGGAGATCTTCGGCGACCCGGGCCCGCGTCGCGAGCGCGTCGTCGTAAAACCAGCCGACGAGGTCGAGGACCACGATCCCGACCGCGGTGGACCCTTGGCGGAGCACCAGCGCCCGGGCCCACAACCCGTCGCCCTCGCGGACCCCGGTGGCCGCCCGCCCGCTTCCGAAACCCGCGATCCACGAGGCCTGAAACACGCCGTCGCCGTCGCCCGCGTCGCCGTCGCCGCACACCCGGTTGCAACCGCAGTCAGCAAAAGAATCTGTGGAAGGGGAGTATTCTGCGTTTACGTCGGTGTCGGTCCACGTCTCGAAGCAGGCTGGGACGATCGAGGCGCGGCCGGCGCCGGCTTCCAGCGGGCCGGTCGCGTCGGGGCACGACGGCCCGCCGGGGCAGGCCACCACGTCGGGTCGATAGCCGGCTTCGGGCGGCGCCGGGTCGGTCTGGCATCCCGCGATCACGCTCCACCACACGACGACCTCCGCGGGCCGAGTGTATCCGACCGCGCGGCACGATATCGGCGCCCGGGGAGGCGAGACGTGAATCGGTATCGGACGCACCACTGCGGGGATCTGCGCGAGGGCCAAATTGGCCAACAGGTGACGTTGAGCGGGTGGGTTTT
>CANLGQ010000281.1 GCA_947490265.1 Pseudomonadota bacterium | reverse complement strand
GGCCTGAGGGGGACCCGGAACGATCGGCCGCGGCGGCGCTCCCGCGGGTTCTTCCTCGTCCTTCCCGCCGCACGCGACGAGCAGGGTGGCGGCGATCCAAAGGCGAAACGGCATGGAAACCTCTGGCGACCGCAGCGAGTAACCGCTTGACACGACCCGCGTCGACCCGGTAATCGACTGGCTTCGGAGGGACTTCCATGCGGTGGTACGCGACGATCGGGGTTCTCGGAGCGTGCTCCGGGGGAAGCGAGCAGGTCAACAAGGACGGGGACAGCGCCACCGACGGCCAGACCGGCACCGCGGTCACCTTCGAGTCGTTCATCGCCCCGGAGATCGACGCGGTCGTAGCGGGGGGCGCTGATTTTGCGTGCTTCACCCCCGGCGCTGACCACGCGAGCACGGCCTGGCTCGCCTCGGTCCCCGACCCGAGCCAGCAGGCCACGCTGCCCCTCGCGGGCCTCGTCACCGACTTCGAGAGCGACGAGCTCGTGGACAACGCCACCGTCTCCCTGTGGTTCTCCGACACAGTGAGCGGCGTGCCGGATGCAACCGCTATTTCCGACGTCAGCGGCCTCGTCTCCATGCCGTCGGTCCCGTCGTGCCAGACCATGACCTACAAGGTCACGACCGACCCGATCCTCGCTGAGACCAAGACCACGTTCAAGGCCCACGTCGTGTACTACCCGACGGGAGACACCATCTCCAACGCCGACTTCACGTCGGTGTCCAGCGTCACCTACCAGCTCATCCCGTCGATCCTCGGCGTGTCGGTAGACGACGACAAGGCGGTCATCGCCGGCACCGCGTTCGACTGCCTGCGCGACCCGTCGCTCCCGTCCGACGACAACAGCGGGAAGATCGAAGGCGCCCAGGTCATCGTCTACGACGAAAATGGGGAAATCCCGCAGTCGCTCACCGTGAACTACTTCGTGGACGACTTCCCGAACCGCGACCAGTACTGGACCTCGCCCGACGGCCTGTGGGTGGCCGCGAACGTGCCCCCCGGCAACCTTCGCGTGGAGCTATGGGGAAAGGTCGGCGGAACGCTCACTCTGTTGGGGGCGACCGAAGTGCTCTCCGAGGCCGGAAGCATCAACATCGCCAACATCTACACCGGCTATGGCGACGGGGTGAAGGTCCCCGGCACCTGCACCACGCCCGCCTCGTGAGCCCGATGCTGCCGCTCCTCCTGGTCCTTCTCCCGATGGCCCGCGCCGAGGAGCCCGCGCCGACTGCGGCACCCGCGGAGGCCGCGCCGTCGGTCGAACCAGCGCCGCTTCCGGTGGCGCCGCCCGAGCCCGAGCCCACGCCCGTGCCGGATCCCCGCGTCGACCTGCTGGAGCGGCAGTTGGCCGAACAGCAGTTGGCGCTCCAGGACCTCCAGAACCAGGTCGCCACTCAGGCGGCAAAGCCACCGTCTGACCTGAAGTTTCACCTCGAAGGGCATATCCGCGAGCGGCTGTACTCGTTCTCCCATTTGTACGCCTCGCAGACCGACGCGAAGGGCGACGCGACCGCCGCCCGCTTCATCCAACACCGGGTGATCGCCCGTCCGGTCCTCGAGTACAAGGACCTGTCGAAGGCGGTGATCGAGGTCCGGGCGCTCGACGGGGTCGTGTGGGGAGACAACGCCGGCAACAGCTCGACGCCGCTCTTCGCCGATACGCCGTCAACCACTGGCATCGACGGGCGGGAGCTCGCCTCGATCCGCCTGGAACGCGCCTGGGTGGAGGCCCGCCTCCCGATCGGGCTGCTCCGCTTCGGCCGGCAGCCGAGCGACTGGGGCATGGGGCTCCTGGTGAACCCGGGCGACCGATTCGACGACGACTTCGGCGAAGACAAGTTCGGAAGCACGAACGACCGGCTCCTTTTCGCCACCCGACCGGTGGCGATCGCGCAGAAGATTCTCGACCACGAGGACACGTCGTTTCCGCTCATCGTGGCGGTGGCGGTCGACCGACTCGTGGAGGATCCGCTTCCCCAGTACTACGGCTACACCTGCGCGGCGGGCGTCCTCCAGGGGGATCCGGCCTACGACCCGCGCTGCGACTTCGACGGCGACGGGGTGACCGACCTCGACCACGGCTACGACGCGGATCGCATCGAGGACCAGCGCGGCGCGGACTGGTGGGCCGACCAGGCAGACGACGTCGGGCAGACCCTGTTCGTGCTCCGCTACGGAGGCGACGACCTGCCGTGGCTGGACGGCGGCAAGGGCGACCTCGCGGCCGGCACCTACCTGGTGCACCGGGCCCAGGAGGAGACCGACTCCGGCGTGTGGGTCATCGACCTGTATGCCAAGCTCGATGCCTGGCATTTCCGCTTCGAGGCCGAAGGGGTGATGATCAGCGGCGACACCGCGGCGATCGCGCTGCCGGGCTCGATCAACACCGACCCGAACGCCGATCCCTTGCAAAAGACCAGCGGAATCAAGGGATACGTCGCTCGCCTCGGGTACGGCGGCGAGAGGGCGCGGATCCAGCTCGAGAACGGGTACGCGTCAGGCGACGAGAATGTCGCCGATGCCGATTTCACGGGGCGGCCGCTGAGCCCGGACCACAACGCCGGGCTGCTGATCTACGAGGAGATCCTGGCCCGGATCACCTCGGCCCTCTGGACGGACTCGGCCCGCGGACTCTGGAGCAACGGGGGCGTGTACAACTCGATGTACGTGCTCCCGACGGTCCGCGTCTTTCCGGTGGAGGACCTGGTGGTCCTCGCCGGGTTCATGACCGCCTACCCCGACGCTCCGGACGGCGCGATCATCCGATGTTCGCCTGACGACAAGGTCGGCTGCGCGTCTGCCCCCACCCAACAAGCGACCGCGGCGACGATTGGGTGGGAAGTGGACGGGGCGGTAAAGTACACCTACAACGACCACCTGCTCCTCTCGGTCGAAGCGGGCTACGCGAAGACGACCGACCGGCTGCCGCTCGAGGCGGCGGGGCTCGATCCGGCCGGAAAATTCTTCACGCTCCAGTCCCGGGTCGCGTGGCAATTCTGAATGTGGGCCCTGCTCCTCTCGGGATGTGACCTATGGAGCAAGGCGTCTGACCAGCACTTCCCGCTGACGGTTCCGGTGATGCGATCCGCGGAGCCACCCCCGGCATGGGCCGGCGACCCCGATCACCCGGGCGGCGTGGCGTTCTGGGGCGGACGTCGGTGCGCGCTGGACCCGAGAGCGCCGGTCGGACCGGGATGTAGCGACGTCGCGCCCTCGGTGTGTGCCGAGGCGCTGGCGTCTGCCCTGCCCGCGTGGGACGTGCTGCTCGCCTGCCCGGATCCGGCGGTCGCCGAGCGGATGTTCGCCGAGGAACCCGATCCCGCCTGGATCGGGAGGTGGCACGCCGAGCACGAGGCGTGGGACCCCCGCCTGGTCGATGTCCTCTCGGCCCTCGTCGAGCGGGAGCCCGCCGCGTGGGGCCCCGCCGCCAACGCGCTCGCTACCCGAGAGAGCCCCGAGACGGCCGCACGGCTGACCGCCCTGTGGGACGCGAATCCCGCGGCCCGACGGATCCTCGCGACCCCGCTCGCCGCGTCCACGCAGCGAGAGCTCGTCGACCGGCTCGACCGATGGTGCGCCGAAGCGCCCCAGGACTACCGCTGCGAACTCGACCGGCGGCGGGAGATGGTGCTCGACGCCCACCCCTTGGACGATCTGGCTTCGGCCCTCGCCTCGTCCTGGGCCCAGCCCGATGAGTGGATCGACCGGTGGCCCGACTTCCGGCGCGCCCTGCTCGACGCCTACGAGCGCTCGGCCACCCGGTCCGAACCGCTCGAGGCGGCGCGAGGACTCCGGGCGTTGGCCCTCGCGGACCGAGAACGCGCCGCGGCCGTGGCTGCCCGGTGGGACGAATCGGGCACCACCTGGGAAGGCTGGGACCTCCACACCTCCCTCACCCGGTACCCCGACACCGAGTCCTGGAGGCAGCGCGTCGCCGAGGCCGGCGGGGAGCAGCCCGCCGCGCACTTGCTCGACGCGTGGCTCCAGTCCGGCATGGCGTTCTCCGCGGTCGACAACGGCTGGCGCCGGGGGGGGCCGGCGGCCCTGCTCCAGTCGGTGTTCGCCAGAATCCCCGGCGACGACCCCGTGTTCGCCGAAATCGACCCCAATGTCCGCGACGCGCCGTTCC
>CANLGQ010000280.1 GCA_947490265.1 Pseudomonadota bacterium | reverse complement strand
GGGGTTCGACGCCGTCTGGGATCGGATCGAGGCGGCCTTCGCCGCACCTCCGATCACGCGCACGGCCGAACCCGACCTCGAGGTGTGAGGTGGCGAAGAACCCCTACGCCCGGCCGGACCGGTTCACTCGGCAAGCCAGAGACGAGGGCTATGCGGCGCGATCGGTGTTCAAGCTCAAGGAGATCGACCAGCGATTCCGGCTGCTCGCCGCCGGGCAGCGCGTCCTGGACCTCGGGAACGCGCCGGGATCCTGGTCGAAATTCGCGATCGAGCGGGTGGGGCGCCGCGGGGTCGTGGTGGGCGTCGATCTCACCGAGGTGAGGATTCCCGGTGGGACGTGGCTCACCCGGAGCGTGTTCGAGGTGGGGGCCGACGAGCTGCTCACCGTGCTCGGCGGCCCGGCCGACGTCGTGTTGTCGGACATGGCCCCGCTCACGACCGGCGACGCGCTCGGCGATCACGTGGCCCAACTCGAGCTCGCGAGCTGCGCGGCGAACCTGGCCGCATCGCTGCTCGCCCCCGGCGGATCCTTTGTCGTGAAGGTGTTCGACGGGGAAGACGCCCCCGGCTTCGTCACCGGGCTCCGCGGGGACTACGAGACCGTCAAGCGGGTGAGGCCTGAGGCGGTTCGGCAAGTTTCTCGCGAATTTTTTGTGGTCGCGAAGGGGCTGGTGCCCCGTTCCCCGCGCGCCTGACGCCCGGGGAGATGCCTAGCTGAGCCAGCGCAGCAGCGTGCGGAGGGGTTGCCCGGTGGCCCCGGCCGCGAACATCCCCGACGCCTTCTCGATCAGGGCCGGGCCCGCGATGTCGAGATGCGCCCAACGCTTCTCCTTTCCGACGAAGTGCTCGAGGAACAAGGCGGCGGTGGTGGCCCCGGCGTCCCGGCTCCCCACATTGCGCAATTGGGCCCACTCGGCCTTCAGCTGATCCTTGTACGGCTTGTGGAGGGGAAGGCGCCACAGTCCCTCGCCAGCCTGGTTTGCCGCGTTCATCAGCGCCCCGGCCAGCGCGTCGTCGCTGGTGAACAGGCCGGAGAAATCCTGTCCGATCGCCACGACACACGCCCCCGTGAGGGTCGCGAGATCGAGCACCTCGGTCGCCGGGTATTTGCTCGCCTGGATCAAGCAGTCGGCGAGCACCAGCCTGCCTTCGGCGTCGGTGTTGTGGATCTCGACGGTGACACCGTTCGAGTACGTGAGGATGTCGCCGAGTTTATAGGCGGCCGAACCCGTCATGTTCTCGACGGCGGCCACCCACACGTCGATCGCGACCGGGAGCCCGAGCTCGGCAGCCGCCCCGACCGCACCGAGCACCGTGGCCGCGCCCGCCATGTCACAGCGCATCGTCTGCATGCCTGCGGACGGCTTCAGCGAGAGGCCACCGGAATCGAACGTGACGCCCTTGCCCACCAGCGCAACCTGCCGGGTGGCACCGGGTGGGTTCCAGGACACCCGGATGATGCGCGGGGGGCGCGCCGAGCCTTGGCCAACCGCGAGGATGCCCACACATCCCTCCGCTTTCAGCCGCGTCTCGTCCCACACTTCGAGGGTGCAGCCGTGCCGGGTGAGCGCGCCGGCGCGGGCGGCGAGGGTCTCTGGATAGATCTCGGCGGCAGGCGAGTTGACGAGATCGCGGACCCAATCCTGCCAGCGGTGGATCACCTCTTCGTGGCCCTCGGCGACATCGGGCCGGCCCGAGGTCACCGCGAAGCTCACGGACGAAAGCGCCGGCGTCAGTTCCTTTTCGGGCCGGCGCTCGAACGCATAGGTGCCGATCCCGAAGCCCTCCTGAGCGGCGAGACGGCGATCCGGGTCGGCGTTTGCCCCCAGCCAGGCACCGATGTGGCGGGCTTTCGATGCCCGGAGTTCCCGTGCAGCCCGGCCAGCGGCGGTTCGGACGCGCGCCAGGGCGGCGTCACCGATGCCGACTACCACGAGCTGAGGGGCGGCGATCCGCCCAAGGGTGGGCATCGACACCAGCTGACCCTCGGCTCCGGTGAACGCACGCGCGGTGAGCCAGGGCTGCAGCTGGCCTCCAAATGCGGAATCCAGCGTGGACAGCTCTGCGGTGCTGCCCTCCGCGACGAATGCGACCAACGCATCTCCGGCGAGGTCGATCGGCGAGGCTGTGGAGAAACGTAGTTCCACCTTGAGCTCCAGCGGGCAGGGGCGCCCGGAATCAGCAGGTCTTGAGCACGGCCATCGTGAGGAATATCAGTAGCAGAGAAGCGCCCACCGCGCCGCCGATCGCGAGCCGCGAATCCCGCCGGATGGACTCGAAAAGGCGATCGAGGCTCCCAATGGAACGATGGGAGTCGCCACCGTCCTCGGCGAGGTCAGCGAGGTCTTCCCCGCCCCGCCCCGGGAGTCCGCCGCCAATCGCCAGTTCGTCCTCCTCGCCGGAGGCCGCCTCCCAGTGTCCGGGACCGCGGAGCGCAGGGAGGGGTGCGGCCGGGGGGAGGGCGCGTCGGGTCGGGTCGAACGAGGGCCGAGGAACCGGGAGCAGGGGTTCTTCGAGGTCCAGGGGTTCCGAGTCGCTTTCGCCGTCGGTGGTGGGCTCGACTTCGACCGCGACCAGCTTGGGGACGAAGTGCGCCGGCTGGGAAGGGGCGGCGGGTTCGGTGCCCCGGGTTGCCGCCTCGGTCGGACGTGCCGCGAAGACGTCGGAGTCATCGGGCGGAGGAGCGAGGGGCCTGGGGAAGTGGCCCTCGATGACCTCGGCGCCAGGGCTCGATGCCTGGCTGCCACCCTCGTCGAGGCCCGGATGCTCGAACCCGTTGGGCGAGGCGACCTGGAGCGGAATCGGGGCAACCTCGGGCTCGCGCGCGGGGGGAACCCATCCCGGCGGCGGACGGACCTGGAACTCCGTCTCCGCCAGTCGCGGATCGTCGCCCGACTCCCGGATCGAGAACGCGGCCCGGAGCCGATACCGTCCGGGGGTCACCTCGGGGAGCGTGAACTCGAAGCGGAGGCGACCCGACGGGTGGGTCTTCAGGGCAAACTTTGCCTCGGCGAGCGGGATCCGACGTTCCTCCGCGTCGAGGTCGGCGAGCTGGAGGCCGGTGGCCAGGTCCTCGTGGTCGGTGATTCCAGGAGTACAAGCCACCGTTACGGCGTAACTGACCGGGTCCCCCGCTCGGAACACGCCCTCCGTCGTGCCCCCTCCGGGGAGCAGCCGGCCCACTTCGGTGACGGCGGGCGCGACGAGGCTGGCGACCTCTTCGAGGCGGGGCCGAAGCGCTGCCGCGGTGTCGAACCGGTAGGGGGGGCTCGGTTCGTGCTCGAGCGACAGGCCGCGGTTCAGAACCGAACCGAGTCGATCGGCGAGACGACTTCGGAAGCGGGGGTTGCTTCGTGCTCCCGGTTCGGCGAGGCGCGCCAGGGCGCGGTCCTTCAGCGCGGCGAGTTCGACGCGGTCGATCCCGCGGTTCGGCACGGCGGGCCGGGCCGGACGTCGCTCGCCGGTGAGCGGCTTGTAAAGTACCGCTTGGTGGACCGATGCGCAGATTGACCAGGTGTCCCAACCCGGTGCGGGCGGGATGTCTCGGGCGTCTGGCGGCCGACAACCTTCCCGATCCCCGAGCGCGCTGGCGAGCCGGCTCCACGACGCGGCGAGAGCCGGAACGAGCGGATCGCCGAGGACGACGTCTCCGCGCTCGGAGAGGAAAATATTGGTCGGTCGCAGGTTTCCGTGTGGGCGTGGCGCGTCGGTGAGCAGGGCGACCACCCGGCAGAGCACCTCGAGCACCTCGTCGAGGGCCCCCCCGGCTTCGAGCTTCCGGGCGAGTGAGGTGGGATACCGCGGGGTGATCACCGCCGTTCCGGCCGCGGGCAGCCGCAGTCGGCCTTCCAACCGCGGTGCGCCCGGCGAGGTGTTCTTGTCGAGCGCGTCGGCAGTCTGCTCGGCGATCTGCTTGCAGATCTCGACCAGTCCTTCGACGCCGGCGAGGTCCGAGGGGAAGTCGGCAGCGGAGAGCGGCTCTTTGATGGCGCCTTCTCGGCCGGTGTCGTCGCGGGCCGCCCAGGAGCGTCCCCAGGTGCCGCGGCCGAGTTGCTGGCCGACGGTCCAGGCGCGACCACTCCCATCGGTGAGGAGGTCTCCGGTCTTCACGGCGGTTCCGGGGCAAGAGGGGGAGGGGCGAGG
>CANLGQ010000279.1 GCA_947490265.1 Pseudomonadota bacterium | reverse complement strand
GCGGTGACGACGCGCTCGACCACCACACGGAGATCCTGAAGTTTGGAGCCCTCGATTGGGCCACCTGACAACGCGTCTCGCGCCCCGGCCTCGACCGCCGCCCGCTGCTCCGCCGTGGGGCTCATCTCCGGAGGCTCCCACCGGGGGGCGCACACGACCTCGAGGCCGGCCGCGCGTGCGAGCGGTTCCACCCTCACCGCGCAATCGGCGCGCATTTCTACACGGTGAACGCCCATTTCCATCACCCGGTCCACTCCGCCCACTGCCGATGCCGCCGCGCGGATCGTCTCCCGGTGGACCACACTCGGGCGCCCGTGGCGAAGCTCCAGCCCGAACTCGCGGGACACGCGCTCGAACACGATCTGGAGGTGCAGCTCTCCCATGCCTTTCAGGATCCGCTGGCCGGTCTCGGAGTCCTCCTCGAAGCGTACCGTCGGATCTTCCTCGGCCACCTTCGCGAGGACCTCCAGCATCTTCTCCTCGTCCTTGCTCGACACGGGCTCGACCGCGAGGCCGAGCACCGGCTCCCGCGCGTCGATCCGCTCGAGCAGGAGCTCATGGTCCGGAGCGCACAACGTGTCGCCGGTGGAGGCCCAGCGCAACCCCGCGAGGAGGGCGATCCGGCCCGGCTCGGCCACGTCGACCCGCGTTTTTCGGTTGGCGTCGACGCCGAACACCCGCGCGACCCGCTCGGTCATGTCCCGACCTGCGAGGCGCACTTCCATTCCGGGCTCGATCCGGCCGCGGTACACCCGAGCGAAACAGTGCCGCCGCGTGTCGAGGAGTTGGACCTTGAACACCAGCGCCACGAGCGGCCCGTCCGGGTCCATGTCCACCGACTCGAGTTCGCCGCCCGGCAAGGTGCCGATGGGTCGCTCGCGGTCGAGCGGCGAAGGCAAGAGCCGAATTACCGCGTCCAGGAGCGGCTGAACTCCCCAATTCCGCAGGGCCGAGCCTCCGAAAGCGGGCCGAAGAACATTGCTGAGCGTGAGCCGCCGCAGCACCGCCCAAACCTCGTCGTCGGAGACCTCCAGGTCCGCCAACACCCGGTCGGCAAGGCCCTCGTCGTGCTCGGCGAGCGTCATCAGCAGCGACTCGCGGTACGGCGCGAGGATGGCCGCCTCGTCGTCAGTGAGCGGGCGGATCGTTGCGATTGAGCCTTTTTCGCCGGAAAAGGACCAGTGGGTCCGCTCGATGACGTGAAGGACCTCTCCCGTGGCGGGCAAGGGGACCGTGACCGGAACCGAGACCTCGCGGAATCGCGTGCCGATCATGTCGAGCGTCCGAGAAAAGTCAGCGCCTGGCCGGTCCATCTTGTTGACGAAGACCAGCCGCGGGACGCGGTGGCGGTTGGCCTGTCGCCACACCGTCTCGGTCTGAGGCTCGACGCCACGCACCCCGTCCATGACGATCACCGCGCCGTCGAGCACGCGCATCGAGCGCTCCACCTCGATGGTGAAATCCACGTGCCCCGGCGTGTCGACCAGCTGGAGATCATGGTCTTTCCACGGACACTGCGTGACGGCGGCCGTGATCGTGATGCCGTGGGCCTGCTCCTCGGCCATCCAGTCCATGTGGGCGGCACCTTCGTGCACTTCCCCGATCTTGTGGGATGCACCCGTATAAAACAGAACACGCTCCGAGAGCGTGGTCTTACCGGCGTCCACATGGGCAGCGATGCCGATGTTCCTGACCCGCTCTATCGGAACAGGAGCTTCACTGTCGTCTTTACCCTTTCCCATCCGCTCTCCCGCCTCGCGCGCCCGTCACACCGGTATCCGGTAGGGTCAGTTGAGGCGATGGCGATCCCGCAGGTCGCGGACGCGGCGGGTCTTTTCGTGAACGAAACCGAGAACCGGTGCCGCCACTTCCCAGGCTCGGGCGAGGGCTACCGCAGCGAGCTGCCGGTCTTTCCCTTGCAACGCATGCTCAGCCCGAACGAGCAGGAGCCCCACCAGCGAGTCCGCGACCTGTCGCGTCCGTGGATCGTTGTCTCCAGCTCCCGTTCTAAGCAGACTTGTGGCCGTGTCGAGCCAACCGAGCGCCTCGTCGACTCGCCCGGTGCGGGCAACGAACGCCCCGAGCGCGGCATATCGCTCCCCGACCACGACGCTGCGATCCCCCGACAGCGCCCGCTCAGCCTCCACGGCCTCGCGCAGCAGGCCCTCGGCCACCGCAACGCGCCCACGGCGGAGTTCGGCGCTCGCAAACACCGTCACCCGGGCGGGGAGCGCCGGGTGCGGCCGCCCGAGTTCGCCCGCTTCGCGCGTCCAGCGCACGCTGTCCTCGAGCATGCGAAGGGCCTCGGCCCGCTCGTCCAGCGACTCGAGCGCCGCGCCCAGATCATGCGCCACCGCAGCCCGGGCTTCCCCATCGCCACTTGCCACAAAAAAGCGGTGGACGCGACGCCAATGCGGGAGCGCTTCGCGCGTTCGGCCAACCTGAGCCAGCGCATCCCCCAGGGCCCGCGCACGGGCGGACGTGGTGGGGTGCTCGTCACCAAAAGTATGCTCATACCACTCGAGTGCCTGCTGGAGCAGCGGAATGGCTTCGCTGTGGCGTGCCAATCGCACCAGTACCTCGGCGCGCTGGGCGGAGAGCATCCCCAAGGCGTCGGGGGTGGCCTTCTGGCGGATCCGCAGGGCGAGGTTCAGGGCGTCGTCCGCCTCGGCCCAACGTTCCGACTGCGCGAGGAAACGCGCTGCATTCTGCGCCACGACCGCGAGGCGGACATCCCCCTCCCCGAGCTGGCCCCGCACCCCCTCCCACGCGCGCTCGACGAGGCCACCGCCCTCCTCTGCGCGCCCTGCCCGCATGGCAAGCGCGCCCAGCGCCGAGAGCTCCACCAGCGTGTCGGGGTGTTCGGAACCATGCTGTTCGGCGTTCCAGCGAAGCAGGGCGCGCGTCGCCGCGATCGCTGGCCGGAGGTCGCCCTGGTGCGACCAAAACTCCCGCAGGCGCGCCAACACCGCCGTTCCGGGCGCGTCGCCGTCCAGAAGCTCTGCCGGCACGGCGCGAAGCGCGGTCGCCCAACTCGGCCCCAGGCCGCCGTCCGCCAGGATCTCGGCGGCGTGACTACCAAAAAGCGACTCCAGGCGTTCCGCGGCCGTCGTCAGGGCGTCCTCCCTTCACACCCTATCACCGCAGTCCGCCCCGCCGTCGAATAAACCAGGCGACCCCTGCACTGAGAGCCACCAGGGCACCCAGGAGGGGAGCGCGCCAGAGCGGTGTCTCGCGACGCTCCCACACCGTTCGTCCGGCGGTGGCATCGAGCAGCATCGGCCCGGCCTCGCCGGGTCCGTAGTACCGCCCGCCCGTCCGGCCGGCGAGCCAGCGAAGAAAGTCGGTATCGGGCGCGACCTCGTCGAGTTCGGGATCGCGGGTTGTGACGGCGAAGACCGTCTCGGCCTTCCCCACCTCAGCGCCGGCCATCGCCACCGTGGCGCCGACCCGGTGGGTGCCCCGGTTCTCGGCGGGTAAAACGAGCGCCACCTCGCCGGAGGCGTCCGTTCGCCCGCCGATCCGCGTCGTCTCGCCGCCCGAGGTGATCTGGACCGCGACATCGGCACCTTCGAGGGGGGAAAATCCGGGATCCCGTGCCTGGATGACGACGCGCACCTCGTCGCCGACCGCGTAATTCTCGCGAGACGTCGACACGCTCACCCGAGCGACCGACCCGTCGCGCATCAACCACCGAAGCGCATTCTTCCAGAACCGCAGGTACGGCTGGTTTCCCCTCCCCTCGGCGGCCTCGGAGAGCGACCACCGCCAGCTCGAGTCGACCGTCAACCCCATGGTGCGCCCCTTCCCCAACTCGCGCACCGCGAGGATCGGCATCGGATTCCCATCGACCCCGACCCGCGATGGGTGAGCGAGGAGCACCGATGCCTCAGGGACGGCGCGAAGGGGAACATTCGTGCCATCGAGGGTGTGGCTCGCGGCCCACCACTGCTCGTTGTCGCCCACATCGGCCTGCACCCGGGTGATGGGGTGTCGGCGTCCCGACTCCGTCAAGACCGGGTGAAAGGCGGCATCGTCGGCCGGGCGCGGTTGATCGGCGATCGACATCGGGAGGATGTCGGCGATCGGGGTTCCCCCGTATTCTCCCAGTTCAAACGAACGATTGCCACCGACCATGACGAAGGCGCCGCCCTCGGCCACATACTTCGCGACATTGCCGAGCAGCCGACCCGCATCGC
>CANLGQ010000278.1 GCA_947490265.1 Pseudomonadota bacterium | reverse complement strand
GTGCCTCAACCGGCGGCGGTATCTTCCTCCGGATTTCGCCACAGCACCACTGGCTCGCAACGGTTCCCGACCGACCGCGGCGGGATCGCTGGCCGTGACGTCGTGCGGAACTTACGGAAGATGCCCAATTGCCGATCCGCTATGACGACGACGCGCGCACCCTGGCCCTCTCGGTGCGCGATCTCCTCGAAGAGGGCGCTCCGACCGGTCACCTGGTCGTGGAGATCGCGCAGACGCGCGCGGCGCGGATGGCCGCCGGGCGGGCGGCGCACATCGATCACCAAGAGGAGCAGGGGGAGCTCGACGCGGCCTATCGGGCCGAGGTCCGTCTGAAACACCAGATGGCCATCCGGGACTGGACGGTGGTGCTGCACGGACGGGTAGACGGCTTGACCGAGGAAGACGGCCGAACCGTCGTCGAGGAGATCAAGTCGACGGCACTCGAGTCGGATCAGCTCCAGCCGACAACCGCCGCCGACTGGCCCGCTTACGTCGGCCAACTCGAATTGTACCTCTGGATCCTCCACCAAGCACAGGTCAGCCAACCGGTCGGTCGCCTCGTGCTGGTCAGCCTGATCGACGGGAGCAAACACGTGCTCGGCGTCCCGCTCGACGCGGCACGTACCGAGCGGTTCGTGCGGCTCCGCTTGGAGGAGATCACCGCGGCGCGAGATCGGCGGATCGCCTGGCTCCGGTGGCGCCGAAACGCCCGCGTGCCGATCCCCCATCCCGAATGGCGGGCAGGCCAACGGGAGATCTCCGAGGCGACGCTGTGGGGCCTGCAGGTCGGCCACCAGGTGCTCGTCGAAGCCCCTACCGGCCTCGGCAAGACCGCTGCGGTACTCCACGGGGTCCTTCAGTTTGCCCTGGCCCGGGATCTCCAAGTCTTTTGGGCGACGGCGCGCACCACCCAGCAAGACGGCGTGGAGCGGACCGTGGCCCGGTTCGCCGAAGCCGGCCTGCCGGTCCGAACCCTCGTGCTGGCAGCCCGCGAGAAGGCCTGCCTGAACACGATCGTCGCATGTCGCCCCGACGCTTGCCGCTACGCCAGGAATTACTACGACAAGCTCCGCGAGCGCGATCTCGTGCACAGCCTCGTCGAGAGTCGACGCACGACCCGCGGCGATCTCCGCACGGCCGGCACGGAAGCTGAGGTTTGCCCCTTCGAGCTCTCGCTCGACGCTTCGGAGCACGTCGACCTGGTCGTCGGCGACTACAATTACGCCTTCGATCCGGGTGTTTACCTACGTCGCCACTTCGGAGAGGACGCCGCGCGGTGGATCGTGGTGGTCGATGAGGCCCACCAGTTGGTCGACCGGGCGCGCGACTATGGCTCCCCGCGCCTGTTCGCCGCCGATGCGAACAAAGCCGCGGAGTTCCTCTGGGCCGACGCCGAGTATCGCGCCTTCGCGGAGCTCGCGGAGGAGATCGCTGCCCTGATCGAGCGGACCGCGCGTCAGGCCGACGGCCCGCGGCGGGATGACGCGGTGGTGTGCACCTTGCCGCGGAAGGAGCTCGCCTGGCTGGTCGAACAGCTCGACGCGGTCGCGATGGACTACGCGCTCCTTCGGAGCCGCCGCCCACTCTCGGCGCACGGCGAGCGCGACCCGTGGATCGAGATCGCCCGAGGCGTGCTGCGCCTCGCCGGGGCCGCCGAGACCGCGGGACCTGAGACGGTGGCCCTGGCGTGTGCGACCCCCGGGGCGGAGTGGCTCGGCCTGTCTTGCCTCGACCCGTCCGCATGGCTCGGCCCGCGGCTGGCGCGGCTGGGCGGGTTCGTCGCCGTATCGGCCACGCTTACCCCCACCGCGTTCTACCGCGACCTCCTTGGGCTGCAGCGCGAGCGAGTCGACGTGGTCCAGGTCCCCTCCCCGTTTCCGCCTGAGAACCGCCGGGTCCTCATCGCGCCCCGGGTCTCGACGGCGTTCCGCGATCGCGCCGCCCACGCCGCGCCCACTGCGGCCGTGCTCGCGCAATGCATCGCGGCCGTGCCGGGAAACGTCGCGGTCTACTTTCCGAGCTTCGCGATGCTGAGGGACATCGCCGCCCGGTGGGCTCTCCCTGGCCGCCAGATCCTGTCGCAGGAGCCGACCATGCCCGACGCGCTTCGGCGCGAGTGGCTCGACCGCCTCGCCCGCCCCGGCCCGCCAGCCGTGCTCGCCGCAGTGCTCGGCGGGATCTTCGCCGAGGGCATCGATCTCCCGGCGGGCGCCCTCTCCGGAGTTTTTGTGGTCGGCCCCGCCCTTCCGCCCGTCGGACTGGAACGCGATCTCCTTTCCGACTACTACGAGCAGCGATACGGCCAGGGCTTCCGCTACGCTTCGCTCGTACCCGGGATGACCCGGGTGGTGCAGGCAGCGGGAAGGCTGATCCGCCGACCGGAGGACCGCGGGGTGATCGTCCTGTTCGATCGTCGCTTCCGCTGGAAGGAATACCAGGAGCTTCTGCCCTCGGAATGGGTGGTGGACGTAGCAGACGACCCCGCCGGGGAGATCTCTTCGTTCTTCCTGGAGAACGGGAAATGACCCGCACGCTGGACACCCCCCGCTGGGCGGCGCGCCGAAGGCCGTTTGACCGCCTCGAAGCCCGCGTGGTTCGACTTCAGCTTCAGCGACCCGACGCCGATGTCCTCCCGGTCGCCGACGCCCTTCGCTATGCCCTCTCGCTCGCCCGGTGTACCGACGTGCGCGCGTCAGACGGCACCGACATCGCGTTGGCCGATCCCCTCGCTCCGTTCGCGAGTTGGCTCCGCGATCTGTTGGAGTCGCGACTCGAGCGCACCGACAACCTGTGGAGCGTGGCGCGCGAGCTTCCGGAGATCACCCGGCGCACGCGGGAGGCCCGCACGGTTGCACTGACCCGAATCGACCGCGACGCGCTGGAGGCCGAGTTGACCGTCCGCACCCTCGCGATCGCCTCCGGCGGAGGCGGCGGCGCAGGCTACGTCTACCCCGGGGTCTATGAACAGTTGGAGCGAAGCGGCTTCATCCCGGACTTGATGGTAGGCACCTCGATCGGCGCCCTGATGAGCATGTTTCGCGCCCGCCGCCGGCGGTGGGACGCGGCCCCGCTCGTCGCCGCGGCCCGGGAGCTGTCGTGGGGGCGGGTGTTCCGCGTGCTCGAGTCGAGCAGCCGCTACGGACTGCCCGCGACCCTCCGCCTCTATCTCCAGGCTGCGCTCGGAAAGATCTTCCGACACGAGTCGGGACGCCCGAGCACGCTGGCCGATCTGGAGATCCCACTCCTCATCGTCAGCGCCGGAATCACGCTCGACGCCCTGAAGCACGACCTCGACTGGTACGAGCACCTGCTCGACGACGAGGTGGACCGCAGCGGCTGGAGGAGCAGCTTTCGCGGCGCGGTGAAGGCGCTGGCAGTGCTCCGCGAGTTTCTCTCCCGGCGCGATGCCCTGGTCGAAGTGGTGCTCGGCCGAGCGGAGGGCACCCAGGAGTTCGACGCGCTCGACGCGGCGGGTTTCTCGGCGGCGATCCCCGGTGTCATCCATTACGATGTGCTGCGTGATGATCCGCGAATGAAGCGGATCCTCGACAGTCTCTACACGTCTGCCGGGATCACCCGACTCGGGGAGGGAGGCATGGTGAGCAACGTGCCGGCCCGGGTGGCATGGGAGACGATGGTGAGCGGTAAATATGGTCGTAGAAACACGTTTGTCTTGGCACTCGACTGCTTCGCCCCGAACCCCCGGTCCCTGGCCTGGGTGCCGCTGCAACAGGCGGTCCGCAGCGCGAACGTCGAAACGGATCGAACCTTCGCCGACGCGTATGTGACCTTTCCACACACCCTGTCGCCGGTGAACCTGGTCCCCTCGATTCGCGACGCCCTGACCGCGATCCGCTGGGGCCGGGAGGCGATGGCGCCGCACCTCCCGTTCGTGTCGGCGATGATGCGGCCGATCCCCGTGCTGCACGGATAGGGCTGCCACCGCACATCGAGGCGCCGAACCCCCACGGGTCAGGTATGCTGAAGGGTGGGAGGTCCGATGGCCCAGGTCCGAATCGGATGCGCGCTGGGCGTCCTCATGGGCGCGTGCAACCCTGAATACCAGGTTCTCAACTCCGATTCCGTCGTAGAGCCCGATCTCGTCCTGACGGTGGGAGACGGAAGCCTGGACCCCGAGGCGCTCGAGCCGCTCGAAGCCGAGGTAGGCCGGATCACCGTCCGCGGCACCGCGCCACCGGCGTTCG
>CANLGQ010000277.1 GCA_947490265.1 Pseudomonadota bacterium | reverse complement strand
GTTGCTCCTCGACCTCTCGTCGGCGGTCGGCATCGCCGAGGAACAGCTCGGCGAGCTTGTTGGTGTCGCCGAGGTCGCAGCCTTCCGCACGGAGATGAGCGAGGTAAAAGGGAAGTAGTGCTTCGTTCAGACCGGTGCTGCTCTTGGTGACGACGAAGGGGGCGCTTCCCGTTCGGATCCCGCTTCCGTCTCGGTGAATCAGCAGCTCCGCGAGAAGAAGGGCGTTGAGCACGCCTTTTACCGCGTCGAGGGGGAGGTCGGGGTGGGTGCGTCGGAGGCGCTTCTTGATCTCGTCCCGGGCGAGCGACAGGGTGACCTTCCGGCGACGTCCCTTGCGATCGGCAGCGAGGTCTTCGAGTTGTTCGAGGATCGCGAGCCGCGTCGGCGTCGCGAGGGGGTCGATTCCCGCCGCCCGGAGCACCGCGAGCCACCGGTCCACCCCGATCGGGAGGTACGCGTCCACCCAATCGCCGCCAGAACGGGACGGGGAGGCCGGCTGCAGCAGGTGGTCGTCGTCGTCGTCGTCGGGGGTGGCGCCCCCGCCGCGGGTGGCGGCCGCGCCATTCGCCTGATCGACTCGGTATCCGCCGGACTTCGGGTCGCGGGAGAGTCGGATGATCGACTTCTCTTGAGCCTGCTCGAGGAACCGAGCGAACGAGCTGTGGCCGAGATCCGCTTCGGAGAAATCGGGGCTCTTGCGCAGCATCGCCGTCTTTACGATCGAGGCGAGGGGCGTCTCGGGGTCCTCGCGCTGCAGCCCTTCGAGGGCCTCGACGAGCAACTTGTAGGCGGCCGCCGAGGTCATCCGCTGGTCGCCACGGCGCGGTGGCTCGGGGCGGCTGATCACCGAGTCGTAGTACATGAACTCGTCGCAGGCCTGGATCAGCAGACGGCTCGTGCTTCCGCGAGTTCCGATGCCGATCACCCGCTTGTTGAGCTCGCGCATCTTCAGCACCATGGGCGTGAAGTCGGAGTCACCGGACACGATGACGAATGTGTCGAGGTAGCTGCGGGTAAAGGCCAGCTCCAGCGCGTCGACGACGAGCGCGATGTCGGCGCGGTTCTTGTCTTGCATCCCGTGGGAGGTGAGCTCCATCATCGTGATGTTCGCGCTCAACAACGTCTGCTTGAAGCGCGAGAATCGCCCCCAATCCGCGTAGCTCCGGGCCACGAGCACGCGGCCCTTGTCCTTGACCCGCTGCATGAGAGCGTCCACATCGAAGCGGCCGAGTCCTTCCTTCTCCGTTCCGGCTGCGATGTTCTCGAAATCGATAAGTACCGCGAGGTTGTTCTCCAAGATGTCTCCGTCGTGTCCGCGCCCGCCCCCCGTCCGTCGCGGCTGGTTTTCGGCCCCGCCCGGCAAAAACCGTGATGGGAGCCGCGGTCCCGCGGGCTGCGCTTTGCTAGGGGGCGCACGTGCCGGCGGGTGAGTCGCGCCGGACCTCCGACGCGAGGCCCTCGTATGTCGGATTGGCGAATTGCGCACCCCCAGGTGGGCGGCCGGCACGGTTACACAGCAGTCGGAGGATGCCCTGCATGTCGGCGTTCGTGGCTTGGTCGGGAACTGCGAGTTATGTTGCGGACGAAGCGCTTCTATCTGTCGTCAACGCTGCGATCGCTCTGGAGCGACCGCTCCTCGTGAAGGGCGAACCGGGGACCGGAAAAACGCTGCTCGCAGGTGCCATCGCAGAGGGGCTTGGTCTTCCGCTCCTGAGCTGGCACATCAAGTCCACCACGCGGGCGCAGGACGGCCTCTACCACTACGACGTCGTGCAGCGGCTCAACGACAGTCGGTTCGGCGGAACCGATGTGAGCGACATCCGGCGGTACATCAAGAAGGGGGTTTTGGGGCAGGCATTTTCTGCTGACCAGCGAGTGGTCTTGCTCATCGACGAGGTCGACAAGGCAGATTTGGAGTTCCCGAACGACCTCTTGCGGGAGCTCGACGAGATGGCGTTTTCCATTCCCGAGTTGGACGAGACGGTCCGGGCTCGCTTTCGGCCGATCACGCTCATCACCAGCAACGCAGAAAAGGAGCTCCCAGATGCCTTCCTGCGCCGGTGCGTGTTCCACTACCTGGCCTTTCCGGATCGCGAGCGGATGGACCGAATTGTGAAGACCCACTTTCCGATCCTCGACACCGCGGTGGTTTCGGCAGCGGTCGATCGGTTCTATGGGTTTCGGAGGTTGTCCGGGCTTCGCAAGCCGCCGTCCACCTCGGAGCTGGTTGATTGGATCGCGGTGCTCGTCCGGGCCGGCCTGTCGGCAGAGGCCATCCAAAACGGCGATCCGTTCCTCGGTGTACTGTTCAAGACCGAGGCCGACCAAGCAACAGCGACGGCGAAGCGCCGTCGGTTCGAGTGATCCGTGGCCCGATCGCTCCTGGCGCAATTCGATGACGACCGGGTCGTGGCCTACCAGGCCTACGACGAGCAACTCGGCGCTGAGATCCTCGCACGGGGAAGCCTCGGCGGAGGGTGGCGCTACGATCGGCACACTCGCCTGCAGACCGGGGTGGCGTTCACCGCCAATCGCTACGATTTCGGCCGGCGACCGGATCGCACGCGGATCGTGGCGATCTCGCTTTCCCGCGATGGGTTCGATGCCCTGCTCATGGCGGCCCTCACCGCGGAGTGGGACGAGCGTTTGTACAAGACCAAGGCGAGTTGGCGCCTCGCCACCCGGTTCGCGCCGGTCCTGGTGGAGTGGGTGGGGGATGCGCCCCGCTTTGTCGTTCATGGCGCGCTCCTGCGACGGATGGCCACCGAGTGGGTGGTCGGGTTGGAAGACGTGTCGGCGGTTTTTCGGGCCCTGTGCGGCGGTGGGCCGGCGCCGGAGGAGCGGCCCTACCCGGTGCCTTCCGACGTCGCATCGCGGCTCGGGCTCTCATAGTGAGTAGCCAGGAAGCGCTCTTTAGCGGTCTCCTCTTCGCGCTGCGGGGCTCCGGGCTGCCGGTGGGGATGTCGGAGTGGCTGGTGTTTCTCCGCGCGGTCGAGGGGGGTAGCATCTCTTCGCCCGACGATCTCTACCAGGTCGGAAGAGCGATTTTATGTCGAACAGAAGCTGATTTCGACGCATTTGACGTATCGTTCGCCAGCGTTTTTCGCGACGTGTTCGACGTCGATCCATCCCTTCTTGCGAAGCTCGCCGCGTGGCTCGAGTCCGCGCGCCCTCGGCCCGAGGGTCCCCCGCGCGCGCACGAGTTCCCCTCGCGAGAGGATCTGTGGCGGGAGCTCTTCGAGCGACTAGCCAAACAGAAAGAGGAGCATCACGGCGGGAATTATTGGGTTGGCACCGGTGGGCGAAGCCCGTTCGGCCACTCCGGGCGAGGGGCAGAGGGGATCCGGATCGGGGGCCCGGGCGGTGGCCGACAGGCGGTGGAGGTGGCGTCCGAGCGCCAGTGGGCCAACCATCGCGTCGACCGAACCCTCGAAACCCGCGACTTTCAAGTGGCCTTGCGGAGCGTGCGCCGGCTCTTCCGCGAGGGCCGCACCGAACTCGATCTCGACGGCACGATCCGGGCCACCTGCCAGGCCGCCGGCGACATCTCGCTCGTCGAGCGACGAGAGCGGGAGAACCAGATCCACTTGGTGCTGCTGCTCGACACCGGGGGGTCGATGGACCCTCACGCCGAACGGGTCTCCCAGTTGTTCACCGCCGCGGCGGAGATGAGGTCGTTCAAGACGTTCTCGACCTGGCAGTTTCATAATGCGCCCTATGGCTGGTTGTACAAGGACTACCAGCGCCTGGAGCGAACACCCACCGGTCGGGTACTGGATGCCTTGACGCCGCGCCATCGCCTGATCTGGGTCGGCGATGCCTCCATGGCGCCGTACGAGCTGTTCTCCGCGTCCGGTTGGCCATCGGGGAAGGAGCAGCTCGCGGGCGTGGACTGGATCCGACGGTTTCGCCAGCGCTGTCCCGCTTCGGTTTGGCTCAATCCGGAGCCGCAGCGCTACTGGGCGCACCCCACTGTGTCGGCGATCGGCCAGATCCTCCCCATGTTCGAGCTCACCCTCGACGGTTTGGCGCGCGCGGTCAAGAAGCTCCGCGCGCCCGTCTAGGCCTTAAACAAGCGCGCCGCCGCGCGGCTGTGATCGGCAGGCGGGATGCCGAGACTTCGATCGATCCCCGGCGGCCCGGCGGTGCCGGTGGTGGGGTTCAGTGGTCGGTGCTTCATGCGTGCTCGCTCGGGTGAGGGGGTTTG
>CANLGQ010000276.1 GCA_947490265.1 Pseudomonadota bacterium | reverse complement strand
GTTTTCTCGCTCCTCGCCGGCGATACGCGGATCTCGTTCGGACAGGCCTGGGGCTTCGACCTGGCGTATGGCGCGGGGATCACCTCAGGTCCACGCAGGTTCTCGCTCGGTGGGGTCGATACGGGGGTCGCGGTTCCCGCCGACCGCTGGTCGATCCTGGTCGCCCCGGCGTACGCGCCTGGCTTTGCCGTGGGCCGGCTCCACGATCGCCAGGAGGTTGCGATCGTTTCCCCGTGGATGGCGGCGTTCGCCCAGCGCTGGCGCGTGGCCGATACCCTCGGGCGACCCGGGGCGACGCTGGTGGGCCTGCGGGTCGACGCGTCGCTGGAGCGGCAGCCGTTTGCACGATTGGCGGCGTTGGAAACTCAGTTCGGTGTCGGGATGCGGCTCGAGGATCCTCGGTCGGGCTGGCTCGAGCGGGTGCCGGTGTGGCGGGACTTCGCCTGCTGGGGGACCGTGCGGTGGACGCTCTGACGGCTCCGAACGCCGATCAGGCGGGTCCAACCCAAAGCACGTCGGCGACGAGCCCGACCGGGTACGTCGCCAGGGGGACCGGGGCCGGCCCCCCCACGACCTCGCCGTCGAGCGCGAAGACCGAGCCGTGGGCGGGGCAGACGAGTCGCCCTTCTTCGAAGACGATCGGCACGCCTTGGTGCGTGCAGGCCCGGTCCAACGCGACATAGCAATCGGGCGCGATCCGAGCGACCAGCAGCCGGCGGGTGTCGGGGTCCACATAGGCGAAGCCCCCGTCCACGGTGAGCTCGGGGACGGTGGCCAGCGGGATTGGAAACCACCCGTCGACCTCGGTTCCCGGCGCCACCAGGCAGGGCAGGGTGGAGGAGGTCGTCGTAGTCGGGGGGGCGGTGTCGGGCACACCGGTGTCGGTTCGGCTGGTGGTTTGGGGGTTCGCCGGGCCATGCCCCGCACACGCGGCGCAGACGAGGCCTGGGCAGGCGGCCAACAGGTCGCGGCGGCTGATCATCGACGGCGCTCTCGGCGGAAGGTGGGGAGGGTGGAGGTGGGTCGGGCTGCGCTCTGCGCGGGCCAACGCCCGGGCCAGTGGCCCAGGCCCTCCACCGCGAGCCGCCAGGCCGGCCACTTGAGCACGAGTCCCAGGAGCTCTCGGTCGATCTCGCGGCGGGCGAGCTTTCGGCGGATCCCGACCTCGGTGTGGATCTGCCGCTGCGCTGCTTCGTAGAACGCCATCGGATAGCGCATTCGGAAGGCTAGGCGGCTGCCATTTCGCGCTTCCCAACCCGGTGGGTGCACGACGTGATCGGCGACCGCGTCGTAGAACGCAGTCCCGCGCATCGGATGGGCCACCGAGAGCAGCGCAATCTCCGGATCCAGGGTGCGGAGCATCCGCGTGGTCGCGTGCACCTCGGCCAGTTCCTCGGGTGGGTAGCCGAGCATGACGAACACGCCGAGCTCGATCCCGGCGGCCCGCAACAGGCGCCCCGCCTCCAGGATCTCCTCCACCGTCGTCCGCTTGTTCATCGCATCGAGGACCGCCTGAGACCCCGACTCGGCCGAGCAGTAGATCCGAAAGCAACCTGCCCCTTTCAACGCCTCGAGCATCTCTCGGTCGAGCGTCTCGGGGCGGCCGACGAGGTAGAACGGGATCTGCGCCCCGCGACGCACGACCTCCGCAGCGAAGGCCATCACCCACTTCCGCTGGATGGTGAACAGGTCGTCGACAAACCACAGCTGATCGGGGGCGAAGGTCGTGCGGAGGTACAGCATTTCCTCCACCACGTCCTCGACCGAGCGTCGCCGGTAGCTGTCGCCGTAGACCTGCTTGCTGCACCAAGTGCATCCAAACGGACATCCGCGGCTCGTTGAAATCGAGAGCGCGGTTTCGCCGTGGTGTTCTCGCCAAATCTTCAGGTACTGGTCGAGGTCGCCGTGTTCCCTTGCCGGCCAGGGGACCTGCTCGAGCGGATAGATCAAGGCTCGCTCGGGGGTGCGCACTACCTCGCCCGCGGGGGTGCGAAAGAGGACCCCCTCGATGTGGCGCAGGGCATCCCAATCCCAGGTCCACGCATTGCGCTCGAGGTGGGCGAGGAGCGCCTCGAGCGTGCGCTCTCCCTCGCCGACCACGATGACCTCCGCGCCGCCCGCGAGGTAGAGCTCAGCGTACTGCACCGGATCGGGGCCGCCGGCGATGGTGCGTCTCCCCGACCGTCGGCAGCGCTCCAGCATCGGCAGCGCGTGGTGCCGGGTGAGGGTGTGCCCGTACAGCCCGACCACCCGGGGGTCGAGCACCGCGACGCGCCCATGGAAGTCTGCCAGGGAAGCCGCAAAGGTCGCGTCCCACCAATCCACCGTTCGGCCCGCGCGGCGGAGCCAGGCCACGAGGTACTGGAGCCCGAGCGGGGGGAACGGTCGCATGAGCTCCCGTTCGCGCGGATCGTCGGCGAGCCGGTACGCGTGGAACAGGAGCAGGTCGGATGGCATCGCCCGGGAGCGTATCCGAGCGCAGGGTATACTGCGCGCGGAGGATGCATGGCCCGCTGCTGGTGTGCCATCGGCGTTGCCACGATGCTGGCCGCCTGTGGCGGAAAGAGTAAGGAAATCGTAGCAAGTCCGGCGTCGAACGATGGCGCTGGAGCCGCGACTTCAGTGGTCATCACCCTCGACACCGAGGAGGACATGCTCGAAGTGGACGAACTCCGGGCTGCGACCGAGCCGTGCGGGGATCTGCTGGCTATCGAGCCGCTCGCCATGATGGGGAAGCTCAAGGACCCCCAGGTTCGTTGCCTCGACGACAGCCTGGGCAATGCAGAGAAGCAGACCGTCAAAGACAAGATCTCGCGGGTGCTCATGACCGATGCCTACGCGAAGGGCGACCTCCACCGGTGGGAGGCGGTGGCGAAACGACACTTCGAGACGATCGACCGATCAGATCCCGACCTCTGCTATAAGTACGCGTTACACCTGCTTAACAACTCTCCCGCGGATCGCATGGACGAGGCGATGCGCTGGGCCGATGTCTCGCTGGAGAACCGAGCCGTGTGGTCGGGCGACCTCTTTGTGCAGCGTGTGTACTCGCTCTACAAACTCAAAGCCCTTGCGGCGCAGAAGAAGTGGAACTGGATGGAGGAGGAGCACGTCCGCGCCCCGACCGACTCCCTGTCGGTTGGCAAGGAAGAGGCTCGAAACCTCACGAAGACCTATTCCCGCGAGTGGCTGGAGTACGCGCGTCAGGCGGGGAAGGACACGACCCTGGCGACACAGATGTGCATGTCCGCCGCCGGGACCGAGGAATTCTGCGCAGCGCTCTAGGGGAACCCTAGTATTCGCCGACGCTGCGCTGCCAGGCGACGGCCGCCAGATCGAGGTTCATGCGCTCGACGAGAGCATTCAAACGACTCGAGCGCAGTTGAAGCTCAGCAGACTGGAGCTCGAGGAACGTGAGCGACCCTGCCCCGAAGCCAAGCTGGGCCTGGGAGAGGTTCTTTTCGGCCAAGGCGATCTCCCTGGTGACCGCCTCCACGGCCGACTGGGCGCGCAGAACCCGCTCCCAGCCCACCGCCGCCTCCTCGGCCGCGACCTCGCGGGTGCGCAGCGCGGCCAGATCGGCGGCGCGCACATGGCTGGCGGCCTCGCGCGCTTTCGCCAGCCGGTAGCCCCCGTCCCACAGCAGCCAGCGGGCCTCCAGGACGATCAGCCATAGGTCGTTCCTTCCCGAGAACCCTACGTTCTCCGACCAGGAGTAGGTGAACCGGGCATCCACCTCAGGGGCCCAACCCAGCGCGTTGGCGTCGCGCTCCCGGCGCGCCACCTGGGCGCGCTCCTCCGCGGCGAGGACATCCGGGCGAGCGCCCGTGTCGAAGCCCGACGCGCGCGGATCCACCGGGAGGACGACCGGGGGCGGGAGGACGACGGGCGTGTCCACGGGCAGCCCCGTGAGCCTGGCGAGCGCCAGCTCGGCCTCCACCCGCGCCGCCCGGGCGTTGCGGGCGTCGCGCGCCGCGGCGCTCACCGCCAGCTCGGCCTGTAGCGAGGCCCTGGGCGCGGCCAACCCGGCTTCGACCGTGCGAACCGCAAGGTCGCGGGCTGCCTCGTTGGTCGTGACCGCCTCGCTGGCCAAGGCCTCGGCCTCGCGGCTGGTGAGCACGCCGTAATACGCGCGCGTGACCCCTTCGCGAACCTGCTGATTTGCCGAGAGTTCGTCTTGTCGCGCCGCCCTTGCGAGCACGGAAGCACCCTTGAGCAAGGGGAGGGCAACCCCGCTGAAAATGGGCT
>CANLGQ010000275.1 GCA_947490265.1 Pseudomonadota bacterium | reverse complement strand
GGCTATCGCTTCGACGACGAGATCAAACCCCAGTTCAAGCACAGCACCGGCGGGATGTTGTCGATGGCGAACTCCGGGCCGAACACCAACGGTTCGCAGTTCTTCATCACCGAAGTGCCGACGCCCTGGCTCGACGGAAAACATGCGATTTTCGGCAAGGTCGTCAAGAACTCGGAGCTGATTAGCAAGATCGCCCGGGCCGGCAACGCGAAGACCACGCTGAAGAAGGTGGAGGTCTACCGCGCCGGATGAGACTGAACCTCGCCATCCTCGCCGTGCCGATCCTCTCGATTGGCGTCTCCTGCAAACACCGCGTTCCGCCGACCGAAGGGATCGACGGCAACGCGCTGGACCCTACGCGCTCGCTTCAGATCGCCGTCGTGGTACCGAGTCAAATCCCGGTAAACCAGCCGACAGGGGTCCGCATCGCCGGCTCCGGGTTCCAAGACGGGGCAACCGTTTCGATCGGCGGACTCGCGCAGGTCACGGGAAACCGGATCGACGGGAACACCCTCGTTGCTAGCCTTCCCAGCCTGCAGGCTGGCGTTTGGGACGTCACTGTCGGGAACCCCGACGGGGAGTCGGCGACGCTCCGCGGCGGGCTCACCGTGGGCGGGATCAGCGGCAATGGCCTTGGCCCGGAGTGCGTCGCCGTCACGGTGTACTTCGGGCTCGACCAAGCGGGCCTCACCGACGAGGCCCGCGGCGTGCTCGGCTCGCGGATGTCGTGCTGGACCGGGAACGAAGGCCCCCTCACCATCGAGGGCCACGCCGACGAGCGGGGTACGACCGACTACAACGTCGCGCTCGGCAACCGCCGCGCCGAGTCGATCCGCACCTGGCTGGCCGGCCAGGGCGTCAGCGCGGCGCGAATCCGCGCGGTGAGCTGGGGCGAGGAGCGACCCGCCGACCCCGGTCATAGCGAGAATGCGTGGGCCGCGAACCGCCGCGGCGTGATCCTGCCCGGGAGGTAGTGCAACCGTGTCCACGATCGCGTTGACGCTGACCGACCTCGTCCGAGGTGCGGCGGAGGCGGCCGGTTTCGACCCAACCGGCCTCAAGGCAGACCCTGCGGTCCCCACCGGCAACCCGGAGCATGGAGACTACCAGTCGAACCTGGCGTTCCGCCTTGCGAAGGCCGCGCGTTCGACGCCCTTGGCCGTGGCCCACCGCCTGATCGCCGCCCTTCCCCCTACCGATCTGATCGCCCACGTCGACGTCGCCGGTCCGGGCTTCCTCAACTTCCGCATTGCGTCCGAGGCGTTGGCCCGAGACGTGGAGGAGCGAATCGGCGATCCGGCATTCGGAACGCCTCAGATCGGCGCCGGCAGGACGATGGTCATCGACTTCTCGTCGCCGAACATCGCCAAGCGAATGCACATCGGGCACCTTCGCTCCACGATCATCGGCAGCGCGATCGACCGCCTGCACCGGTTCGCCGGCTGGAGGGTGATCGCCGACAACCACCTGGGTGACTGGGGAACCCCGTTCGGCAAGCTCATCGTCGCCTGGCACGCATGGCGCGACGACGCGGCCTTCGACGCCGACCCGGTCGGAGAACTCCAGAGATTGTACCAACTCTTCGGGGAGCGCGCGAAGGAGGATCCCGCGCTCGACGACGCGGCCCGGGCCTGGACCGCCCGGCTTCAGCACGGTGATCCGGACAGCCGCGCCTTGTGGCGCCGGTTCGTCGACGCGTCCCTCGCCGAATTCGGGTCGGTATACGCCCGACTCGGGGTGAACTTCGACGTCATGCTCGGCGAATCGGCCTACGAACCCCGGCTCGCCTCCCTCGTCGAGGAGCTCGTCGCGTCGGGTCTCGCCATCCCGTCCGAAGGCGCGGTGGTCATTCCGTTCGCGCCCGAGGATGGGAAACAGCTTGCCAACACCGTTCTTCCGATCCGCAAGCGCGACGGGGCCTTCCTGTACGGCACCACCGACCTCGCCACGGTCGAGCACCGGATGGCGACCTGGGGTCCCGAGCTGATCGTCATCGTCGTCGATGGCAGGCAGCAACTCCACTTCCAGCAGGTGTTCGCCACCGCGCGCAAGATGGGTTTCGCAGGAACCTTTGTCCACGCCTGGTTCGGCGTGCTGTCGCTCCCCGGCGGAGCGATCGCCAGCACCCGGGCGGGAACCGTGCTGAACTTGGTCGACGTCCTCGACACCGCCGCGGCGCGCGCGCGCGCCCTCATCGACGCGAAGTCGCCCGATCTGGCTCCGGATCGAAGGGCCGCCATCGCCGAATCCGTGGGCGTGGGGGCGCTGAAGTATTTCGACCTCAGCCAGAACCCGCAGACCGACATCGCGTTCGACTGGGATCGGGCGCTGTCCATGGACGGCAACACCGCCCCGTACCTGATGTATGCCCATGCTCGCTGCCGGAGCATCCTCCGCAAGGCGGCCGAACAGGGGAAGGCACCCGGACCCCTCTTCCTCACCGATCCGGCCGAGCGGGCCCTCGCCCTCGCGATCGCGCGAACGCCCGACGCGATCCTGGCGGCAATGACCAACCTTCGTCCGAACCTGCTGTGCGAGCACCTCTTCGGTCTGGCTGGCTCGCTGTCCCGGTTCTGGGAGTCGTGCCGCGTGCTCGATGCCACGGTCCCCGCGGAGGTCTCGGCGAGCCGCATCGCGCTCACCCGCGCCACCGCCGAGGCCCTGGCCGCCGGACTCGGTATCCTCGGCGTCGATGCGCCAGAACAGCTCTAGGGAGGACGTCTGATGCGCGTGCCCGAGGCCCTCACGCCATTGTTCGACGAAGGCATCATTCAAGAGGTGCTTCGCCCACTCATGGCCGGAAAGGAGGCCCAGGTCTACCTGGTGGTCAGCAACGACAAGGTGTGCGTGGCGAAGGTCTACAAGGAGCCCGAGAATCGCAGCTTCAAGCACCGCACCGCCTACGTGGAAGGGCGGCGCGTCCGGAACTCGCGCCAGCAGCGGGCGATGGACAAGGGTTCCAAGTACGGAAAGGAGGAGATCGAGGCCGCCTGGCGGTCGGCGGAGGTCGACGCGATCTACCGCCTCCGCGCCGCCGGGGTGCGCGTGCCCGAGCCCTATGCCTACGTGGACGGGGTGTTGGTGATGGAGCTCATCGCCGGCGATGCGGGCGAACCGGCACTCCGGCTGGCCGACGTCGACCTGGAGGAGGGGGCGGCGCGGCGCCTGTTCACCACGCTCGTCCGGGAGGTCGTGAAGATGTTGTGCGCCGGGGTGGTCCACGGGGATCTCTCGGATTTCAACGTCCTGATGGGTGCCGACGGCCCGGTGATCATCGACTTCCCGCAGGCCATCGACCCGGCGGCCAACAACAGTGCTCGGAAGCTGCTGCTCCGCGATGTGAACAACCTGACCAGCTTCCTGGCCCGCTTTGCACCCGGCCTGCGGAACACCCAGTATGGGCAGGAGATCTGGGATCTTTACGAGCGCGGTCGCCTCACCCCGGACACGCAGCTCACCGGCCGCTTTGCCGGCTCCCGAGGGAGCGCGAACGTGTCGTCCCTCTTGCGGGAGATCGAGGACATCGAGCGGGAGGCGCGGGCCCGGCGGACCGCACTCGGTCTGGAGCCCCGACGCCCGGCCCGCACGCCGGTCTTCCGCGAGCCCGAGAGCCCACCGCCGCAGGCGCAACCCTCCGGCAAGCGCGGGCCCAAGTCCGGTTCGGCGCCCAAGTCCGGTTCGGCGCCCAAGTCCGGTTCGGCGCCCAAGTCCGGTTCGGCGCCCAGGTCCGGTCCGACCCCCAAGTCCGGTCCGGCGCCCCGGTCCGGTCCGGCCCCCCGGTCCGGTCCGGCCCCCAAGTCCAAGACCGCCGACCCCTTCGACGACCTCGACGCCCTGCTGAGCTCGGACGACACGTAGCCTGGGACCGGGCCCGGGTTACCTCCGGGGCCCCAGCGGAGCATCGCGTGCAAGCGTTCCGGACCGCCCTCCAGCGCCAGGTCGTCGTGTTCGACGGGGCCATGGGCACCGAGATCTATCGGCGTGGGATCTTCATCAACCGCGCGTTCGAGGAGCTCAACCTCTCGAGCCCCGAGCTCGTGCGGGGGATCCACGAGGCCTACCTGAAAGCGGGCGCTCAGGTCCTCACGACCAACACCTACGGCGCCGGTCGCCGGCGCATGAAGGACTTCGGGCTCGACGAGCAATTCGAGGCGATCAACGCCGCTGGCGTCCGGATCGCGCGCGAGGTGGCCGGTGCGCGCGCGTGGGTCGCCGCGAGCATCGGCCCGCTCGGCAGAACGATCGCCCCGGTC
>CANLGQ010000274.1 GCA_947490265.1 Pseudomonadota bacterium | reverse complement strand
GTCAGTGTCGGGGTTGAGTGGATCGGTGCTGTGGACGAGGACTTCGTCGCCGTCGGTGAGCGCATCGCCGTCGGTGTCTGGGTTCAGGGGGTCGGTGCCGTAGATCCCGGTTTCATCGCCGTCGAGCAGGCCATCCCCATCGGTGTCGACCGGGGGGACGTCGTCGGACGGATCGAGCGGGTCGGTGCCGTTCGCCAGCACCTCGGTGCCGTCGTCGACGGTGCCGCCATCGGTGTCGGGATTCAGCGGATCGGTGCCGTAGATCGCGACCTCTTCGCCGTCGATCAAGCCGTCGCCATCGGTGTCGATCTGGTCGTCGACCGGGTCGAGCGGGTCGGTGCCGTCGGTCAGGACCTCGGTGCCGTCGTCGATGCCGCCGGCGTCGGTGTCGGGGTCGAAGGGATCGGTGCCATAGACGCCCACTTCGTCGAAATCGGTCAGGCCGTCGCCGTCGGCGTCTTCCTCCTGGCAGACCTCGCTGCACCCGTCGCCCACGGTGACGTCGCCGTCATCGCATGCCTCGTTCGCGGCCTGGATCCCGTCGCCGCACCAGCTCGCGCACTCCCCGGTCCCGGTGACCGAGAACTGGGTCTGCTCCTGGCTGAATTCGTACAGGCCGAGCTTGCCCTGGGGGAAGTCGCCGACGAGGTCGAACTCGACGATCCCGTTGACCGTGACCAGCAGCCGCGTGGAGGTGTACTCGAACACAAAGTTGTAAACTGTGTTCTCGGCCCAGGCGGTCGAGCCCAGGGTGGCGGCGCGGTCGAGCTCGGTGATCCGCCCCTGGTGGCCCCAGAACTCGGTGGTGTTCGGGATCCCGTTGACCCGGGAGACCGCGAGCCCGACGTCGCCCGTGGTGGCGAACGCCGCCTGGGTGGCCTGCTTCCAGTCGATGAGGAGGTAGTCGGCGGTCGGGTCGCTGGCGACCCCGGCGTCCACCCCGAGCACAAAGCCGATGAAGTCGTCGTCGGCGGCCACATTGACCCGGACCGAGGCGGTGATGCTGCTGGCCTGGGCGTCGAGCGAGGTCACGAAGATCGACGGATCGGTGTTCAGGATCTGGGTGGTGGTGGTCTCGTTGTTGATCACCCAGTCGGAAGCGTTGCCGTAGTCCTCGACCGCGGTGCCCTGAAAGGGCAGGAGCACGCCGCACTCGAACCCGGCCTCGACCTGGCAGGTCGCCGAGCAGCCGTCGCCGGGCAAGACGTTTCCGTCGTCGCAGGTCTCGACCGGGACCAGCACGTCGCTGTCCCCGCACACCGACTCGCAGGCGTCGCCGATCCCGTCGCCGTCGGTGTCGGTCTGGGGGGGGTTGGCCACGATCACGCAGTTGTCCACGCCATCCAGGTCGCCGTCGTCGTCGGAGTCGGTGTCGGTAAAATCGGGCGAGCCCCCGCAGTCAGAGTCGATGGGCTCCCCGTTCGGCGCCTCGTCGCTGTCGAGCAAGCCGTCGTTGTCGGAGTCGATATCGGCCCAATTCGGCGTGCCATCGCCGTCTTCGTCGTCGGGGCTCGGGGGATAGCGCACCTCGACCCAGTCGATGATCCCGTCGCCGTCGGAGTCGGGGTTGGCCGGATCGCTGCCGACCAGCGCTTCGACCGCGTCGGGGAGGCCGTCGCTGTCTTGATCGGGGTCGAAGGTGGTGACCTCGATGTCGTCGAACTCCATGTCCCCGTTGGCGTTGCCGTTCTGGAACGACGCCAGGCCCGCGCGCCCGCTCGGCAGCGGGGTGGGGTCGACGTAGGACAGCACCAGATCGGCCCCGACCCCGATCCCGTTCTGATCGACGTCGACCGCGCAGGTGACCTGGTCGCCGATCACCGACAGCTCCACGCGGATCGGAGCGCCGGCCGCGAAGGTGTAGGGAGCGGTGTCGACATCGTAGTTGGCCGCGCAGGCCATGCTGGTGTCGACCCGTCGGAGGTAGACCCCGTCCGCCACGCCGCCGCCAGCGCCGCCGCAGTCCTGGGCCTGGTCGTTGGTGAGGCCGCACGTGTAGTACGAGCCGGCGCCCGAAAATCGAGCGACGAGGCCCATCCAGTCGTCGTCGTTGTTGATCAGCGTCGCGGCGATCGCGGTGTCGGACCACAACTGCGAGCCGGTGACCAGGAAGTTTTCGTAGTCGTCGATGGGGTTGCCGAACGTGCCCGCGCCGTTGTCGGTGAGCGGCGAGACGCCGTCGTTGAAGTCGGCGGACCACGCGTCGCCGTTCAGCACGTTGTCCCAGCCGCGGTCGAGCGAGGTGCCGAACGTGGTGTCGTCGTCGCAGTCGAAGTTGTCCTCGAAGGCCAAGGACTGCCCGAGGGCGAGCCCCGGGAGGAACATCGCAGCGAGCAGGGGTGCGCGGATCATGGTCGGCTCCGAGTTGGGCGCACTTTACCCCCGTGTGGGTGGGCTCAGGGGACCATTCGGCGGCCCCTGCGGGCGCCGCTGGCCATCGTCACCCTGGCGCGAGGAGATCCACGGGTTCCTGCCGACCCTCGTACAGGTGGCACGCGACGGTGTGGGCGTCGGCGACCGTATGCGCGGCGGGCAGCTCCACCCGGCATCGCGCGAACGCCAGCGGACACCGGGTGTGGAATCGGCATCCCGTGGGCGGATTCATGGGGCTCGGGACGTCGCCGGCCAGCACGATCCGCTGTCGCCGCTTCGCGGGATCGGGTTCGGGTGCCGCGGAGAGGAGGGCCTGGGTGTAAGGGTGGGAGGGTCGCAGGAACAGCGAGGTCCGCGGGGCGCGCTCGACGATCTGGCCCAGGTACATCACGACCACCTCGTCGGCGATGTGCCGGACGACCGAGAGGTCGTGGGTCACGAAGACGTAGGCCAGCCCGAACTCGCTCTGCAGGTCCATGAGCAGGTTCAACACCTGGGCCCGGACCGACACGTCCAGCGCGCTCACCGCCTCGTCGCAGACCACGAAGTCGGGGCGCAGGGCGATCGCCCGCGCGATCCCGATCCGCTGGCGTTGGCCGCCGGAGAACTCGTGCGGGTAGCGAGACAGGTACTTGGGCTGTAGCCCGACCCGAACCAGGAGCTGCCGGACCTGGTCCTCGGCGTCCGCCGTGTTCTGCGCGACTCCGTGGAGCACGAGCGGCCGCCCGATGATCTGGCCAACCGTGTGCCGCGGGTTCAGCGAGCTGTACGGGTCTTGGAAGATGATCTGCATGTGCCGGCGCATCTGGCGAAGGGCGGGCGCATCCAAGGTGGGCAGGTCTTTGCCGTGGAACCACACGTGTCCGGCGTCGGGCTCGACGAGGCGGAGGATCGCTCGGCCAGCGGTGGTCTTGCCACACCCGGACTCCCCGACCACCGCGAGCGTCTGCTGCTTGTGGAGGTCGAAGCTCACGTCGTCCACCGCCCGCACCGTGCCGACGCGCCGGCGGAGGAAGCCGCGCAGCACCGGGAAGTGCTTGGTCAGCCCTTGCACCCGAAGGAGGGGCTCACTCATGGCGGAGCGCGCCGTGCTGGGGGTGGAAGCACCAGGCGGCGTGGTCGGGGCCCAGATCGATCCGCGGCGGCGGGGTGGCGCACACCTCGGTCGCGAACGCACAGCGGGTGCGGAAGCGGCACCCCGACGGGAAGTCGAGCGGGTTCGGCACCATGCCCTCAATGGTGGCGAGGCGCTCCCCGGCCTGATGAACCCCGGGAAGAGAAGACAGTAATCCCCGGGTGTAGGGGTGAACCGGCCGCGCAAACAGGGCGTCGGTGGGCGCGGTCTCGACGACGTGGCCGGCGTACATCACCACCACCCGGTCACAGGTCTCGGCGACCACGCCGAGGTCGTGGGTGATGAGGATCACCGCCATTTTACGCTGGGTGCGTTGCCGGTCGAGGAGGGCCAGGATCTGGGCCTGGATGGTGACGTCGAGGGCGGTGGTCGGCTCGTCGGCGATCAGCACTTTCGGATTGCAGGCGAGCGCGATGGCGATCATGACGCGCTGGCGCATGCCGCCCGAAAGCTGATGCGGATACTCGTCGAGGCGGCGCCGGGCGTCGGCGATGCGGACCAGATCGAGCATCTCGAGGGCGCGTTCGCGGGCCGCCCTGTTCGACATGCCGAGGTGGCGCGTGGCGTTCTCGGCGATCTGCGTGCCGATGGTGAGCACCGGATTGAGGCTCGTCATCGGCTCCTGGAAGATCATGGAGATGTGATGGCCGCGGATCTGGCGCAGCCCCTCGTCGTCGAGACGGGTGAGCTCGCGCCCCTCGAACTGGATCGAGCCGCGCGCAATCCGGCCGGCGCTGCTGTCGATCAGGCGCAGAATCGAAAGTGCGGTGACGGACTTGCCG
>CANLGQ010000273.1 GCA_947490265.1 Pseudomonadota bacterium | reverse complement strand
CGAGGTCCAATTCCTTCGGGACGGTCGCACCTACACCTACGTCTACCGGACCGTGGAGTGAGCCCACCGCGGTAGCCAGTCGGGCGAGGGGTCGGTCGTGAGCTGGACCCGTCCCGCTCCGGACCGGTCGACGCGCGCGAGGTCGCCCGCCGCGGTGTACACGAGCCACCGCCCGTCGGGCGACCATGCCGGATGCTCGTCCACCCCTGCACCGCCGATGTGTGCCCGTTCAAGGCCTGTTTCGGCGTCGACCAACAGGATGTCCACCTCGCGCGGGCCGGACTGGACGACCACTGCGACCCGAGACCCATCCGGGGACCAGGCAAAGTCCAGGTCCAGGCTCTGCTCGCGTTCCTTCCTCGGGCGCAGTGGGCGGGGATCGGTGCCGTCGGGTGCCATGGTCCAGACCCGGGCGATCCCGCCCCGATGGCTGATCCAGCCGAGGCGCTCGCCGTCGGGGCGCCATTCCGGGTGCACGTCGTCGGCGGGATCGGTCGTCAGGCGAACCGGTGCGGACCCATCGGGGTTGCTCGTGTAGATCTCCGCGTTCTCGTCGCGGCTCGTGCCGAACGCGAGCCGGCCGTCCCGGGAAACCGTCGGCTCGAAGCTCCCGTGCGGCGCGGCTGTGAGCCGGCGGAGGTCGCCCGTGCGGGAAAGTGCATACAGGTCGCGGTAGGCGTCGAGGTCGGCCTCGAAGATCACCGCGTCGCCGTCCCGGGTCCAGGCGGGGTTGCGGATCCGCGCTGAGCGCGGGCCGAAGGGCGCCGGCTGGCCGCCGTCGAGGGGGACGAGCCACATCCCCTCGCGGTGCCCCCGGGCGTCCTCCTCCGCCACGACGACCAGCGCATGGGTCCCGCGCGGGTCGGGCGCGGCGGGGAAGCTGTCCCCGGGTAGATCGGCGAGCCGGTGGGCCCCGCCGCCCTCGGGCGAAGCGGCCCAGACCTCGGCGTGCCCGCCGCGCTCGGCGACCCACAGCACCGTTCCCTCGGGCGCGCTTTCACCACACCCGAGGAGAAAAGCTGTCAGTTGCAGGGGGTGAGGCGAACGGCGTCCGCCACGGCGTAGGCGCCGCCGGTGGTCCACCGCGACAGCACCACTTGGTTCCAGCCCGCCGGATACCACCAGTCGCCGAGCTCGTTCCACTGCGATCCGTCCCAGCCCTGGTCGACCGTCGCCCGGCCGACTTCGTTCGTCCACTCGTCCCACCCGATGTACGTGATGGCGCTCGGCCGGTCCCACGCGGCGGTCCACCATCCGTCCACGGTGTAGCACCGGCTCGTGTCGCTGTAGAACCAGAAGTGAGCGGGATCCGACACCCCTTCGGTCAGGGCGACCCAGTACCCGGTGTTCCAGTAGCCAGCGACGTTGGTGCTCGCCCACCAGTTCGCCGACACCTCGATCTCGTACCAGGCTGGGTCGTTCGCCGCGTTGTTGCTGTCGATGACGAACTGGGCCGAGGTGGGCGAGCCGCCGGCGGGCGGGGTGGGCTCGGTCGGGGGGGGAGTGGGCTCGGTGGTGACAGGCGGGGCCGTCCCTTCGCCGCACGCGGTCTTCACCTGCTCGAGATAGCTGGTCCAAGGCCAATTCGCGCCGGGATCGGTGCGGTCCCACGGCTGCATCTGGCCGTGTCCGACGATGTGGTAGCTGTCGCGCGGCACGGCGTGCCGATCCGTGATCCCGCAAGTGAGCGCCGCGGAGCGGCTGATCAACCCGCTGCTCCACGAGGACTGGCTCCCGTACCCGGCGTGCTCGATGCCGACCGAGACGCTGTTCATGCTGGTGCCGTCGCGCCAGCAGTCCACGCCGGCGTTGTTGTCGCAGTCGTAGTTCGCGCCGATGTGCCAGGCGCGGTCGCCCTCGTCCACCAGCTGGCGGACCTCCGACCCGCTGTCGTTGACGACGTAGTGGGCGCTGACCCCCGCCGCGCTGTTCGTGAGCCAGCCCCAGCACCCGGAATAGGAGCCTTCGCAGGTGTGGATCACGACGAAGTCGACGCCCGCGCCCGACCGGCTGTTGTAGTTGGGGGAGGCGGACCAGACCGCGCCGCTGTCCCCGGTGCGCATCGCGTCTCCCGGCGGGCGCGGGTAGCGGGGCGAGGTGGGGATCGGGTCGGACTGGTACCCCTCCACCGAAACACCGCTCGAAATGGCGGCATAGACCTCGTACCACACATACTCCGCAGCGGCCTCCGGGCTCTCGATGCCGCTGTATCGCGCCACGATGGGAGCCCAGGCCGCCAGATCGTTTGCCTCAATGCCTTCTTCTTCGCCCCATGCGGCCAAGAGGGTGGCCGCAGCGAGGGTGTTCGTGGCGACGTCGCTCCGAACCTCCTCCTCCGTGGCTCCGACCAGAGCGGCGGCCTCGGTCAGGTTCTCGCCGCGGAGGCCCATGATCCCGAAGGCCGGCGCCTGGCCGGGAAACTCGGTGGCGCCAACAATGGGGCGAACACCGGTTTCCACCTTCGAGAGGGCAAGCAGGAGCTCCATCGGCACGCCGGTGCGCGCCTCGGCGTTGTCGAACGCCTCGCCGGGTGGGACAAAGGTCTCGCCGGCGGGCAGAAGGGCAGTATCAGAGCAGGCAGAAAGCAAAACTGCGACAAAGAACGAACGGTGCATGATGCGCGACTCCTCGGGAAGGAGGGACGCCCTTGCAAGCACAGTGCCAGGATGGCGATCGACGACAAGCCGCCGCGAACGCAACAAGGTCGTGCCGGGGGATGCGGCAGGATTGTCGCGGTCAGGGAAGGGCGTCGGCCAAGTCGGCCAGAGCGTCGGCCAGGTCGACATCCTCCAGGGTCTCGAGCGGAAAGCCGACGGCGATGACCCCGCCGGTGCGCACTGCGGCGCCGCCGCCGGTCGCGTAGGTCCACAGGGTCTGGTCGCCCTCCAGCACGTCGGGGTAGTCCTCGGGGTAGATCCGTCCGAACGTCCAGCCGTTGGCCACTTCGGTCCCCGCGTCGTCCGACACGTAGGTCACCCCCAGGACCCCGCCGAGAAACCCGGCGTCGGTCGCGTAGCCGAGCTCCGCGCCGGTGACGACGAGCTGCCCGCCGCCGGCGAGGTAGTCCTCGATCGCGGCCTGTTCGTCAGCGTCGAACGTTACGTCTGCCGTGCTCTCGTCGCCGAGCGCCCACAGCACGCGCTCGAAGTCGCCGAGGGAGACCGCCCCTTCGGCGACGGCTTCGTTCGAGGCGGTGGACGCGCCGCCCAGCGCGACGCCGAGGCGCGCCGCGAAGTCGTGCGTCGGGGCGGTCCAGCTTCCGCCGAACACGCGGTCAAAGCCGTCGACCACCAGCCAGTCGCCGCTGTCGGCCGAGAACGCATCCCCGCCCTCGACGCGCACCCACGCGGTCGGAGGAATGTCGATCGACAAGCCGGTGCTTTGGCCGAGGATTTCCCAGGTCTGGCCGTCGGCGCTGCCGAGCACGGTGACCGGGGCCCCGCGTGGGATCCGGTCGGCCCGCCAGGTCAGGGTGGCTGTTTGCCCGTTGATCCGGGCCGAGAGCAGGTCCGGGGCCGCGAGGGGGCTGGGTGGAAGCGGGGAGGAGGCGAGCCAGCGGGCGTGGGTGAGGCCGTCGGTCATGACCGCACCGTGGGCGCTCGACGACCGGGCGACCGCGGCGTCGGCCCGGAGCAGATGATCCGTTCGGACATCGCGGATCAGGTCGACGGCGTCGAGGGCGTCAGCCAGCACCGCGTTGTTGCCGGCGGTTCCGCCGGAGTCGGTGTAACTCGAGAAGAGGACCCCACCGTCCAGTGCGTACGCCGCGAAGTCGGTCGTGTAGCCGTACAGGGAGTCGTAGAGGAACACGGCGGCGATCGGGAGTCCGCCGTGGTCGATCAGGCTCGCCGTCGCGCCGTAGCCCCCGGAGTGGGAACTCACGACCTGAGTGCCGAGCGCCGCATGCCTGAGCAGGCCATCGCGGTAAAGCACGCTCACCACGTCCCGGATCAGGCGGGCGTGCCCCCCGTCGTCCTCGAGTTGGCCGAAGTCGCCACTGGGGGCGTCCACCGGGCCCTGGGGCGCAACAAACACGGCATCCCGGCCGGACATCGCGTGGAGTTCGGCGAGGCGCTGGCTCGCGAGGGTGTCGGCCAGGACCGCGTTGTGGCCGTGCAGATGGGTCGCCACCGGGGTCGCGGAGGGGTCGGAGAAGGAAGGGGGCACGCTGATCCACACCGATGGATCGCCCCAGGGGTACCCCCCCTCCGGGAACGGGGCGGACGGAAACGGCGCGATGGCGTGGGTCCCCCAGCTGTCGGTCCCCCACTCGGGAAACGGCAGGTCGGGGTCGCCGACCACTGCGGCGAGCGTACCCGTGCGAACCTGGTCT
>CANLGQ010000272.1 GCA_947490265.1 Pseudomonadota bacterium | reverse complement strand
TGGCGTCGCCCAGCTCGCCTGGTGGGAGGGTCAGCTCGAGCTCGCCCTGGGCGACCTCGACGGCTGCGAACGGTGGATCCGCAGCGACGACGGGGAGAACCGCGGATGGCTGGATCTCCAACGGGGGCTCATCGAGCGCGATCGCGGTCGCCCAAAGGAGGCGGAAGCCCGCTTCCGGTCCGGCCTCTCCTCGGCACCCGGCTGGCCCGTGCTCGTGCTCCACCTGGGGGAGGTTTTGCTGGAGCTCGGCCAACTGGACGAGGCCGAGAGGATCCTTCGGCAGCAGGAGGCAGCCGACCATTCGCCGGAGTGCCAGGACGCCCTGGCCGGCGTGTTGATGGCGTCGGGGAGGGACGCGGAGGCGCGCGCGTGGGCACAGGAGGCCGAACGGCAATGGCGAGCGGCGTTGGCGCGCGTCCCGGAGGCGACGCTCGGCCACGCGGTCGAGCACTTCCTGCAATTCGGGAGCGATCCCGGGGAGACGGTGGCCCTGGCCAGGGCGAACGCGCTCGCGCGGCCCAGCGGGCCCGCTCGGGTGCAGTGGATCCAGGCCCTGGTGGCCGCCGGCGATCTCACCGGCGCCGAGACTGAGCTCACCGCGCTGCAGGCCACGCCCTACCGCTCGCCGCGACTCGATCCCCTCGCTGCCCAGGTGCGCGCGCTGCGCGGCCTCAGGTGATCAGCCCCGACCGCCGCAGGTCGCCGAGCAGCACCTCCCGGACGGGCGTGGAGGTCAACACCCGCGTGTAGCCGCAGCCGTTCCGAGCGCAGGTCTGGGCCATCTCGTCGGCCCAGGCGCGAACCGTCGCCTCGTAGGCATCGAGGACGCCCTCGTCGACCGTGGCGGCGAGTTCCTCCCCGGTCTCGCTGTCCACCAACACCATGTCCCCCGACAGCGCAGGTCGAAGGTCGGACGGGGCGATCAGGTGAAAGACGTGGACCTCGTTCCCGCGACTCAGCAGACGACGCAGCGCGAGGTCGGGACCCTCGGGGTAGAGCAGGTCCGAGAACAGCAAGGCCAGCCCGGAGCCGTGCTGCCGCGGCCAGGCGTCGATGCCCTTCCCGAGATCCGTCGTGCCTGCCGGATGTACCGACTCGATCGACGTGAACACCGACGACGCAGCGGCCCGCCCTCGCCGCGGCGCGTGATAGGCCACGAGGCGCTCGGCGATCGCCCCCACCGCGACCCGGTCCTCGGCGCCGAGCGCGACGAAGGCCAGAGCCCCGGAAAGCTGCTGGGCATACGCCAGTTTTTCCCCCTCCATCGAGGCTGAGGTGTCGATCAGGAGCTGGACCACCCGGTCTTCGTGCTCCTCGAACCGCTTCACCCACAACGCATCGAGCCGTCCGTAGACGTGCCAATCGAGGAACCGAATGTCGTCGCCGGGGACATACGGCCGATGATCCGCGAATTCCTGCGAAACGCCCCGGCGCCGCGAGCGATGCACCCCGCCGGAACGCCCGGTCGCCCGCACGGCGGACTTCAGGCCCAAGCGAGCGAGCGTAGCCAGGAGTTCGGGAGAGAGGAGCGCCACTCAGCCCGGAAGGTACAGCGCCCGCCGGGCGGCGGACTCGGCCGCAAGGCGAGCGCCCAGAAGGTTGTACACCGGCAGGATGTCGGCCGCCCCCGCCACCATGCCGGCGACCTTGTCGGCACCGCCCATCAAGCCGGGGACATAGGGCGTTGCGGCATCCGCGACCGGCTTGATGTAGCCGCGCGCGTGGTTGAGCACCTTTTGGAGCGGCTCGGCAATGGCCGCGAGCATCGCCTGCGCCCCCTCGAGGGAATGAGCGCCGGCCATCGAGGCCAGTTTCGTCGCCGCTCCCGCCCCCTCGCGATGGAGCAGATCGGTGAGAAAACTCCCCCCGGCCAAGGCCGCGTTGTCAGCAAACGGCAGCGCCACTTCGACCGTGGCGTAGTACACCGCGAGGGCCTGCCCCGCGGGCGAGTCCCGGAAAGCCGCCGCTTTTTCGGTGATCGAGCCGGGATAGGCCTTGTAGACCAGGTAGGCCAGCGCCAGGGCCTTCAGCACGGCGTCGTTGCGCTGCTGGCTGTCGGTGTCGAGCGAGGCGGAGCCCTTGCCCCGAAAGAGGTTGATCGCGGAGAAGAACCCGGTCACCATCGCGTAGCCCTTGTCCCCGGTGTCCATCAGCCGGCTCATCCAGAGGATGTCGCCAATCTCATCGCCTGAAGCGGCGATGTCGCGCGTGCGCACGAAGTCCGAGGCCAGCGCATCGGCGCGCACGGCCCGCAGTGCGTCATCGACCGACAAGTAGTGATCGAAGCTCGGAGAGTAGGGAACGACGCCGTAGATCGACCGCAGCAATCGGCTGGTCAGGGCATCTGGGGTGAACTGCTGGAGGGCCTGGTCGACCTGGTTCATGACGGCTCCTGTTCCGAGGGGCTCTCGCACACGGTACGATGGCGGCCCGCACGGTTCGGTCGATCCGTACCACCCCCGAGACGGCGGGAAAACCCCTGGAAGGGAAAAGATCCATGGCGCTCGAACTCGACTCGCTGCTTGCGGAATTCGGAGAGTCCGACTGGTCGGTCCGCCTCGTGCGGGCGGTGTGCGGGACGGTACCCTTCGCCCCGCATTTCGAACCGTGGTTTTCGATGGTCGACGGGCTCAAGGCGCTCGACCCCACGGCCAAGCGGAAGGTCCTCGACCGGGCCGTGGAGATCAGCCGAAGCGCCGAGGTCCAGCGCGCGCTCTGGATGGTCAACAGCCTCGACACCGCCGACACCGGAATATCCGCGTTCTCCGGCTTGAAGGCCGCGTATCAAATGTATCAAGCGAAGACCGGCACCGAGCGACTCGATGCGCTGGAGACCGACACCCAACAGGCGGTCGATGCGGTGCTGAAGGGCCTCGCGATGGCCTTCGTGGTGCACTGGCTCTACCCGGGGAGCATCAGCGAAAAAATAGCGTCTTTCCGAAACAATACCAACGGACAAGCCTGGATCTTCTACTACGCTTCGGTCGAGGTCGGGCTGCCGTTCACCGACAACGCGCTCCAGGGCGGCGCCGCGCTCATGGGGTCGCTGTGGGAGAAGTACGGCCCGGCTGAGACGGCGAAGCTCGCCGCGGTGACCGGCGAGGACGATGCGCAGGCCGCCGTCGGCACGATGCAGCAGTTGGTCGGGCCCGTAGGCCAGATGGCCAGCATGGCCGCCCAGAACATTGGGCCCATCGCCGCATCGGTGACCGGGTTCCTCGGGCAGGCGGTGGCGGTCGGCGACAAGGTCGCCGGGGCCGCAGCCACCGGGGCCGACCTGCTCCACGTCTACCGGTTCCTCGGGGCCCGGCTGGTCGCCGAAGCCTGCCTGCGGAGGGCCCTCGACGAAGCGAAGGACGACGTGGAAAAAGCCGTCGAAAACCCCGCGCTCGCCGAGATCAAGTACACTCGGTCGGCTCAGGACCTCCCGCCGGCGCCGGCCCGCAAGCGCGGCTGTTTCCTCGGGCTGTGGGTCGTCCTGCTGTCGCTCGCCCTGCCGGTCGGGGCCGCCTGGTGGACGATCGCATGACCACGCCCCCCGATCCGAGCGCGTGGAAACCCCGAGGGCGGGCCGCTCTCGAGACCGAGCTCGCCGGATACTCCCCGGCCTCGGTGACCGTGCGGGTGGTCGATGCCCTGCTGAAGGTTCTGCCGAACGCCCCTGCACTTCCGGCCTATGCAACCCTCGACGCGGCCGGCGCCGTCGTGTTCCCCGGGCTGCCCGATGGCGTCGTCGAGCGCGCCGCCGAGCTGGCCGACGGGGACGTGATCGGAGCGGCGCTCACCGTCGCCAAGTCGATCGACACCGGCGATACGGGCCTGACCATCGTGAGCGGGGTCCGAACTGCCCTGGCGATGTTCCTTGGCAGCGGTGCCGGCGAGGCTACCCTCGCCCAGCAGCGAACCGACGCTGCCTTGAAAGCGTTCGGCCTTGCGTTTCTCGTTACGAAGCTGATCCCCCGCCCCCCTGCCGAGCGGCTCCAATTCCTCCGCGAGCTGCCCGCAGGCCGGGAGTTGCTGCTGTACTACGCGGCGATCGAGATCGCGCTCCCGTTTCACGCCGAGCTCGTAGCCGCCGGAGAGAAGCCCTTCGTCACCCCCCTGGTGGAGTCGCAGTCTCGTTCGATCGCCGGCAAGCTGCTTGGCGTCATCGGCCGTCAGGGCATGGCCGACGCGAACGAAACGCTGGCCGGTCTGCTGTCGACGATGGACGAGATGGCTCGGTTCGTGCTGCCTCACACCCAGGCGCTGGCAGACAACGTCCGATCCGCGCTGCCGTCGATGATCGCCAGCCGAACGACGGAGCTCCCCACGCTGGTCGCCGCCGGTGCGGACGCGCTCCCGTGCTATCGCTACCT
>CANLGQ010000271.1 GCA_947490265.1 Pseudomonadota bacterium | reverse complement strand
TGCTGCACCTCCACCCAGCCGTTCTCCCTTCCGCGCTCGAAGAGTCTGGTTCCAATCCGAATTCGGGCCAGCGCTGTCCCGGATGCCGAGGGCGTGGAGCGGACGACGAGCACGTCGGCGTGAACCGAGACCTGGGTAGGAATTGGCGCTCCCATCGCGGCAGCGTCGACTTGAAAGGCGAGCATCGTGACCTCTGGTCCCGGCCGATGCGGGGACCATGCCACCCAGATTGGAGGTTTGTCTGTTCCTGTGATCTACGAATTGCAGAATGGTGCCTCGGGAATCGGGAGTAGCGCGCTGAGTAGCTCCGTGGACCGAACCGGAGTTAACTTGTTGAACCATTGAATGATTCAGTCATTGAACCCTCCCCCGGCCGGCGATTGGCTCGGGCGGTTGGACTCCCCGAAAGCAGGCGGAAGGAGACATCGTGAGCATCCTGGTTGCCCCTCGTCGTAAGTCAGCCGTAGAAGCCTGCGAACGAGCGATCCGGGACGCAGTCCTGAGCGGTGAGCTCGCGGCCGGCGCGGCCCTGCCCCCCGAGAACGATCTCGCCACGTTTTACCAGGTCAATCGCACGACCCTGCGGGTAGCGATCAACCGCCTGTCTCAGGCCGGGCTCCTTCGGGTGGCCCAGGGGAAGCCCACGGTGGCCCGCGACTGGTGGCACGCCGGCCCGGCCATCCTCCCCGGGCTGCCGATGAACAAAGAGATGGCCGAGGACCTGCTCTCCCTTCGTCGAGGACTCGCCCGGGTGGTGCTCGAACGGCTCGCCGCGACGCCGCCCTCGGTCGCCTCCCGTGCGGCGATCGACGGCGCGTTCGCGAGCCTCGCCGAGGCCGTAGCGCGCGACGCACCGCGAGCTGAGATCATCGACCGGGATCTCGCGCTGACGCGCGCGCTCGTCCGGGCGACGGATCGACCGGCGCTCGCCCTGTCGCTGAACCCGGTGCTCGATCTCCTTGCCGAGCTTCCGGCCCTGGGGAGGGCGATGTTCCGCGAGCCAGCTTCGAATGTTGCGGGTTGGAGAGCCCTCCTAGACTGGTTGAAGCAACCGGACCGGACGACGATCGCGGTGCTCGACGCCGTCCTCGCGGAGCGCGACGCTGCGACCGTCGCGGCCCTGTCGTGAGGACCGATGTGTGCCCCCCGCTCGCCTACCGGCGGTTCCGGTGGGGGATGGCCGCAATTGCCCTCAATTTTCTTCTCCCGGCCGCGAGCTACATCGTGGATCGCGGCACCACCGAGGCGGTCGTCGATCGGCTCAATGGGCTGCTCGGGGGGGGGACCCTGCCGCCAGACGGCGGACACCTCTGGCACATGCTTGCGGTGGGGAACGTCGCGACCCTCGGCGTCATGTGCGCGATGTTGCTATTCGACATCCGGCGCTTTCACCCGATCCTTCCGGCCCTCCTGTTCCTCAAGGCGTTCAGCGCGCTCTACAGTCTCGGGATCGCGATCGTTGAGGGTTACCCGGTATTCTATGCCGTCTTCCTGCTCGACGGCGCGACCACGCTCGCGATGGCGTGGCTCACGGAGCGTGCGATCGACGCCCTGAACGGACAACCGCCGGTCTCGCTGGTCGCCCACCTCGTCTTCGCGCGGCCGCGACACATCCTCGCGCAGGTCCGTGCGGGGGGGAAACTCGGGCTGGCAACCCCGAATCTCCGGCAGATCTTCGTCGGCACGTTGTACATGCGTCATCGGCTCCTCTTTCGGCCGAGCACCATCGGGTGCAGCACCCGACCGGTTCGCCGGGGATGGCGTGCCGGGTTGCTGCAGTGGCGACTGGTTCGACTGCCGTTCCTCCTCTGGGAGCGGGCGATCGCGCCCTTCGATCTCACCGGTCTCGCCCTCTCGCCGGTCCGGCTCGCCCAACATCTGACCGGCGCCCACCATGACGGCGTGCAGTTCGCCTATGACCTCGAGATCCTCGCGCTGACGCCGGGTGCCTTGGCGGACCTGCGCGACACGCTCGTCCACCTCCGCGACCACGAGCCGGCCCGGGCTCGGTGGCTCGCCGATCTGTGTGTGTTCGAGGGCTACCACGCCGATCTCCTCGCCGGGGTCGAGCGGGCCCTCGCCGGGGAACCCCCCGGAGGACCTGAGTTCGATGCCAACCCGGACATCACCCTGCGCGGCTGGTTGGCCTGGTGCGCCAGACAGCCGCCCGGTTGGTCGCTCCGGCGAACCCAGGCTAAGACAGCCGGGGGGTGACCGTGCGGGTCCTCGCGCTTGCCGCTTTGCTCGCGTGTCAGGGCAGCCAAGACCCGCCAGCGGGGGTGCCGCGGAGCGATCCGCCGAGCTTTGCCCCGGCTCCGCCGACGCTCCGGCGGCTGACGACGGAGCAGTACCGGAACTCAGTTCGCGATCTCTTTGGCGAGTCGGTCATTCTTCCGACTGAATTGGAGCCGGATCTCCAGTCGGACGGGCTCTATGCCGAGGGCGCCGCCCTGGCCGGCCTCTCTGCACTGGGCGTCGAGCAGTACGAAGACGCAGCCTACGACCTCGCGATCCAGATGGTCGACCCCGCCATCCACGATCGCCTCGTCCCTTGTACCCCGTCGGCCACCGTCGACCCGACCTGCGCCGAGCAGGCCCTCTCGGCGTTTGCCCGGCGCGCGTGGAGGCGGGCGCCGAACGCCGCCGAGCTCGAGGTGCTGGTCCGACTGGCGGGAGATTCTGCGGAAGTCCAGGATTCCTTCGACCTGGGCCTCCAGTATGGAGTTGCAGCCGTCTTGCAGGCCCCGGCGTTTCTGTACCGGGTGGAGCTCGGGGAGCCCGACCCGGCCGATCCGTCGCTTCGGCGATACTCCTCGTGGGAGATGGCGTCGCGGTTGTCGTATTTTTTCCTGGGGACGTTGCCCGACGATGAGTTGCTGGCCGCCGCGGAGGCCGGGGAGCTCGTCGACGACGCCTTGCTCGCGGTTCAGGTCGACCGCCTGCTCGCCGACCCGCGCGCCCGCGACGGCGTCCGCGCGATCTTCTCCGACGTCCTTGGGCTCGCCGGGCTCGACGCGATCGCGAAGGATCCGCTGATCTTTCTCCAGTGGTCGGCCGATCTTCCGATCTCCGCGCGCGCGGAGACCCTCGCCGGCATCGAAGACGTCGTCTTCGACCGCGACGTCGACTGGCGAGAACTGCTGCTCACCCGTCGCACCTTCGTCGATCGGCAGTTGGCTCAGCTCTATGCCGTGCCCGCGCCGCTGGCCGAGGGCTTCGGAGCGGTGGAGCTGCCGGCCAACGGGGGCCGGCGCGGCTTTCTCGGCCAGGCCAGCTTCCTCGTCCTCGAGTCCCACCCCACCACGACGAGCGTGACGCGGCGGGGCCTGTACATCCGAGAGCGCCTGTTGTGCCAGACCATGCCCGATCCGCCCGCGGGATTGAACACCTCGATCCCGGAGCCTTCTGAGGATGCGCCGACGATGCGCGATCGGGTCGACGTGCATCTGTCGGTGCCCGAGTGCGCCGGGTGCCACCAGCTCATGGATCCGATCGGGCTCGGCCTCGAGAACTTCGACGCCGTGGGCTCGTGGCGGGCGACGGAGAACGACGTGGTGATCGACCCCAGCGGTGACCTCGACGGCACGCCGTTCGCCGACGCGTGGGATCTCGCGGGGGTGGTCCACGACCACCCAGGCCTTTCCCCGTGTCTGGTCGAGCGCCTGTTCGACGTGGCGACCGGGCGGCAACCGACCGACGCCGAGCAGGACCTCCTCGCGTGGCATGCCGAGGGGTTCGCCGACGAGGGGTATCGGGTGCGCTGGTTGCTACGAGATCTGGTCTTGTCGCCTGCTTTTCGCACGATGGGTGCGCCATGAAGCGCGCGGTCGCCGGTCGGGGCGCGGTCCAGAACCGGGGATTCACCTCGCGGCGGAGACTGCTCCGCGGCGCGCTGAATGGGGTGGCCGTTGCGTTGGCGCTCCCGTTCCTGGAGAGCGTGGGCGGGAAGGCGTCTCGCGCCAACAGCGGGAGTGGCTTTCCGCTGCGTTTCGGGCTGTTTTTCTGGGGAAACGGCAACAACCCCGATCGGTGGACCCCGGTGGGCGAGGGGTCGGGCGACGCCTGGGCGCTGTCCGAGCAGCTGGCCCCGCTCGCGCCTCACAAGGACAAGATCGCGGTGGTCACCGGCCTGTCGGTGAAGCTCCCCAACATCGTGCCTCACGGATCGGGAGCGGCCGGGCTCCTGTCCGGCACCCGAAACGATTGGGACACCTTCAACGGTCCGTCGATCGACCAGATCATCGCCAGCGCGGTGGGGGGCGCGACGCTGTTCCGCTCGCTCCAGACCGCGGCCACCGACAACCTTGGGCAGTCCTATTCCGGCCCGAACCTCGTGAATCCGGCTGAGGCCGATCCCTTCGCGCTCT
>CANLGQ010000270.1 GCA_947490265.1 Pseudomonadota bacterium | reverse complement strand
TCGGCGCCGAGATGATGGCGCGAGCATTCGGAGCCGCTACGGTCGCCCCCCAGGCGCAGGCCGTGTTTGGCATCGAGGAACGCCCGGCGCCGTTCACCGGCTCGGCACTCGTCGAGTGGATCTACTCGGACGTCGGACCGATGCCGATCGAGAACACCCACCCGCCGCTCGAGACCGACACCCACGAGTGCCCGCGCCGCGAGCCGGAAGCCCAGGAGCAACTCGCTCATTTCCTACTGACGGGCGAGGTTATCCAGACCTGCGACGGCGCTTGCGAAAGCCTGCGGGCCGAGGTCTGCCCGTAGGGCCCATCGCTCACGCGCATGCCTCAGCGCGCGACGAGCAACTCCAGGTCGAACGCCAGGTCGTCGCTGTCGAGACTCGCTTGGTGCACCTCCACCGCCAGCGTATTCTCGCCTTCGACAAAGCGATCCGGTGACACTTCGCTCTCCAGCCACACCTTCTCCTCGACCCCCTCGATCGCATGGACCGCCAGGACATCCTCCCCGGATGCGCCCGGCAGGTTGTTGCGAAAGACGGGAATCCCATTGACGTAAACGGCGACCCCATCGTCGCGCAGCACGCGGAGGCGCACGACCCCAAGCGCCTCGGGGGCGCTCACCTGCACCGTCGTGCGGAACCAGGTCGTCTCGAACCGCGCGCTCGGGTTGTTGCCCCACCCGATCCCGGTTTCCGAACCCTCCCCGTACCCGAACGGCGCCTGGCCAGCGGTCCAGTCGGCGTCGTCGTAGGCTTCGCCAACCCAATCGAGGGCAGGAAGAAAGCCGCGATCCCAGTATTTCCACGAACTTCCCGCAGCTTTCAACGATCTCGTCGCCGCGACTTGGTTGCTCTCCCCTGGACTCCCCCCGAACGGATACTGCCAGCAGCCGTCGCCCGCGCAGCAATCGGGGACGCGAGCGAGAGAAAGATCCGCGGCGATCGGACCATAGACAACAACGGTCCCCCGGCCGTCGGGGGCATACAGGCCCACTTCCTCGCCCTCCTCCGCGAGCGAAAAACCCAAGTGATCGTCGCCAAGCGCAGGGGCGCCGTCTGCGAAGAGGACGAGAAACCCGCCCGCGGGCACCACCCGATCGCCCAGCGCGTGCCGCCCGGGGTCCTCGCGATCGTCGGTGAGGGTCCAGCCCGCAAGCGACACGTCGGCCTGGCCTGGGTTGTGGATCTCGATCCAGTCGGGATGGGCGCCCGACTCGTCGGCGAGCGACTCCAGGTTGGTGGGCATGACCTCGTTGAGGCACAGCGGAAACGGTTCCGGATCGGGCAACGACGACGTCGCGCCGCTGTCGTCGGTTTCGCTCGACGGCCCGCCATCGGTCGGGCCGAGGGCGCCAGGTGCGCAAGCGAGCAACGCGCCGAGCCAACGGACCATGCGATCACCTCCCGGGAGAGTGTAGCTGACCGCGAATCGCCGCGGTGCGTGACGATCTGCAGTCAGGCCACGACGACAGGTCGCGGACGGACGGGTGGGCGTGATACGCTGTCGGTGTCGATTACGTGACAGTCGGGAGGCGGTTCCATGAAGTGCATCGGGTGGCTGGGTCCAGTTGCGCTGTTCGCGTGCAGCGATGGCGGTTCGGATGACAAACACGGGGGTGACTCGGACACGGACACCGACGCCGACACCGATGCGGACACCGACACCGACACCACCGTGCCGCTACCCACGGTGGAGAGCCCGCTTCGAATCAACGAGATCGTCCCGTCGAACCTGTCTGGGCTTCAGGACTCCTCGCTCGCCTACCCGGACTGGGTCGAGATCTGGAACGACAGCGCGAACGAGGTGAGCCTCGCCGACTGCTACCTCACCGACGAGCACGACTGGTCGCAAAAGTGGGCCTTCCCGCCGAGTGCCGTGGTTCCCGCGAACGGCTTCGTGATCGTGATGTGCGACGGGGATGTGCTGGACAGCAGCACCGGGGAATTCCACACGAGCTTCAATCTGAAGGTCGATGGGGAATGGATCGCCCTGACGGTGGACATGGTCGAAGGGGGGGTAGGTCAGATCCACGGGATCGAGTACCCCTTGATGGGCACCGACGTTTCCTGGGCCCGGATGCCCGATGGCGGCGAATTCGAGTCCGACGCCACCCCGACCCCCGCCGCGGCCAACGAGTGACCCGTGCCAGACCTCCTCGCCCGGTACGAGTACAAGTACTTGATCGACGAGGCCACGGCATCGGGCATCCGCGACGTCGTGCAGAGTTATCTCGAAGTGGATCCCTATGGGGACAACGGTGCTTATTGGGTGAACAGCCTCTACCTCGACACCTTCGACTGGCGCTTGGCGCGCCAGACGATCGATGGCGTGAAAAACCGGTTCAAGCTTCGAATGCGATGCTATGAATTCGACGACACCCCCGTTTTCTGCGAGAACAAGGGGCGCGTCGGCACCACGATCATCAAGACCCGCGCGCTGTGTCGTCGCGAGGATGCCGAGGCCATCGCCATGAACTCGGTGAGGCCAGAAACCAGCTTGGTTGCAGCAAAAAAGCACCACCAGGAAGACCTCGACCGGTTTCGGAACTTGGTGGACCGGATCGACGCGCGGCCCCGCCTGTGGGTGCGCTACCACCGAGAAGCCTGGGTCTCCCCCTTCGGCGACGGGGCGCGCCTCACCTTCGACCGCCGGCTTCAGTGCCAGGTCCCCTCGGAACCGGTCTTCAAGCCCGACCTCCGCTGGTTTCACCCGATCGGACTAGCGAAGCCCACGATCCTGGAGATGAAGTTCAACGGTGCCAGCCCTCATTGGATGCGGAACCTCGTGCGCTGGTTCAACCTTCGGCGGCTGTCGGTCGCCAAGTATGTGAGTGGGGCGTTGGAGATAGGGAATTTCCCCTTCAACGACACGGTTGAGCACGGAGCGCGAATCGGATGATCGTCGCCGACCTCAGCCTGTTCGGGCTCGCCTTCACCCTGCTGGTGGCTGGGCTGTGCGGCCAGCTCTTGGGCTGGATGTATTCCCGCTCGAGCGGCGTCCTCTCGTATTCTCAGACGTTCGTCCAATCGATCGCGCTGCTCGCCGTCGTGACGGCGGTGGTGGCCGGAGTCATCGGCGACAGCCTCGCGCGGGCATTCGGCTTGGCGGCCGCCCTCGCCGTCGTGCGCTTCCGAACGCCGGTAAAAGACGCACGCGATGCCGTTTTTCTGTTCTCTTCCGTCGGCGTGGGCATGGCGGCGGGCATCGGTCACCCGGCGGTCGCCGTGATGGCCACCCTCGCGGTGGGCTTCCTCGCCTGGTACCTCGACGTGACGGCCTACGGATCCCGCAGCCAGGCGGAGGGGCTCCTGCGCGTCCGCTTCGAAGGCGACGACGCCCAACGCGAGGCGTTCACCGCCATCCTCAATCGGCACTGCCAGAGTCACCAACTCTCCGCCGCGCGCGTCACCGCAGCAGACGGACCGGAGGAGCGGGTGTATGATGTGAACCTCCGATCGCCAGCATCTGGGGACGCGCTCTTGCGCGATCTCCGGGCCAACGGATCGGTCAGCGCCGTCTCGTTGCTGCCCCAAGCCCGGGCTGGGGAGTCCTGAAATGAATCTCGTATTTCGCCGCCGACTCGGGGTGGCGACCTGGGTCACCGGGGCGCTGGTCGCGCTCGCGTGGGGCGGGGTTCGATCCGGGGGCACCGACGCGCGAGGGGTCGGATTTGCACCGCCGGTCCTCGTCAGTCCCCTGGAGGCCGGGCGATTGAAGTCGGTCACCGTGAGTCTGCACGATCAAGTGACCGCCGAGACCATCGTCGCCGAACTCGACCCGACGCCGCTGCTCGAGGAGCAGGCGGTCGTCCAAGCTCAACTCCTCGCCGTGCAGCAGGAGATGAGCGACCTGGTTCGAAGCACGACCCGACAGTTCGCGCAAGGGGTCGAGGCGAGCCAGGTCAACCGCGCCCGGATCCTCACTTCCCTTCGCACCGACGAGACCGTGGCCCGGACGATGCGCGAAAAGGTAGCCCGCGAGCGGGCGATAGCCCAAGTCGGCGGGGCCCCACCGATGATCGCAGACGACCTGGAACGCGACCTTCAAGTCGTCCTCGCCCGGATCGACGCCGCGAAGACCGAGCTCGTGGTGGCCGAGGATGCGGCCCGTTCGGCGGAACAGCGCAGCTCCGACTCCCCCCTGCCGAACGAGTGGCAGGTCGTCGCGACCGGTCGCCTCCTGGAGCAGATCGAGGGGCGGATCCGGCGCCAAGCGATGCCAGCGGGGATGGAGGGCCAAGTATCCGCGATCTTCCTTCGCCCCGGCGACTATGTAACCCCCGGAATCCCGGTGCTGCAGGTGAGCGCGTTGTCGACGCTCGAGGTCATCGGCTATGTGTCCGCCTCCCGAATCAGCGCGATCGAAGCTGGAGACCCTGCGAAGGTAGTGCGAGCCAGCGGAGAGGTGTTGCGCGGGCGGGTGCAGTCGGTGGGGTCCGGGCCGCAACCCATGCCCGCCCTGCTGTGGGCCGACCCACAACGCACGGAGTGGGGCGTCCCGGTTCGCATCGTTCTCGAAG
>CANLGQ010000269.1 GCA_947490265.1 Pseudomonadota bacterium | reverse complement strand
TATGGCCTCGGGCCGTCCGCCATCCGCGTGCGGCTCGAGCTGCGCGATGGCTCAGGCCTCGACCTCGAGGTCGGCGACCCGAACCCGACCTCGGTGAGCTGGTACGTGCGGGCGATGCCGGCGGGAACGGTGTTCATCGTCGCCAAGGCAGCGGTGGACTACTTCCGGCTGCCCCCAGACTCGTTTCGGGAGGACCGCTTCGCTACGCTCGACGCCGACGACGCCGAGCGCATCGATGCGGTGATCGACGGGCGTCCGATGGCCTTCGAGCGGGTCGACGAGAAGCGATGGAAGATGCGGGTGCCCCTCGATCAGCCCGCGGACCGCGACCAGGTGCGCACCCTGCTCGGGCGGGTCGCCGCGCTCCGGGCGTCCTCCTTCGTCCGCGACGGCAGGGAGGGCCTCGCGGCGTTGGGGCTGGATCCACCGAGGAGTTCGCTCACCATTCGATTCACCAACGGCGAGCCGGTGACGCTGTGGGTCGGCGATCCGCTGCCGGACACCGACCCGCCGCTGATCCATGTGTACCGGGTCGAAGACGACGCCACGTTCACGGCTCGCTCTGGCTTTCTCGACACCTGGCGCCTTTCCCCCGAGGAGTTCCGCGATCGCTCCCTCTTTCGGCGCCCGGTGACCGAACTCGAGGCGGTGACCGTGGTTATCGGAGACGAGCGCGTCACGATTCAGAGCACGGCCGATCAGTGGCGATGGCCGAGCGGAGGCGTTGCTCCCGGCGCGACCCCGGGGCGCGTGGCGTCGGCGGCGGTCGGTCTGCGCGCACGGGCATTCCCGGAAACGCCCCCCCCCGACAGCGGTCTCGCGGAACCCTCGGCCGCGATCGAACTGCAATTCGTCGGTGGCGAGCGATCGTGGATTCGATTGGGTCACACCTGGGAGATCGAGGTGGACGCCCTGCCGCCGCCGCCCGGCCGGCCCGGTGAGCCGGCGCGCCCGACCGGGCCGCGCAAGCTCAAGCGCCAATGGGCGGCCACGGCGGAGGCCGAGGTCGTGGAGATCGACGGCGGCCTGTTCGAGGTATGCGAGGATCTGATCCGCGAGTATCGCCGGGAGCGCCAGCGCGAGGCCGAGCGCGACTGGAAGCCCGAGCCCACCCAATAGGAGGAGTGCCCTGTGTTTGTGACCCTGGCCTTGTGGGCGTGTGGAACGACTCATCCGGCGCGGCCGACGGGAGCGGAGGCTCAATCGGTGCGCGTCCTTTTTCAGGCCAAGGGGGAGGGCGAGATCGAGCCCTGTGGTTGACCCAAGCATCCCACGGGCGGTCTGTCCAGGCGAAACAAGGTTGTTGCAGACGAACGGGCAAAGGGACCGGTCCTCGTCCTCGAAGGGGGGAACTCGCTGTCTCCGGGCGTGTCGTTGGGCCGGAAGGGCCCTCCTGAGCCGCCACTCGCGGGGGAAGTGCTCGATCAACGCCGGGTGAAGGCTGAGCTGGTCGTCGATGCCTGGGTCGCCGGGGGGATCGACGGCGCCGCGATCGGCGCTGCGGATTGGGCGCTCGGCGCGGACTGGATCCGGGGTCTGATGACCCGAAAGGGCGTGCCGGTGCTGGCCGCGAACCTCGTCTGTGGCGAGGAACATCCGTTTCCCGGCGGGCGTGTCGTGGAGGTGGCGGGTCGGCGAGTCGGGCTCGTGGGCGTGACGGCCGGGGAGATCCCAGGCTGTACGGTCGGCGACCCGGCCCTGGCCCTCGCCGAGACCCTTGCTTCGCTGGGCGAGACCGACGTGGTGATCGGCCTGCTTCCTCTCGACGTCGCCGCACTGGGGGCGTTGGGTGCGGGTCCGCTGGCGATCGACCTCGCGATCACCGGCGGGGTCCGCCCCCCCGAGGAAGGGAAGGTGCACTTCCCAGCCTTTGAAGCTGGGTCTCGCGGTCGACAGGTGAGCATCCTCGACCTGTCGTGGACGGCCGGGGCCACGCAGTGGATGCGAACCGGTCAGGCCGCCGAGCTCGCCCAGCGCATCTCCCGGACCGAGACGCGCTTGCGCGACGCGGAGGCCCGCATCGCTTCCGCGGCCGACGCCGCGGCGCGGGCTCGCTTCGAGAAACAGCGAGACGCCTACGTCCAGCAGATCGACCGCGACCGAACGCTCTCGGCAGGCCTCGTCGGGGGCCTTGCGAACGCGATCGCGACCAGCGAGGTCATGCTCGGCGCGGAGATCGTCGACGAACCGAAGACGGCCGCGCTGGTGGCGGGGGCGAAGGCGCACCTCACGAGCGCCTCGCCTGCTGCCGCGTCCCTGCCGGTGCCGCATCGGATCCGCGCGGGGTCGCCGTGGGCCGGCTCCGACGCCTGTGCCGGATGTCACCCCTCCGAGCACGCCCAGTGGGCGGGCACCCCGCATGCTCACGCGCTCGGCTCGCTGGCCGCGGTGAACCGCGCCGCCGACGAGGCCTGTTGGTCCTGCCATGTGACCGCCGCGCACCAGGAAGGCGGACCGAACCTGCCCTCGGCGGTGGGCCCGTTCCGCGACGTCCAGTGCGAGGCGTGCCACGGCCCGGCGGCCGCCCATGTGGCGGCTCCGGCCGCGCTACACCCGGTGCGCACGCCAAGCGCGAGCGTCTGCACGACCTGCCACGACGGCGAGCGGGATCAGGGTCGGTTCGACCTCGAGAGCTACCTCCCCAAAGTCAGCCACGCTACGGCCGGGGGACCAGCGTCCGCCACGGCCGTGCCCCCATCCCCGTCGGGGGAGTGAGGCGCGGGTCGTCGAGCGGGATCAGCTCCTCGGCGACCTCGTAGTGCCGGGTCAGGTCGCCGAGGAAGTTGTACTGTCCCCCGATGATCAACGCCCAGTGGTGCTCCCGCAGCGCCGTCTCGATCACGGTGAGCTCGTCCTGGTAGGGGCCCCCGGCGTAGTTCGCGTCCCACACCCCCTGAGCGTGCAAGGAGGGCGGCTGTCCAGCATAGAATGGGATCCAGGCGCTGAAGGGAGACAGGACCGGACCGTCGATCCCTCGCACCTGCTCGACGATGCGCCACCCCGCGTCCCGGTCGGCCTGGCTCGGGATCAGCCTCGCCGGCTGCAAGATGGCCATCGACCAGAGCAGCTGAACGGCGACGACGACGCCGGTGACGGCGCGCGCGCGCCGCTCGGCCCAGGCGGTCTCGAACCGGACGAGGACCGCGCCGAAAAAGGCCGAAAGCGACCAGAATAGAGGGGTGTGAACGTTGATGAAGCCGCCATCGTGGACCCGCATCACCAGCGCCGCCGTGGCCAGGACGAGCAGGATTCCCACGGCGTACACCGAGCGCCACGACGGCAACTGGCGCGCAGCGACGGCACCGAGGACGCGGATCGTCAGGGCCACGGGGATGGCGGCGAGGGCCCAGTAGGCGAGCGACGCCGGCGAATTGTAGACCCGTGCATCCGGGGCCGGGGGTTCATACGTGAACCACCACGCGCAGCCCATTCCGGCCCACACAGGCAACCCGGCGGCGAGCCACGGGGGAAAGAGTCGCTGCCGGGCCGTTGCGTCCCAGCAGACCGCCAGTCCTGCAGTCGCCCACGCCACGGGCAAAGCGGTGCCCCATTCCCGGGGGGTCTCGAGCCAGGCGCGCGACCAGACGAGCACCTGCGAGCGAGGCACCTCCACAAGCCACACCAGGAACTCCCCGCCGGATTGCCATTGCAACACGGCACAGGCCGCGAGCGCCGGACCCGCAGACGCGAGGACGAACGCCAGCGCGGGCCGCCATCCCCGGAGGCTCAACCCCAGCAACATCGGGAGTCCCGCGATGGCGGTGTTCTGTTTCGCGAGGAATGCACCGGCGAGGAGCAGCCCCGCCGCGACGGGGGCCCACCGCCGCTCCTCGAGCCCGAGGACCACGGCCCAGGCGAGCAGGCAGACGGCGAGCGAGTCAGGCCGGACGATGTCGTAGAACGCGCCGGCCTGCGGCCACGTCCCGAGGAAGGCCACCGCGGCCCCGAGCGCGACGCCCCATGAGCCGCCGGCCCGCCGAAGGCCGAAGGTCATCGCCCCGGCGGCGGCGAGGATCGCCGCGATCGAGACCGCGCGGCCGACCTGAAACGAGAGCCCGAAACCCTGGCTGAAGGCTGCGACCACCCAGGGGTATCCAGGGGGGTAAATGAACGGCATGAAGTCGATGTTGGGCCGCACGTAGAGGGGAAGGCCCTGGTCCACGCGCCACGCGTGGGCGAGCATCCCAGCTTCCATCCACTCGAGGTCGAACGGATACGCAAAGCGGCCGGCCCACGCGGCGCCGAGCCGGGCGAGGAGAACCATCGCTACGGCAAGCGGCGCCACCGCCACCAAGAGGTCCGGCAGGCGTCGACGCATCGCGCGGATCAGTTGCCGGAGCCGCTCCCGCTCCCGCTACCGCTGGAGCTCGATCCGCTTCCGCTTCCGCTTCCGCTTCCGCTTCCGCTTCCGCTTCCGCTTCCGCTTCCGCTTCCGCTTCCGCTTCCGCTTCCGCTTCCGCTTCCCGAGCTGGAGCCGCTTCCGCTTCCCGAGCTGGAGCCGCTTCCGCTTCCCGAGCCGCTTCCGCTTCCGCTTCCCGAGCCGCTTCCCGAGCCGCTTCC
>CANLGQ010000268.1 GCA_947490265.1 Pseudomonadota bacterium | reverse complement strand
GCGTATGCACAACGATGGGGTCTGCCCGCCGCGGCCGAGGAGGAGCTGAAGTCGGCGCTCCATTCCGCGTCCCCATCGGACGGCTCTGGATCCGAAGGCCCGCGCCCCCCGACGGGTCGCAACCCCATCGCCGGATACGATCCAGCGCTCACCCACCCGCGCACCCTGCTCGGTCGCCCGCGCCTCACCGAACGGTATGAAGACCTCGGCGCGATCGCGATCGGGGGCATGGGCGAGGTGCGGCGGGTGTGGGACACGGTGTTGCACCGCACCCTGGCAATGAAGGCGCTGCGCACGGAACTCCTCGACCGCGAGGACCTCTATGCGCGCTTCGTCGAGGAGGCACAGGCAACCGCCCAACTCGAACACCCCGGCATCGTCCCCATCTATGACTTCGGCAAGCTGCCCGATGGTCGCGTCTTTTTCACGATGAAGGAGATCCGGGGCCGAACGCTGCTCGACGTGATCGAGGAGCTCCACGTCGCTTCGAAGGACGGCTGGGGAACCAGCCGAGGCAATTGGACGCTCTATCGGGTGATTCAGACGCTCAAGACGGTTTGCGAAGCCGTCGCCTACGCGCATGATCGAGGGGTGCTCCACCGCGACCTCAAGCCGACGAACGTGATGGTCGGAGCGTTCGGCGAGGTGGTGGTGATGGACTGGGGTCTCGCCAAAATCAGCCGTGGTGGCCGGTCTACCGAGGCCGTCGCCGCGGCGTCGGGCAAGTACCCGGTCTTCACCGCCCGAAGCAAGCAGCAGGCCTTCCTCACTCGGATCGGAAGCGTGGCTGGAACGCCGAACTACATGCCTCCCGAGCAAGCGCGCGGGGACCACGCGGCCACCGACTCTCGTTCCGATGTGTACGGTCTCGGGGCGATGCTGTATCACCTCCTCGCCAATCGCCCCCCCTACGAGGGACCCGACACCGAAGTGGTTGTTCAGAGGGTGTTGGCGGCGGCACCGCGGCCCCCCGTGCCTCCGTTCGCGAGCCGGATGCAGCCGGGAGGATCGCGCGGCGCAGTGGACGAAACCCTCCTGGCGATTTGCGACAAGGCCATGGCCCGACGGCCCGAAGATCGGTATCCCGACGCGGGTTCGGTCGGGAAGGCGCTCACGGCCTGGCTCGAAGGCGTACACCAGCGCGACCAAGGGCTCATCCTGGTCGGTCGCGCCGATCGCCTGCGGGCGGACGCTGCCGAGCTCCGAATTCAGGCTTCCGATCTGCGCGAGCAGTCGGCCCGCCTCCTCGAACAGATCGGTCCCTTCGCCAGCGCCGACCAGAAGGCTGCCGCCTGGGCGCTCGAAGACCAGGCGAGTCGGGTCGACGACGACGTCCGCGTCCGGGAGGCACAAGCGGTACAATTGCTGCGTACCGCCCTCACGCATGCCGACCTGCCCGAGGCCCGGAGCCGCCTGGAAGGGAGCACCGCTCCCGAGTCGCGACCGCTGCCGTCCGGCACCGGATTCCTGACGGTGACCACCGATCCACCCGGAGCGCGGGTCACCCTCCAACGGCTGGAGCTCGTCGGCCGGCGACTGGTCCCGGTTTCGATGCGCGACCTCGGCACCAGCCCGCTGTTGCGGTACGAGGTCCCCAGCGGGGCTTATGTCGTCAGGCTCAAGGCCGAAAATCGAGTCCTGGTCCGCTATCCCGTCCGCATCGACCCCGACGCCCACTCGACCGACATCGCGCCAGGATGGGACGAACCCCGCCGCGTTCCGCTCCCGCCGATCGAGGCGTTCGATGTTGGCGACCTCCTGATCCCTGCGGGCTGGTTCACGGCCGGCGGGGATCGAGAGACCGCGGACAGCCTGCCGCGGATGCCGGTCTGGGTCGAGAGCTTCGTCATCCGCAGGGACCCCGTGACCAATGGAGAGTTCCTCGAATTCTTGGCCTCGATCCCCATCGAGCAGGGTCTCGAACTCGCTCCGCGTGGGGGCTTCACCTATGCCGCGGATCGGTGGCGCCTCGGCGCCGACGACACCGGCCCGTGGACGCCCGATCAGCCGGTGCGCACCCTGACCTGGGCGGCCGCCGAAGGCTATGCCGCGTGGATGGAGACGCGCAGCGGCCAACCGTGGCGGCTCCCGACGGAACACGAATGGGAGAAAGCCGCCCGCGGCGTCGACGAGCGGAGCTACCCGTGGGGCGACTACCTCGACCCCACGTTCTGCTGCGTGGCCGACAGTCACGCGATCACCGACTCACCGCGCCCGACCTCAGTCGATGCCTTTCCCCAGGACGCCAGCCCGTATGGCGTTCGCGGCCTCGGCGGGAACGTGCGGGACCTCGTGGTGCACCACGGCTGGTCCGGGGAGGGTTCGCCCGATCGCCTGCATCGAATGGTGAAAGGCGGCTGGTTCCAAGGCCTGGCGATGTTTGCGCGCGCCTCGTTGCGCTATCGCTTCAGCGAGCGCGATCCCGGGGTGGGGTTCCGCCTCGTCCGGTCGCTCTAGGTGGCCGTGGTTCGTTGGGCCCGGCGGAGCCGCGCCCAACGAACCACGGTCTCCTCCCAGGGTCGCTTGCGACCCGGCGCCCGCGCCCGTGCCCGTTCGAGTGGCACGGCGCCCGGCTCATGCGAGTGGCGGTAGCCGATCCGCCCGGCGGGCGACCCAGAGTTTCCTGATGTTGTGGCATGTGCACACGGGAGCCCACTCACCCCGCGCCTTTTTCATGCCTCGCATCGAGAACCGACTGAACCCCATGCCCTGCTTGATCTGCCCGAAGGCCGGTTCAGGGATGCACTTCCGAACCGAACCCGGGCGCCGCCCATCTCCGCCCTCCGCTCGGGCGCCTATCCGACGCCGACCTCGGCGGATCGCTGATCCTCCTCGGATTTCCGCCTCGGCCGGCCACGGGCGCGGGCGCGGGCGCCGCTCGCTACGCTCGCTGGGAGGAGCCTGCGGTGCATTGCCCCCGCGGAGCGGGGGCAATGCACCACAGGCTCCTAGTCCTTCTGCCACTCCTGAGTGGTCAGCTCGATGTCCCCAACCTGCCCCCGGCGGGTCGAGAGATGCCGGTCGAGATCCTCGCTCGCAACGCCGAGCAACCGGGCCGCGTGCTCCAGGACAATGCCTTCGGAGGGGTGGAATTCATCGTCGGCGAGCGCGGCGTCGAGCAGAAGGTCGATCATCCCGAACTTCTCCTCGAGCGTCAAACGTCGCGGCAACTCCAGCAGCGCCTCGCTCGTCGCCTGCTGAAACAGCTCGGTGAACGTGCCCTGAGCAGTTAGAAAACCCAACTTCACGAGCAGGGCAGCCGGGAACCGCTGCTCGAGGAAGCGCACCTCGCCGCGAGCCAAGCGCTCGTCGGCACCCACAATGCGCTGCACGATGTGGTAGGCAAACGCCAATTTCAGGCGGAGGGTGTCAAATTCCGAGGTCTCGTCGTCCTTGAGGTCCATCCACCCACCTCCCGCGTCAGTTTAACTCAAAGAGTAGCATCCAACAACTCTACCCGGGTGACCACCGGTAAACCGTCGGGTTCGAGGGCAGCCGCCATGCCCGCCACCCCGGCCCGGCCGTGGAGCGTTTTTCCGGGCAAGGTCGCTCCGACCAGCGACCCCGAGAAAACATAGTCTAAGCCGAATATTTGCGTGAGCGGACTGTAGTTCGTCGCTTGCCCATGAGCGCTTCCGCTCGCCAGGTCGAGGCTCAGATCGACGGTGCGCAGGTACGTCCCCCGGGCATCCGGATCGTCGCTAAGAAACTGCCAATCGAACGCCGACCAACCAACCATGGCGTTCGGTCCGAAGGCCGGATCGAGGGGAGCCTCATCGGTCGGCACCTGCGGCTCCGCCGCGCCGGTCCACGGAAACGACATCCCACCCGCGAAGGTCTGGGCGGTCACCGGCTCGTCGGTGACAACGACCAGGACCCCAACCGTAAACCGAGCGCTCGCCCGCTCGTTCACGAGGTCGATGCACGCCCGGATGTCTTCGAGCGAGTTCCCCGCTTCGAACCATGCGGACACCGACACCCGGGCCAGCGCCCCCTCCAGGGCGGGTGGCCCCAGTTCGACCGCGATCCGCCGCGGATGCCAGCCGAGCCCGGGATCGTAGCAGCCAGGCGGGCCTTGGAGCGCTTCGTCGGTCGTGAGCTGCACACCGGTCAAAACCGCAAAACCCGTGCCTCCCACCGAGCGGTCGAATCGAACCTCCAGCTCCCTGCTCCCGCCCTCCGCCCCGACGACCAGCTCGATCTCCCCCCGCTGGAAGGCGGCGGCGCGCGTCCTCACGGAGCCGTAACGGAGTTCGGCATCGGACGTGTCCACGAACGGAAGCTCCTCGCAGCCGTCGGTACACTCGGCTGGAAGTTCGGGATCAACACCCGTTGTACTCGCTCCACCGACGAACGCCAGCCGCCCCTCGTCCGACTCGGTCTCAGCGACGAGCCGGGACACGCGATGGTTAAAATTCGTCCATCCGAAGCCGAAACCCTCGAGCCAGGTCGCCCGATCGAGATCGCCCCCACAGCCCACCGCGAGGAGGAGCGCGATCACCGGGGTGCGCGCCCGCTCGCCACAACGAGCTCGGCGTTCAACAACGCGGCACCCGCCGCCCCACGCAGGGTGTTGTGGGCG
>CANLGQ010000267.1 GCA_947490265.1 Pseudomonadota bacterium | reverse complement strand
TCGTCGGGAACGGTCTCTCGCGCCATCACGTCGTGCCGCGCCTCGACGAGCAGGTCGGCGATGACCTTCCCGCTGCCGTCCTCCGCGCCCGACCGACTGTCGCTGACGGTGATCACCGCGACCAGCGCGGGGCTCGGCGCATTCTCGTGAGCGTGGGGATGCGGGCGCGGCATGGACCCTCCGGACCCAGTCTAGACCGCCGACGGATCCACGGCGCCCCGCGCGGAGAGCCTCGCGACCTCCCCTTGCCGGATCCGTTCGTCGAACCGAGGTAACCGCTGGCGCAAGACCGCGAGGGGCCCGTCGCGCGGCGGGGTGTTCTGGTTCGTTGCGAGCGCGTCGCTCACGGCGACGGGGCGCAAGCCGGCGACCAGTTCGCGAAACGAGCCCCCCTCGCGGGTGAGCGCTTCGGCGACCGGCGCCCGATCGGCCGGCAGCACCGCGAGCAGGGCGGGCCTCCCCCCAACGCACGCCACCGCCGGCCCGCCGGCCTGCACGAGTTCCCGAACCACCGCTTCGGTGAGGTCGACGAGATCAGTGGCCGCGATCAACACGAGGGGAGTGGTGGCAGCGCGCAGCGCCGCCGCCACCCCGCGCAGCGGGTGGACCGGGAGCGACGGGTCGTCGACGATCACCTCGATGGGGCGCCCGGGCGCGCGAACCCAGGGCTCCGCGGGGAAAGCAAAGCCCAGCGGATCGGGAGCCGCCCGAACGATCCGAACGACCGGCACCACCCGGGCGATCACGGCAGCGACCCACGAGGCCATCGGCCACCGACCCGGCCAAGCGACGCGCGCCTTGTCGACTCCCATGCGCTGGCTCCGCCCGCCCGCCAGGACGAACGCCTCGTTTACCACCGGTAGTCCGGGCCGGTCCCGTCCCAGAACCCGGGATCGAGGACCTGCACCCGGCACGGCTCGCCGGGTCTCGGGCCGGCCTGATCGGCCCCGACCAGCAACAGTCCATGCGCCGCAGCGAGGGCCGAGAGCACGCCGCTCGACTGCGAACCCGCGGATCGGACCTCGATTCCTGCCGGGCTCCGGGTCAGCACGACCCGATCGAGTCGGGCCCGACCTGGGGTGTCGCGGAAGTCGTCCACCGCGACGCCGCTGACCACCGGCAGGAAGGGTCGCGGATCGCCCTGTGCCGAACGGATCCACGGGCGCACGAATTGGGCGAAATTCACGAGACACGACACCGGGTTTCCCGGAAGTCCGAACAGGGGCACGACCCGGCCGGCCCGCCGCACCCGGCCGAACGCGAGCGGTTTCCCTGGCTTCATCCGCACCCGCCAGAAATCCATCTCCGCCCCCAGGCGCGCATGGGCTTCCTTGACGTAGTCAAACGCCCCCACCGAGACGCCCCCAGTGGTCAGCACCGCGTCGGCCCCCTCGATGGCCGCTTCTAAAGCCGCAATCGTCGCGTCCAGGTCGTCGGGGGCCGTACCGTGGTCGCGCGCCGCGCCGCCGGCTTCCTCGATCAGGGCGGTGAGCGCCGCGTTGTTCGAGGAGTAGATCTGCCCGGCTCCGAGGGGACTCCCCGGCTCCACCAGCTCGTCCCCGGTCGAAAGCACCGAGATCACCGGCCTTCGCGTCACAGCAAGGGTCGCCTGCCCGATCGAGGCCGCGACCCCGAGCCGTGCCGGTGACAGCCGGGTGCCCGAGATCAGGACCGTCGTCCCGGCCGCCACGTCGGCCCCCCGACGCCGGCAATGCCGGCCGACGGGACACGCCACGCGAATCGCCACCGTCCCGCTGCGAGACCCATCGGTGTCCTCGACCATCACCACCGCGTCGGCACCCTCCGGAATCGGCGCCCCGGTCATCACCGCGGCAGCCTCCCCGGGACCGATCCCCGGCCCCACCGCTCCGGCGGCGACCGTGCCCACCAAGCGCAGGACAACCGGGTTCTCCGGCGTTGTCCCTCGGGTGTCGACGGCCCTGACCGCGTAGCCGTCCATCGCGGAATTGTCGAACGACGGCACGTCGATCCGGGCGATCAGGTCCGCCGCGAGCACCCTCCCGCGCGCCCCCCGCAGGGGCACCGACTCGGCGGGCATCCGCGGGACGTCCACCAGGATCCGCGCGACCGCCTCGTCCACTGTCAGCAAGGAGCCCCCGTCAGCTCTTGAGCTTCAGCTTCTGCCCCGGTTGGATGACCGAGCCCTTGATGCCGTTCCAAGACTGTATCTCGCCCACCGTACAGCCGTGCCGCTCGGCGATCGCGCCGAGGCTGTCGCCGGACCGCACAGTGTAGCTGGTCCAACCGCCCGCAGCGCTGGCCACCGCGGTGGTGCCACCCTTCACCACCAACACCTGGCCCGAATGGATCGAGCTCGGGTTGGAGATGTGGTTCCAGCCCTGGAGCTGGCCGGTCGTCACGTGGTACTTTCCCGCGATCGACGAGAGAGTATCGCCCGATCGAACGGTGTACTTGGCCGTCGAAGCGGTGCTCGCCGTTGGGGCCGGGCTCGCGCCCGAAGCCGAGCTGTTCACCGCGAGTTTCTGCCCGGGAACGATCGTCGACCCCGACAGCTTGTTCCAGCTCTTGAGCTGGGTCACCGTGACCCCGTGGCGGCCAGCGATCTCCGACAGATTGTCGCCGCGCAGGACGGTGTAGTAGCGGGCCGCCGTTTTGGGCGTGCTCGGCCGGCTTGCGGCCGCCGGCACCGGGGCCTTGCGCTCGGCCGGCGTCGCTTCGGCGGCCACCGCCCCGTGACCCGGGATCACCAAGCTCATCCCGACATAGATCTTGTTCACGTTCCGGAGCCCGTTGGCCTGGGACAGCTCGCTCAGTGAGACGTGGTACTTCCCGGCGATCACCGACAAGGTCTCGCCTCGGCGGACCGTGTGGCGGGCCACCGTGGTCGTGGATCGCTGCTCAGCCGGGATCTCGGCGAGCGCCGCCACGAACCGCGACTGGTCGCCCGGCGGGAGTTTGAGGTCGAACCCCTCCGCCGGGGTGCTGAACCGGCGAAGCGCAGGGTTCAAGTCCTGAAGGACCTCCACGCTCGTGCCCGCCGCCTTCGCGAGAATGTCGAGCGACACCGCGCCCGAGACGTGGGCGACGTCGTACTCGAGGGCCGGCAGGTAATCGATGTGGTCGAAGCCGTAACGCTCGGGATGATGCCCGATGATTGCTGCGGCGATGATCTTGGGGACGTAGTTCTCGGTCTCCGGGTGCAACCACGCCCCACGGGTGATCTTCCAGAAGTCCGACGTGCCCGCGGACTGCACGGACCGCCGAACCCGGCCCGGACCTCCGTTGTAGGATGCCCAGGCGAGGTACCAGGATCCGTCGAACATCTGGTGAAGCTCGCCCAGCATGTCGATCGCCGCCCGGGTCGACTCCTCGATGTCGCGCCGCTCGTCGACCCAGTAGTCGATGCGGAGCTTGTACATCTTGCCGGTCGCCGGCATGAATTGCCACATCCCGGCCGCCCCCGCGTGGCTGAGGGCATGGGCGTTGTAGCCGGACTCGATCATCGAGAGGTAGACGAGATCCCTCGGCAAGCCTGCTTTCTCGAGCTGCTCGTACATATAGGGCCGGTACTGGGTGCTGCGCGTGAGCCACTTGGCGTAGTACTTTCGGCCTTCGCCGGTAAAATACCGGATCCACTTGACCACATCGTCGTTGACCTCCACCGGGATGTCGAACTCCCTCGGGTCGACCCGGTCGAGGTAGAGGGGGTCTGGGCGCAGCGACCGCACCGGATCGGTATAAAACGAAGTAGGTGGCCCTGAACTCGAGAGTTCGTCGGACAGCCGGCGCTCGGCGACACTGCGGGCCGCCGACTCCTCGAGCGCGTGAACCTGCTCCACCGTCGGGATCTCGCCGTCCATCTGCTCAACCCAGTGCCACACCCCCTCGGCGGGCGGTTCGACGGCCGGGGCGTAGACCTCGGGGCCATTCTCGGGGATCGCGGCGATGGGCGACGACTCCACGGGAGGCGCCTCCGCAACCACCGGCACGACCTCCGATTTTTTCTTGGACTTGCGGTTGTGGGCCGGGAAGACCGGCGCAGCCGAGGAGGCTCCGTCCACGGGGGGACCCTCCGGTTGGTCGGAGGCGAACGCAGCGCCCGCGAAAAACAGCGCCGCAATAACCGAAAACCGGCCAATGGCCGACATGATTTGCATGGGGAACCCGGGGGAGGGGGCGGGAGGAGCGGCACGCACGGACGGCGTACCGGAGGGACGCAGCCAGTTGAACACGGCGAGGCCCGTTCTGTCCAGCGCTGCGATAGACGGAGTCGCGCAGGGAGGTGGGGTTGCGCGGGCTCTATGGGATCGCCAACGCCGAGGCCGGCGGGGATCCGGTCGCCCTCGGGCAGCACATGCTCGTCGGGGGTTGCCGGCTGATCCAGCTCCGCTGCAAGGGTTGGGCGCCGGACGAGGTGGTGCGCGCCGGGCGTGCGCTCGCCCGAGCCTGCGAGGCCCGCGGCGCGCTGCTCTTCGCCAACGACGACGCCGAGGTGGCGGTTGCGATGGGGGCCCACGGCCTCCACCTTGGCCAGACCGACGGAGACCTGGGTGCCGCCCGGGCGCTCCTCCCCTCGGGCATCGTCGGGCGATCGACCCACGATCTGGAG
>CANLGQ010000266.1 GCA_947490265.1 Pseudomonadota bacterium | reverse complement strand
GGGCATGCCGGCCCGTATCGCGGCTGGAGCGGCTGCGCCGGGATACCGGCCACGGAGGGGCCTGGTGTCGCTGCGCGACCAGCTCATGCAGAAGGGCCTGGCGTCCAAGAAGGACGTGCGGCGCGTCGAGCAGGAGCTCGACCGCGAGCGCCGAGGGCGCGACGGCAATAAGCGCACGAAAGCGGTGGACGAAGCTTCGCGAGCAGCGGAGGCTGCCCGGGAGGACGCCGAGCGGGCTGAGGCGAAGCGGGCCGCGCGCACCGCCTACGCGGTCGCCCGCGAACGCACCGAGCGGGCCCTCCAGATCCGAAATCTGATCGCTTCGAACACCGTGCGGGCCGCTGGCCCGGTGCCGTTCTGCCACCGCGTCCCGGACGCAGCGCGGATCGGCACCGTCCACGTCAGCCTCCCGCTCGCAATTCAGCTTCGGCGCGGAGATTTAGCGATCGTGGCGCTGCCGTCGCCGGGGGGCTTCGCGGTTCGGGTCGTGCGCCGGGGGGCGGCCGAGCGGCTGGTGGAGATCGCACCGCAGCTCGTGGTCTTCTGGAACGCCGACCCCGCGGGCACGCTCGCGCGGGATCAGCAGCCGCTGGTCAAGGACTGGGAGTCCTCGCTCGGCCCACATCGGGCGACCGAGGCCGATCGACAGCGCTGGTCGCGCTGATCAATCCACCGTTTCGACGAGGCCGAGCGCAGTGATTTCGAACGCCAGCGGCTGGCGCGTCCCGGTCAGCTCGGCGCGGATGGTGGCCTCGTCCACGCGCGAGAAGACGATGTCGAGGGTCTTTCCGTTTGGCGCGGTCACCGTCAGCGCGCCGGCCTGTGGGGCCGGGTCGATCCAGCGGGCCTCTACGCCAGTAAACAGGAGGGACCACTCATTGCCGTCGCTGACCCACTGTCGGTCGCCGTCGAGCGTGATCCCCCCGTCGAAGAACCCCTCTCCCTCGAGGGTCCCCATCACGTGAGCGCCGGTCACTTCGACTGTTTCGCCCGTCGAGAGGTCGATCCAGGTGTGGGTCGTGTCGACGGCACGGGTGAGGGCCACCCCGTCCCAGGTGACGTCGGCGGTTCCATCCACCTGGAAGGCGCCGTCGGTGAGCCCGGTCCAGGCGTGGCCGACGTCGACTGCGCCGTTCGCTGCGCTCAATACGGTGATCTCGGAGATCCCAGCGTAGGTCCTTCCGTTGTAGGAGCAGCTATCGCCGAGCGTGCCATAGTCGATCGTCACCGTCGGGCCGGCCACCGCGACCGTCGTGCAAGGCGCCTGAGAAGCCCAGAATGCCTCCAACTCGCCGGCGGCGGCTTCGACCGCGGCGCCGAGGGTGAAGGTCGTCGACACCTCGACCGCATCGGCGGTCACCTCGATGCCAGAATCGGAGCGGAGCGTCTGATCGAGGGCTTCGAGGGCTTCCAGGTTGGTCATGGGCATCCCCGAGCACGCGGAGAGCAGGGGCACGGCGAAGAGCAGGCGCGACATCGGTCCTCCATCGGCACATCGTACCCCGCGGGGAGGCGCAGCCGCCGAGCAGGACGCGCTCGGTGGGGCGACGGCGGTCGCTAGGGAACCTGTTTCTGTTCGCCGCGGAGTTTCGCGAGCTGTTCCTCCGCGCGGCCCACGAGCCCCCGGGACGGCTGGGTCGAGACGTGGGTGCGATACTTCTCCCAACCTCGGATCGCGGCATCGAGCGAGGCCGAGTCGGCGCCCCCACCAGCGACAGATTTGCTCGTCCAGGAACGAGCTTGCAACTCGAAAATGGACGCCTTGCTGCTGAAAACCAGGTCCGAGGGCAGGCGCGCCCAGTGTTGCTCCGCCTTCTGCGCCCAGCGGATGGCGCCGTCCCAATCCGAACGATCGAACGACAGCTGTGCCGCCTCGATCAACAGTTCGGGTCGGCTGCTGTTCGCCGGGACCGCCAGCAGCCGATCCAGGTACGATTGGGTGGAGGACTTGTCGCCGCGCGCCTTCGCGTCCTCATAGAGCAGGGTAAAGCCGCGGCTGTAGTTCGGGTCGCTCGCGTCCAACGCCTCGAGCGTCGCGCGGTCGGTCGCATCGAGTTGGCCGCGGGTTGCACGCACGGTCATGTCGGACAGGATTGCTGGGGTCAGCGGAACGGGGATCGCTTCCCGTGGTTGCGCCCCGGGCCCCGGGGCCGGCTCTGCGGCGGCAAGATCCTCGTCCGGTGGCTCCGCGTTCGGGCCCGAAAACGGTCCCAATGCGCCCATTCCCGTGTAGGCCAGGTAAGCCACGAGTGCCAGGCCGAGCGCACCGCCGCCCACCGCGAGGGGTGTCCACGGGCGGCGCGAAGGGGGTGGAAGCGCGGCGCGGATTGGCTCTGGGGGGGGTGGGCTGGCCTGCACCCTGGGAGTTGGCGTTCGGGCGATCCGCTGCGCGGGTGGGGCAGGTTCGGGTGCGGCGGCTCCTCGCGGCTCGGCGGCGGGCGAGCGCTTCGGCAGCGCGGAGGCCGGAGTGGCGGCGGGCTCGGGCGTTCGCGACCCAGCTCCGGCTGCGGGGGTCGCCGCCGGCTGGGGAGTCGGCGACGGAGCGGGGAAGAACTGGATCTCGTCGACGACCTTCGGGACCGCGCTCGGGGGGGAAGTTTCCGGCGCACGCGGCGGCGGCGCAGGGTGACTCGCAAGCGCCGACAGCCGACGCTCCCTCGCCGTGGCCGGGGTCGCTTGGGTGAACATGCTGGGGCTGGGCGGGATCGAACTCGGACCCGAGGCGTCGAGTGGGGAGGTCGGAGGACGGAAGTCTCCGCTCCCGCCTAGGAGACCCCCCCGCAGGAGGATCCCGGTGTCGTTCTGGGGAGGCAGGGTTTTTTCGCGCATCAAGGCAGCGTCGGCTCCGGTAAAGCCGATCGGCGTCTCGCTCGTGGGGTCGTCGCCCGCTTGGGTGCGCTGAAAGATGGGGGAGAGGAAGGAGCGCGTGTCCTCGACGATCGTCGCGAACGAGAAGCCGGCCATCAGGGCGCGCAGGTCCTCTCTGAGCACGAACGCCCGCTGGTATCGGTGGCGCGGGTTCAGGTTGAGCGCACGATACAGGACCCGATCGAGGCCAGGAAACACCTCGCGCACCTCGAGTAGCTGCGTCGTGACCTCCGCACGCCGGACTCGCTGGATGGTCTGGAGGTTGCTTTCTGCCCGAAACATCGGCTTCCCCATGAGCATCTCATAGAGCAGCGCGCCGAGGGCGAACAGATCGGCCGGCGGACCGAGCGCCTGATCGGGGTGGGTTTGCTCGGGGGCCATGTATTCGAGCTTGAGCGAGCCCTTCCCAAATTCGCTTTGGGCATTCGCCACCGGAGAGCGAAACAATCCGTAACCGCCCAGCTGGACCCGCCCCTCGATGCCGACCCGGACCGACCCCGGGTGCAGGGCCAGGTGGAGCACCGCCTCGGCACCGGAACTCGGACCGGGTCGGGCGTGAAGCGCCTCGAGTCCATTGCAGATCTGGGTTGCGAGGTTCAGGAAGACATTGTGTGGGACATTTATCTTCTTGGAAGCACACCATTTGATGATTCGTTCGAGGGTCAGGCCTTCGGTCCAGTCCTCGATCACGAGGCGTTCTCCGTCGGCGGAGATCTCGCGCAGGACCGGGATCAGGGCCGCATGGCGGATCCCCACGAGGTCGCCGAGGCGGGCCTCGAGCGCGGCCACCCGACTGGCGTCCCTGAGCGCGTCGGGCTCAATCCGACGTGCGACGACGGTCTTTCCTGCCGGGTCGTCGAGAATTCCAACGAACGACTCGGTGTTCCCGTCGGTTCCCATCCGGCGCATCAGCGTCACCGGACCGACCTTGTGGGGCAGCAACTGCATGGACCATCCGCGGCGGGGGCACGCCGGTGTTGCGAGGAGGTTACCCTGAAACATGGCCCTCGGTCAACTTGGCCTCAACCCGGTCCTTCGGCGCGTAGGCCCGCGACCCCTCGCTGTAGCTCTGTTGTGCGGCCTGTCGGCTTGTGCCGTTCGCGCGCGCGGCGTGGTCGAGTCACGGGAGGGCGTGGCACACCTTCGCACTGTCGAGGGGCAGGCGCTTCGGCTGATTGCCGTCGGTCCTGCGTCCGGAATCGGCTCGTTGGACGGCGCCTGGGTCGAGGTGGCCGGTGAGCGCGTGTTTGGAACCCTCCGCGTCGGGTGGTGGACGGTGACCGAGGGGCCGCACGGCTTCCCGGCGTATGTGGGCGTTCTCCAGCCGCTCGGGGCGCAGTTGGTGATCGCGGATCGGGCTTCGGGGGCCACGCTCGTGCTCGACCGCACGACGACGGCGGCGCTGTGGCCCGAGCGCGGACGGCTCGCAGTGATCGAAGGATACATCGATGGTCCTCACCAGCTCCATGCGACCTGGTCCTACGTAATTCCGGGCGACGTACCCCGGCAGTAGCCGTCCACATGCAGCCTTGAATCGACGTGCCCCTGGGTCGAACGGGAGCCGATTGCGACCGGCTTCGATCGTCTTGCCCGGTTCTGTGGCGTCGGGTACACGCACGGGTCGCCGGCGAAGAGGAGGCCCCCATGCGCCACGCATTGATCTCGGTGTCCGACAAGGCCGGATTGATCCCCTTCGCTCGGGGCCTAGTCGAGCTCGGGTACCAG
>CANLGQ010000265.1 GCA_947490265.1 Pseudomonadota bacterium | reverse complement strand
GTGGGCGGGGGAGCGCTGGCGGGTAGCCGAGGCCGGAGACGTGTCGGCCGCCGCGGTCGGACTCGCCAACCTGCTCCTCGAGGAGATGAAGCGACCCGAGCGGGTCGGCTTGACCGCCGACGCAGGATGGGTGGTCGTCGGCGACCGCGAGCGCTTGGCGGACGCGGCGCGCGACGAACTGGTGACCTGGTTCGACCCGACCCTCGTGCCCAGCGCGGTCGACGAGTTGGAGCCGTGAGGATCACCCGCCGACAGGTGCTCGCCGCCGGCCTGGCGGTCTCCGCGGCCGGCGCGATCGGCGTCGCCGCGGTGGGCGTCGCCTGGTGGGACCGGCCGGCGGGCGCGGGCCTGCTGGTCCTCTCCGGATCCGAGCACGCCTTCATCCAGGCGCTGGCCGAGGCGTGGATGCCTCGGGGCGGCGTACCGGCGCTGTCGGGCGCCGACGCCGAGCTCGGCGGCTGGTTCGACGCGGTCGTGGCCGGCATGCCGGGACCTCCCCGACGACAGCTCAAGCTCTTGCTCCACGTCCTCGACGCGCTCCCCCTGGCCACGCATGGATCACATTACTCTGCGTTACAACTAGACTCACGTCAGGATGTCCTCCGGGCCTGGCTCCACAGCGACCGGTATCTCCTGCGCAGCGCGGCCCAGGCGGTGATGGTCCTCGTTGGCCTGGGGTGGAGCACCCATCCCGAGGTGGCCGAGGGGATCCGCCCGTGGTTCGGATGCGGGTTCGGCCGATGACGCTCCGAAACTGGGAAGACGTCCGCGGGGACACCGTGCTGGACGCCGACGTGGTGATCATCGGAACCGGACCGGGGGGGGCGGCCGCCGGGCGCGTGCTGGCCGAGGCCGGGGCCCGGGTCGTGATGCTGGAGGAAGGGCCCGCACGTCCGATGTTTCGGCCGAACCTGGCTCACACCCAGCGCTACCACATGCAGGAGAGCGGGACCATGGTGGCCCGGGGCCGGCAGTTCGTGCCGGTGGCCGCCGGACGCGGGGTAGGGGGCGGAAGCCTGGTGAACAGCGCGATCTGTTTCCGGACGCCGCCCTCGGTCCTCGAGGGGTGGAAGCCGGTGCTGGGCGGCGACGACCGGTTCGCCCCAGCGCGGCTGGCGCCGGTGTTCGACGAGATCGAGGCGCTGATCGGCGTCGGAGTGACCCGCGACGAAGTAGCGGGGGAGAACAACCGGATCCTCGTGCGCGGGGCTGCCGCGCTCGGGCTCCCCGGCGGCCTGATCCGGCGGAACGCGCCGGGCTGCGTCGGCTGCGGGATCTGCAACTATGGCTGTCCGTCGGGGGGAAAGGCGAGCGTCGATCGAAACTTGATCCCGATGGCCATCGCGGCAGGGGCGATCGTCCAGGGAGACGTGAAGGTCGACCAGATCCACCACGCCGGGGGCGCGGTCGCCGCGGTCTCCGGTCTGGTCTCCCACACCGAGACCGGGGAGCTTCGCGGCCGGCTCACGGTGAGGGCACCGCGGGTCGTCCTCGCGGCCGGAGGCATCGGTACGCCCAGGTTGCTCCACCACGCGGGTTTGTCGGCCCGGCTCGGCCCAGCGGTGGGCCGGGGCCTCCACCTCCACCCGGGGAGCGCGCTTCTCGGAGAATGCGACCATCCGGTGACCATGTGGCGGGGCGCAACCCAAGGCGCCTGGTTCGAGCACCCCGACCTGCCGGGGGTGCTGCCTCACACCTTCAACGCCCCCCCCGACACCCTCGTGCTCCTGCTCGGCAACGTCGGGCTCGCGGCGAAAGCGGACCTCCAGCGACTCCCGAACTTGTGCGGGTGCGTGGTGATGATCAGCGATCACGGCGAGGGGCGCGTCGGATCCACCTCCGACGGTCGGGCGGACATTTCCTACGCGTTCGATCCGCACGACGTCGACCGAATCAAAGCGGGAATGGTCGAAACGGCGCGGGTGCTGCTCGCCGGCGGCGCCCGGCGGGTCACCGCGCCGGTCCACGAGATCGGGTGGCACGACTCGCCCGAGTCCCTCGGGAAGGGACTCGCCAACAAGGCGATCACCGACTTCGCCCTCTACGCGTCACACCCGATGGCGACGTGCCGGATGGGCGCCGATCCCGCGACGTCGGTGATCGGGCCGACCGGGGAGGCCCACGGCCTGCGCGGGCTGTTCTTGGCAGACAGCTCCATCTTTCCCACGTCGCTCGGCGTGAACCCCCAGTTGACGACGATGGTGCTGGCCACCGCGATCGCCCGCGAGCTCGCGTCGCACTGAGTCCCGCGAAGCCGAAGGGCGCGGGAGGGGTTCTCGTCGCGCACCTCGCAATCTCCGCCGCACCATCGCCGTGGATCGTCTCGCCGTCGATCGAGCAACCCTGCTCCGCGGCGGCGATCCACGCCCAGCCTCGACGCACGCCAGTCGTCGGAGAGTTACGCGACACTGCGGCGGTAGATGGCTTCCATCACTACGAATTCCTTGCCATCCGGCAGGATGATCGTGCTCGTGAACCGACGCACATCCGGCTCGGGGGCAACGGTCCGCTGCCGCAGCTCCATGCGGCCCTGCGGGCCGTCGATCTCCCCCACATACGTCACGGCGCCCGTTTCGGGATCGTGGGTGCCCTTCAGGATCCGCAGGGTAGCCGTCAGGTTGTCCACCCAGGTTCCGACGAAGTGGCCCGCAGCCTCGTCCCAACCGTAAACCCCGTGCCCTCCGAACCCGCTCATCGGGTTCAGGTAGTCCAGGACGAGCCAATTGCCGCCAGCGACCAGCCGTGCGCTCAGGTGACCGATCGAGGTCGCCGGCGCGCCGGGCCCCGCGAACACCGTCACCGCGGCCTCCCACTCCCCCAGATCGCGCTCCAGGATCTCGTTCCTCACCAGCCCCCTCCCGGTTATGACGTCGCTGTGTGGACGCTTCTGCTGCTGCTCGCCCAAACCGGAACCGCCGCGGTTCCCAGCTCCGCCTACGCACGCGCGGTCGATCTGGTCGATAGCCTCTACCTCTATCCCGATCGGGTCGATGCCGTGGCCATGCTCCATGCCGCGGCGAAGCAACTAGCCAACGAGGTTGATTGGCTACTTGTAACGCCGATAGACGATGGAGTGGACCTCCGACACGGGAGCGGGCGCCCGATCGGAGCGGTCACGGTCGGAGCGGTTCAGACCCTTCCCGAAGCCCTCTCCGCCCTGGAGGACACCGTTCGAGAGTCCGGGTACCCGCTAGGAGATCTGGATGTGCGCGCGCTGCTGCTCGACGGGATGTGCCGGGCGCTCGACCGGTACAGCACGCTGCTCGTCGGCGAGCGAAAGGAGCGGTTCGATATGCGCTTGCGCGGCACGGTCGTCGGGATTGGCGTCGAATTCGACCCGATCGACGGAGATGCCCTGAGGATCGAGACGATCGTTCGGGGCGGACCCGCCGAACTGGCCGGGATGCGGCCTGGCGACGCCGTCTTGCGCATCGACGGCCGGTCGACCGTCGGACTGCCCAACGCCACCGCCCGAAAGCTGATCAGCGGCGACGAGGGAACCCAAGTCGTCCTCCACGTCGATCGGGCGGGCACACCCCTCGACATCGCGCTCACCCGAGCCGAGGGGGTCGTCCCCAACGTCTCCTGGCGCGTGCTCGGCGACTCCGTGGGCTATGTGGCGATCGAGCACGTTTCCCAGCGGACGGTCGTGAACCTCGTCGCCGCGCTCGACGCCCTAGAGGCGGAGGGCGCGCTCGACAAGGGGCTCGTGGTGGACGTGCGGGGAAACACCGGTGGCTCGATGCGAGAATCAGCGCTCGTGGCGGATCATTTCGTCGAGTCAGGGCTGTTGGTGCGCACCCTCGGGCGCAACGGACAGGAGGTGCCGAACCTACAACCCCGCATCGAGGCGCGAAACAGCGGCACCGAGCCGCGCGTTCCCCTCGCGATCCTGGTCGACGACCGCACCGCCTCGGGGTCGGAGATCGTCGCCGGCGCGCTCCTCGAGCTCGACCGCGCCGTGCTCATCGGCAGCCGTACCTACGGCAAGGGCACGGTCCAGAAGAGCTTCGACCTCGACAGCGTCGGGGCGGCGGAGCTGAAGGTGACGGTCGCCGAGTATGTGCTGGCCGGAGAGCGGCGGATCGCCGACGCCGGGCTGATCCCCGATGCCACGGTCGGCGAGATCCTCCTGGATCAAGCCGGGGTGCGATTCCGCGGGTGGGACCCGGCGTGGCAAGGGGTCGCCTGGGAGGACATCGTCCCGGCGGTGGTCGAGCGACCGAGCTGGCGGGGCATCGACCCCGGGGAAAACGACGTCGCGCTCGAGATCGGCCGGCGGGTGGTGCTCGCCGCGCGAGATCCCTCGCGGAGCGCGGCCCTCGCGGCGCTGGGACCGGTCGTCACCGCCGTGCGGGCCGAGGAGGAGCAGCGGCTGGAGACGGCACTCCTCGCCCACGGCATCGACTGGACCGCCGCGGAGGTGGACGGCGGAGTCCCCGACGCGGAGGTGCGGGTGTCGGCCGTGGCCCGCGGGCGCGACCGCTACCAGGTCACGGCGGTCGTCGATAACTCTGGGAATACCCGCCTCAATCGCGCGCACGTAGAGCTGGTCGGGCCGGGCTGGTGGAGCGGTCTCGTCGTCCCCATCGGCGCCGT
>CANLGQ010000264.1 GCA_947490265.1 Pseudomonadota bacterium | reverse complement strand
GCGCTCGTCGCCGTTCTCGGCTGCGCAGGTCTCCCGGGCGACACGGGGCTGGACACCAGCCAACTGGAGAACGAGCCGCCGGTGCTGACCCTCGATCAGCCTGTCGAGGGCTACACCTTCGTGGCCGAAGAGGGCGGCGTGGTCACCGTCACGGTCGAGGGGTCGGTCCTCGATCCCGAGGACGCCGCCGAGGGGATCTTCCTGAGCTTCGCCGATTCGATCGAGGGATACCTGTACGCCGGGGGCGTCGCGAACGACGGCGCGTTCCAAACCTCGTTCGCTTTCAGCGGCGGAGACCACACGTTCACCGCCTCCGCGACCGACGCCGATGGCCTGGGCACCGTGGTCACCCGCAATTTCAGCGTCTACGCCGGCTCCGACCTGCCGCCGGTCATCGACGCGCTGGAGATCACCCCCGCCGAGGCGTTCACCGGCGACACGTTGACCGCCGTCGTGACCGCCAGCGATCCCGATGGCGACGCGCTGATCACCACCATCCAGTGGGTCGAGGCCGCTGGCGAGACCGTAGACGGCGACACGGTCACCGGTGTGGTCCGCGGCCAGGTCTGGACCGTGACCGCGACCGTGAGCGACGGCACGCTGAGCTCCGAGCCGGCCTCGGCCACCGTGACCGTCGAAAACCGCGCGCCCGAGGCCACGCGCGTGGTCGTCACGCCCTCCGCAGGCACCCCGGACGACACGTTCGTCTGCAGCGTCGAAGGCGCCTTCGATGCCGATGGTGACGACATCGCGATCGCGTACCGGTGGATCGTCGAGGACGCCGAGCTCGGCACTGGGGACACCCTCCTGCCCGGCCTCCTCACGAAGTCCCTGCCGCTCGTCTGCGAGGTCACGCTGGACGATGGCACCGACAGCACCTGGCTCTCGTCGGACGTCGTCGACGTCCAGAACCGTGCGCCTGCGGCCCCCGTCGTCGCCATCACGCCCGCCGCTCCCATCGACACCGACGATCTCACCTGCACGGCATCCACAGCCGACCCGGACGGTGACACCGTCTCGTTCAGCTACCGTTGGTCCCTCGAGGGCGCTGCGACGGCACAGGTCGCCCCAACGCTTCTGGCCGCCCTCACGCGTCCCGACGAGTCCTGGACCTGCACCGCGACTGCCTCGGACGGTGATCACGGCGAGGCCACCGGTGCGGCCACCGTCATCATCTCGGCGGCGCCATGAAGCCAGGATGGGAGCGACCCCAAGCCGGGGCGTTGTTTGTGGTCTCGGGCGCCAGCGGCTCGGGCAAGACCACGCTGCTCAAACGGCTCTTTGAGCGCGTTGCAGGCCTGCAGTTCAGCGTCTCCGCGACCACACGCTCCATCCGGCCCGGGGAGACCGACGGCGTCGAATACCAGTTCGTGGACGTACCCGCGTTCCAACGGCTCCAAGACCAGGGCGAGCTGTTGGAATTCGCCGAGGTCTACGGGCGTTACTACGGAACACCCCGCAAGCCGGTCGAACGCGCGCTGGGCCTCGGGCTCTCTGTGGTATTGGACATCGACGTGCAGGGCGCGCGCCAGGTGCGTCGAAGCCACCCGGGGAACGTCAGCATCTTCATCCTGCCGCCCGGGGTCGAGGCCATCCGCGAGCGGTTGGTCGCCCGTGGCACCGACTCCCCCGAGGTCATCGCCCGCCGGGTGCGCGAGGCCGGCGAGCAACTCTCAGCCTGCGGGGAATACGACTACCTCGTGATGAACGACGATCTCGACACTGCCACCCGGGTGATCGAGGGCATCTTCCTGGCTGAGTTGTCCCGCACAGCGCGCCGAACCCACTGGGTCCGCGCGTTCAGCAGTTGACCCTCGCCCCGGTCCGGAGGGTGCTCGCAGCCCTCACCCAACTCGCGCTCCTGCTTCCATTCTGCAGCTTCGCGGACTGCCACGGCCAGGGTCGCGTCGAACTGACCGGGCTCGAACTCTACGGGTCCGAGGTCTCCCTGCTGCTCCTTCCCGGCACGCTTGTCGCGATCGCCCTCCTGTTTCGGCCGATGCCCACTCGCTGGGTGGCACCGATGGAGGGGCTCGGTGCCGTCGGTGCCGCGCTTGGCCTGGGTGGCACCTTCCTGGCAGTGCTCTGGGCGCCGGAGTGGGCGCCGAGCCTGGCGTTGCAGGTGGGCATTCCGAGCCCGATGGCCGGTTTCGTGGTCGCCGAGACCGCCTGGTCGTTCTTGTGGTTGGCCGCTCTCGGCGCGGCGTTCATGTCGCTCCGGGGGCCACAGGATCCCGAAGGAACGGCGGATCGGACCCTTGTCGTGCTCTCGTTCGCTCCCTTTTTGTTGCTTGGCATCGCGGGATTTGTAGACGTTGAGCTCGCGGAAGAGCCCTCCGGATGGATCCCCCCGCCGGACCTGTTGCTGATCGTGTTCGTGCTCTTCGTGCTCCCTTTTTTGCCCGCCGGGATCGGCAGGACACGGGTCGAGCGGCACCGGCCGTGGGGCTACCTTGGCCTCGCGTTTGCCCTCGCCGGCGCAACCGTGCTCGCCGCGCAAGCGTCGCTCGGGTTCCTGATGGTCGGGTCGGCTTTTGCGATCTATGCGTTGGTTCGGGCGCTGAAAGGGGGAAGTGGGAACACAACGAGCCTCAATCCAACAGGCCCGCCGGGCATGTGACGCCGGTGCCTCCGAGCCCACAATAACCCATGGGGTTCTTGGCCAGATATTGCTGGTGGTATTCTTCGGCGAAATAATATTCGGGCGCGTCGAGGATCTCGGTCGTGATCGCGGAGAAGCCGGAGGAGCGGAGCAGCTCGCCGAACTGGTCGCGGGAAAACTCAGCGTCCCGCCGTTGCCCTGGGTACACGTAGATGCCCGACCGGTACTGCGTTCCGGCGTCATTGCCCTGGCGCATCCCCTGGGTGGGATCGTGGCTCTCCCAGAACACCCGGAGCAGGCGCGTGAACGAGACCTTCGCGGGGTCGAACACAATGCGAACCACCTCGTTGTGGCCTGTCTGCCCTGTGCAGACCTCTTTGTAGGTTGGGTTGGGCGTGTAGCCCGCTGCGTAGCCTACAGACGTGCTGAACACGCCCGGGATCGACCAGAACTTCCGCTCCGCCCCCCAGAAACATCCCATGCCCACCATCGCGATCGACAGGCCTGGGAACGGACCATCGAGGGGGTTCCCGGTGACGAAGTGGGCCGCGGGGATGGGCATCCTCGTGGGGCGACCGGGCAGCGCCCGCTCAGGGCTCGGCATCTTTGGCTGGGTAGACCACATGGCGTGTGTGTAACCCCATCAACGAACGCGGGCGTAGTCGTCGTGTGTACCGATGTCCGTCCAGATGCCGGGATGTACCCACGCTCCGACCGCGCCCTGTGCCACCAACTCCTTGTACGCGGTCCGGATGATGCAGGCCTCTCCGGCCGGCACGCGCCAAAGCTCGGCGCGGTTCATCGCGTGGACGCCGGTAAAATGCCAGGCGCCATCGGCATCCCCGACCACGCCGGCGATCCCCGTCACCCGGCCGTCCCGCACGGCGATCGGGGTGTGCCGGCCCTCCCGCGGGCGAACGGCCATGACCGCCGGGGCGTCCACCCCCAGGAGCGCGGTCAGGTCTACATCACACAGGATGTCCCCATTCAACACCACGAAGCGCTCGGCGAGCAGATCTGCGGCGTTCTTCAACCCGCCGCCCGTCCCCAGGATCCCGGGCTCGACGCTCACCGTCACGCCCGGGCGATGCCGTGCCCACGCTTCGATCTGCGGCGCCAACCAGTGTGCGTTCACCACCACCCGCTCGTGCCCGTGGGCCCTCGCGTGATCCAGGACGTGGTCCAGCAGCGGTCGCCCGCCGACAGGCAACAGCGGCTTGGGCGTGTGGTCTGTGAGCGGCCGAAGGCGCGTGCCCAGGCCTGCAGCGAGGATGAACGCGGTGGCTTGTCCCATCAAACGTGCCAGAACCAGAAGCGGAGGCCCGTGCGCACGTCAAAGGGATCGTAGAGCCAGTCCAGATCGGCCAACTGTGCGGGGTAGACGTCGGTGCTCACCCCCAGGAACACCCCGAAGCTCGGGGTGAGCCGACCGTCCACCTCCAGGTCTGCGCGCAGGCCGAGGTAAGGGTTCGCCCCGTCCGACCAGTATTGTCCCGTGGCAACCCAGAGGCTTGGCCCGATCGACGGTGTGAACGCCCACCGCTCCAACGGAAGCGACCATGCCGCCAACGCCGAGGCCTTCGCGCCCGCGACGCCCAGGTCCCCCGAGTTTCGGGCGTGCCACCGCACTTCTGCCCTCGCGGACAGCTTGCGCCACAGTGGCACACTGGCGCCCAGGTTCAGCACCGCGCGGGGCTGGGGGGCGCCATACACCAGCTCCAACTGGGGGCCAGCGCCGAACCAGAGCATCGGGCTGTCGCGTCGGTAGGTTTCGGTCAGCCGGGACTCCAGGCCGCGGGCCGCAGCTCTCACGTCGGAGCGGTCCGACTCACGGGCCAGACGCATGGAGGTGAGCGCGCGGTCGCGGTCCTTCAAGCGCAGGTGTGCGTAGCCCCGGAGCAGCCAGGCCTCCGAGAGCAACGGATCCTGCTGCACTGCCTCGGTTGCGTAGGCGAGCGCAGCGTCCGCGTCCTTTCGGCGCCAGGCGTCCAGGCCGGCGAGGTAGGCGCGGACGGGGTCTTCGGGGGTGGGTGCGGGGGT
>CANLGQ010000263.1 GCA_947490265.1 Pseudomonadota bacterium | reverse complement strand
CGTCCGGGCGGGCGCCGACCTGATCCTGTTGACGGGTGGAACGGGCCTTTCGGGGCGCGACGTGACCCCGGAAGCGCTCGCCCCGTTGTTTCATCGGACGATCCCTGGCTTCGGAGAGCTGTTCCGTTTCCTGTCCTGGCAGGAGATCGGGGCTGCAGCTCAGTTTTCCCGGGCGACCGCCGGGGTGGTGGGCACCACCGGGATCTTCGCGTTGCCCGGGTCGCCAGACGGATGTCGGCTCGCGGTGACCCGGCTCATCCTGCCGGAGCCCCCGCACCTCCTCACCCAGCTCCGCAAGCACGGAGCGGCCGCGGCGCCGGCTCCAGCCAGGCCAGTCGGCGCATCGACTTCGCCCACGGCGGCGAGCCGGCTGGCCGCGCCGCGCTCGGTCCCGCCGAGCGAGGACACCGACGACGCGCCCACCCAGGCCTACCGCACCGACGCGCTCGATCTCCGCGCCGAAGGCGGGGAGCCGCAGCCGATCGCTTCGGGTCCGGCGTCGGGCCGGGTCGCGATGGTCGCCCCCGCGCCCGAGGCCGCCCCCGGATTCGACCCGCTGGCCGCGGGCTGGCACCAGGCGCTTGCCGGCCTCGGCGCCACCCTCGACCGCGACAAACGCCAGGTTCCGCCCGGCGAGGTGGAGTCGAATGCCCCCCTGCGGAGCGCGCTGAACGAGGCCGGCCAGCTGGCCGTGCTGGTGCTCCCGGATGGACGCCGGTATTCCCTCTTCGGCTTCCCCGACCTGGAGCGGCCGGGGAGCCGGGTCCTCGCCATCGGCGAGGTCGGCAGCCCGATCCCGGAGATCGTGGCGCTCCACCGGTGGCCGTTTCGCGCGGGCACATGCGCGGCTGACCGGCCGGTGGTTCCCGGACGCGAAGAGGCGCCCGGCCCGCTGTGCGAGCGGGTGACCGGTCGGGCGCCGCGCGATGCGACCGGCACCGTGCTCGCCATCGACAAGGGCACCGTTTGGATCCAGCGTTCAAACCGGGTGTTCCGATGGGACGGCCGGAAGGAGAGCGATGAGGGTCCGGTTCGCGCCGCGCTCGGGCGAATGGTTCTGTCCTGGTCGCAGCGTTAGCTCAGAAAGCCTGACTCCAACGTAGATAGAGCTCGGGCACCGTGGCGCGCTCCAGCGAGATCCCCGACCACGCCAGCGGCCAGCCGGCCGTCACCCCGAACAGCGAGGGTTGAGCCCCCAGGGCGTCATAGATCCCGGTCAAGCCAGCGGTTGCACCGGTCGTCCACAACGCACCGTCGGCGTTGGCCGCCACGGCCTCCAGCCCGAGGGCGATCTGGAGCTCGCTTCCCCAGAACAACAGGGCCGGTACCGACGCGCCTCGGATCACCGCGAACCGGTATTCGAGCCCACCAAGGACCCGCTCGGTGGCGAGCACCTGGCAGTCGACCTCCGAGGCACCCGCGCACGCCGGTCGCTCGGGAATCGAGACCATCGCCCCGGCGCCGCCGAGCTGGAGGAGTCGGTGGGGCACGTCGCTTCGGGCGACGGCACCGCCGATCCGGGTGGCGATCACGTGTCGCGGATGGAAGGGGGTGAGCCCCACCGCGCCGCCCCCCGCGCTCGTCCAGGCGTCGCCGGTGGCTGGGATCCCGCCCCCCCCGACGGAAGCATAGAAGCGGCGTCCCTCGAGTGGAAACTCCCAGGACACGCGACTGTCCGTGCTCCAGCCGAGGCCGAGGTCGACCGCGAGCTGACCTCCGGCCTTCGGCGAGAACGCGGCGTCGAGAAGGGACAGCGCGGTCGAGACCGAGAACCGGTGAGGGCGGCTGAACCCGTCCTGCAGGATCCCCTCGCGACGGGACCAGCCCAGCCGCAGGCTGGCGACGTTGAGGGAGTTGTGGGCGAGTCCCGCGCTGAACACGTTGTGGGTGTCGCCGGTGTGGCGGAGCGTGCTGTGCGCCGAGGCCGAGAAGAGCCCCTGGGTGAGGTTGATCGAATCGACCCCGGCGGCGAAGGTCGCCGTGAAGCGAGGCGGCCACGCGTCGCCGCTTCGCGAGGTTTGATCGAGATGGAGGCCGGGATCGATCGTCACCCGCCGCGGATCGGAGGGCAGGCGGAAGACGAAGGGGCCGGCGGGACCGGTGCGGGTCAGATCGGCGCCGTCTACGCGGACGATCACAGTCTCGTCGGGTGCGTCGGAGGGCGCCTGCCGCACGACCTCGACGCGTGGCTCGTCGCCGGTCACGACCTCCAGCCGGTAGTCCTCCCGCACCGGCGCGCGCCTCCAGGTCGCAAGCCAGCCGGGAGGCAAGCCGGCTTCCACTTCGAGGGTGTCGGGCTTGGCGCCGGCCGCGATCAATTGCGCCACGGCTCGCCTTCGGGCCGGTCCGAACCGGTCGGCGAGCTGGGCCGCGACCTGACCCGGCGGAACGCTCGGCTCGAGGCGCTCCGCGAGGTCGTCGGCGAGGGGGTCGGCGGGGACGATCTCGCCCAGGATCTCCGCGTGGAACGGGAGGCGACCGTTGGACAGGAGGGCGTCGATCGAGGGGATCCACGCGACGCGCCGGAGGGCCGACGCGGCGTCGATCGCGGCCAGGGTGCTGGCGAGCTCGGGCAGTGCGGCGCTGGCCCCCAACTCGCGGAGCCACGGATCGTCTCCTCGAAGTCCCGCGGCCAGGAAGCCGCGGGCGACGCCGAGGCGATGCACGCCGGCCAGGCCCGCCGTGAGGCGAAACGCCCGGTCGCTGACGAAGAGCACCCCCGGCCCGGCGCGGACCAGGCGTCTCCGAAGGGGAGCCTCGACGACGATCGCGGGCCGCGGTCCCAGGACCTCGGCGAGGCGCGTGATCTCCGCGCCGAGCGTGCGTCGGTGCGCCCCCTGTTCGATGAGGGTGACCGACCAGCCTCCTTCGGCGATCTCGGAAGGCCGGCCGTGGGGCATCACCGCGACCGGCACCCGCTCGGCGGTCGCGCTCCACCGAACGACCCCGGTCCCATGGGCCTCCCCGACCACGATCGTCCCCGGTCCCGCGACCGACACCGTCCAGTGAACGGCCGGAAGGGGATCGCCGTCGATCGCAGGCTGGGGGTGCCAGCCGCCATTCACCCAGGCGCCCCGCGAAGTGCAACCCACCGCGTCGAACCGTCGCGGGAGGGTCGTTTCGAAGGCCCACTCGCCGGGCCCGGTCTGCTCCCAGGTCATGGCTCCGGGGTCGCGGCGGCCCGGAAACGTCCGGAACAGCGTGAGGTCGTCGCCCGGCAAGGGAAGGCTGGACAGGGGATTCGACCAGGTCACCGGTGCGGCGGTCCGCACGATGCCCCGAACGTGGCAGGGGTCCTCGAACGTCGCTTCGAGCTGGATTTCCGGAGTCAGAACGTGAAGCCGGCGCCCGTGGAGATCGTCGGCACACCGAGCCAGGACCATCCGGCCGACGTCCGGAAGTGCACGTTGCCGCTGACCACCTGGAACCCGGCGCCGAGCGTGGGGATGAGGATCGAGGGCTGAACCGACTCATCCTGGAGCGCCGCCTTCTTCCCACCGAGCGTGACAGCGCCCACGGCTGCCGCGGTGTCCTCGTCCAACAGGGGCGCGGCCGTGACCCGAAGCGAGCTGAACGTGAACCACGGCATGAATTGCCCATGTCGGGCGCCTGGAACGCCGCCCATCGCCAACGTCGTGCCGATGCTGACCCCGAGGTCCAACACGCCGACCTCGAGCTCGTCGTTGCCGATGTAGCCGCCGTAGCCGACCTGGAGGACCACATCGGGTGCGGGCCGATAACCCTGGATGATGCCCACTCGTCCGTAGCCGGAGACGACTCCTTGGCGGCTGCCGCTCACCCACCCGCCGGAGAACCCGACCTCGGTGCTGAACGGGAGGCCCTTCCGCATGTGCAGGGCGGGGATCATCTGAAACGGGGCCGCGGTCTCGTCGCGCGTCGCGCGGGCCCAAGGCGAGGGGCTGCCGCTCGCGCTCCAGGTGGTCACGATCGCGACCGTGGTGTCCACCCCAAACTCCCAACCGTACTCCCCGAGCGTCTTTGCGGGATGTATCGGTTTGTTCCCGGAAAATGCGCCGATTTCGCGGACGATCTGCCGGTACGTGAGCCCCAGGAGATCGCTATCGACCACGCTCTGGCCGTCTTGATCCTGCATGCCGGAAAGCGAGACATCTTCCGGGTAATCGGCCCAGGCTGCGGAGATCCAAAGGAGCACGGCGAGCGCCAAGGACGCCTCCCGACCAGAGGCTAGCGCACAAACGGCCGGGGGGGCAAATGCAGCCGGATGTCCAGCCCGACCGCGTGGGTTAGTTCGGGGTCTTGGAGGTGTCATGTCGTCCCCGGATCCCCTCGCCCTGCTCGAGCCTGCGGCCACCCGGGTGCGCGATCCGATCAGCGGCCGCAGCGTCTGGCTCGCCGGCATGGTGCAAAACCCCAAGGTCCGGGGTGACGACCTTCAGTTCGACCTGGTGTTCGACCCGGGTCACTCCCCCGACGATCGGCAGCGGATCGAGGCCGCACTCGAGCAAAACCTGAAGTCGCTCGGACTCCAGGGCCGGATGCGCGCGTTGCATTCCGGGGCAACCCCCGCTCCGCCCGACCCGCAGCGGAAGCCGGCCGCCGCCGATCCCGTCCCCGGGATGAGCGGGCCGGGGATGGGCCCCCACGGCGGCCCCATCGTCAAGAAGCCGCTTCCGGGGGTGCTCGCGGTGATCGCGGTGGCGTCGGGCAAAGGCGGGGTGGGGAAGAGCACGGTCGCACGAACCTCGCGGTCGGGCCGACCGCG
>CANLGQ010000262.1 GCA_947490265.1 Pseudomonadota bacterium | reverse complement strand
GCCGCACCGCCGACCGGTGCCAGGCGCTGAAGGAGGCCGGGAAGGAGGACCTCTTCCGGTCCCGAACCGGGCTCGTGCTCGACCCGTACTTTTCGGGGACCAAGGCGGCGTGGCTCCTGGACAACGTCCCCGGAGCCCGCCGACGCGCGGAAGCCGGCGAGCTCCACTTCGGCACCATCGACAGTTGGGTCGCCTGGAAACTGTGCGGCGAGCACGTCACCGACCCCTCGAACGCCAGTCGGACACTGCTCTTCGACCTGCACCGGATGCAGTGGGATCCAGAGCTGGCCGCCGAGCTCGGGGTTCCCATGACTTGCCTGCCCCGGGTCGCCGCCTCGTCCGAGCGCATCGGCACGACTCGGGGTGTGGGGTTCCTCCCAGATGGGATCCCGATCGCCGGCCTGATCGGCGATCAACAAGGGGCGCTGTTTGGTCAAGCCTGCTTCGCGGAGGGGATGGCGAAGTGCACCTACGGAACTGGTGCTTTCATCCTCCTCAACACCGGAGCACGCCCCAGGCCCTCGCGGAACGGGATGCTGACGACGGTCGGCTGGACGATCGGCGGCCGCACCACCTACGCCCTGGAAGGATCGGCGTTCGTGGCCGGGGCAGCCGTGCAGTGGCTCCGCGACGGACTGGGGATCATCCAAACGGCCGCCGAAGTGGAGTCGCTGGCGGCGACCGTCTCGGACACCGCTGGGGTGACGTTCGTGCCGGCCCTCACCGGGCTGGGGGCGCCGCACTGGCGACCGGAGGCGCGCGGCCTCTTCACCGGGATCACGCGCGGAACCACGAAGGGGCATCTGGCCCGCGCCGTGCTCGAGGGGATCGCGCTGCAGATCGACGACATCCTCAGGGCGATGTCCGCCGACCTCGGAGGCCCGCTGGCCGAGCTCCGCGTAGACGGCGGAGCCGCGGCCAACAACTTGCTGATGCAGGCCCAAGCCGACCTGCTCGAGGTTCCGTGCGTGCGCCCGAAGGTGATCGAGACGACGGGGCTCGGGAGCGCGCTCCTCGCCGGCCTCGCCACCGGGATCTGGAGCTCGACCGAGGAGGTCGGGGTCGCCTGGTCAACCGATCGGCGCTTCGAGCCCGCTGGAGACCGCCAGGCGTTGGACGCGACGAGAACGCGATGGGCGAACGCTGTCTCGAAAGCATGACAAGGGATAACGCGGGACATCCGCCGTCGAACCCGGAGCTCTGCCCATGTGGTCACTCCTAGCCGGTCTCGCCCTGTCCGCCGATTCAGGAAAGCCGCACCCGCACTCAGGGGTGCTGCCCCGGCCCCCGCAACCACCGGTGCCCCCCGCCCTGTCTGCCGAGGATCTCGTCAAGCTCGCGCGAGGAGAGCCGGTCCTTCGACAAATGCAGGATAAATCGGGAGAAGATGCGGGCGGTCAGGGGGTGGCGGTGCTCGACATCCACGCCGAGCCCGCAGCGATCTGGGCCCTCCTCACCGACTTCGACAAGTACGAAGACCGCGTTCCGAACGTGATGACTTGCGAGGTCCTGGAGCACGTCGGAGACACCTACAAGGTGCACTTCGTGATCGGGATCCCGCTGGTTCCCATCGAGTACTGGGTCGTGGACACTTTTCGGCCCGAGCAGGGCTACCTGACCTGGACGCTCGACTATGCCAAGTCGAGCGACTTCGACGACACGACCGGGTTCTGGCTCGTCGAACCCATCCCCGACAAGCCCGGCTGGAGTCGTGCGTGGTACTCGGTCCGGGTCAAGGCGCGGGGCTGGGTCCCTGCACCCATCGAGGCGGCTTTCAGCCGCTTTGGCCTGACCCGGTCCACCGAATGGCTGAAGCGGGAAGCGGAGCGCGGGTCGGCTAGCGCTCCGCCTCGGTGATCTCGAAGACCACGCGGCGGTTTGCAGCCCGGCTTTCCTCGCTCTCGTTCGGGACGAGCGGACGTTGGAGGCCATACCCCACCGCCACCACTTTCTCAGGGGGAACCCCGAGCGCCACCAGGGCCGCCCCCACCGATTCCGCGCGCGCCTGCGAGAGCTCCTGGTTGTAGGGAACAGTGCCCTTGTCGTCGGTGTGTCCCTGAACTTCCACCCGGATGATCGCCGGACGGCTCAACACCGTGTTCGCGACCTGACGGAGGACCGCGTCCGATCCCGGCTGCAGCGTCGCGCGATCGAAGTCGAACCGCACCTGCTCTCTCAAGCGCACGGCTGCCCCAGTCACTTCGACCTTGGACGGCTCGAGGACGAGTCGAACCCGCTCCGGCTTCCGGCTCAGGTTCACGTCGGCCTTCGAGGGGCCGAGCGCCTCCGTAGACGCGAGGACAACCCACGCCCCCGGACGGAGATCGAGGTGCGCGGCACCGTCCGAACCCGCTCGAACCGGATCCGGATCCGCGGGGCCGACGAGCCGGATCTCCGCATCCACCGGCTCCCCCGCGGTGTTCACCACCGCGACATCGAGCCCGACCGGCTCCCAACGGAGCACCGCGATCCGCTCCGCGGAGCCGTCCAGGTTGAGCGAGAACTTCACTGGGAGGAACCCGGGTGCCGCAGCGGTGACGGTCGCCGGACCCGGCTCGAGGTCGAGGAGCGCCGCCCCGTCGGCCCCGACCGGCACCAACGCGTCCCCGACCGCCACCGTCGCGTCGGAAATGGGCGCGCCATCGGGATCCTGGAGCCGGACGAGCAGCTCGGCCCGACCCGCGGACAGCGGATCGAGGGTGACCCGCACCGGTGCGAGCCGTTCAGTCCCGGTCACATCGAAGGACGACTCGGCAAACCCGAGCGTCGCCGAGGTCGCGAGCACCTGCCACGCACCCGGAGCCAGGGCGAACCTCCGCTCCCCCTCGAGATCGACCGAGGTCGCCGGCACGGTCGTCGGGCCCGCGAGCCGAAGGACCGCGTCCGGCACGGGCTCCCCCGCGGTGTCGACCACCTGGACCTCGGCCGTGCCCAGCGCCCACGGCAGCACCACCTCCAGCGCATTCTTGCCGTTGGCGAGCGTGATCCGCTTCTCCACCCGCTCCCTAAGCGGGGGGGCATCGACCGCGAGGCGCCGGCGACCGGCTTCGAGGGCGTCGATCGAGACGCCGAGGTCGCCGGTGATCCCCACGAGCTCGCCGTCCAGCGTGACCCGCGCCCCGTCGAGCGACTGGCCCTCCGGATCCCGGACGACCAGATCCAACTGAGCCTCGCCCCCCTCGTCCTTCAGCAGCAACGCATCGACCTCGTGAAGCCGGCGATCCTCGGCGGTGACGAGGACCCCGGCATCGAACAACCCGGCCGTGGGGCTCGAGACCATTACCGTCCACTCTCCACTTCCGAGCTGGAGCATGTCGACGCCATCGGGGCCCATCGCCCGCGCGGGCACCTCGGCCGGGCCGCTGAATCGAACGCTCGCGTCTGCGACCGGGCCCACCGGCGTGTGGACGACGACCCGCGTGGCGCCCGGCGCCCAATCGAGCGGGAGAACCACCTCCTGGTAGCCATCGACCAGCACGAGCTTGTGGGTCTCCTCGCGGCGGAGGTCGCCCCTCAGCGTCACCACGCGAGGACCCTCGGTCAGACCCCGGAGCATCACCTCGCCGCCCGTGGACGTGGCGCCGAGCGGCTCGCCGTCCAGCGCGATTTCGGCCCGATCCACGGCGGAACCCTCAGAGTCGACGACCCGAATCAGGAGATCCGACTCCCCTTTCTCGGGCTCCTGCAGGACGACGTCCACCCCGATCAGCGAGGCGCTGGCTTCCGGGACGTCGATCACGCGCTCCTGAACCCCGTATCTGGCCGAAGTCACCAGCAGGTGCCACTGCCCCGGACCCAGGACTTGGAGCAGCTCGCCCCGATCGCCGACCGGGGTAGGGGCCAGCCGCCGAGGGCCGTCGAACCTCAGCACGGCGTCCGTGGCCGCGGAACCGTCCGGCGCCGTTACCGCCACCCGGACGGAACCAGGCAACCGTTGGAGGGTGACCGGGAGCGTGGCGACCTCAGCGCCGACGAGAATGCCGTCGATCTGCTTCTCCGCGAAGCTGTCCGAGAGGATGGCTACCTGGTGAGGGCCAGCGGCCAAACCGCTCAACCAGAGGTCGCCCTGGGCCCCGGACCGACCGACCGGCTGGCCGTCGATCAACACCCGGGCCGCGACCACCGGCGCCCCTTCGTTGTCGGTGAGTGCGAGCGCGATCCCGCCGCTCCCCGCATCGGGCAGGACCACCACCTCGACCGGAGTCGGGGCCGAGCGCGGGGTGACGGCGACCACACGCTTCTGAATCCCGCTCCCCGCCGCGGTGAACGCCAGCTCCCACGCCCCCGGAGGAAGAATCGGCGTGCCGGAGCCCTCCCGGAGGGGCAGGGCGGGAAGGTCGAGCGAGGTGGCCGTCCAGGTCACGGCGACGGGCTGGCCCGCTTGATCCTGAACCCGAATCGGCACTGAGCGGGGAACCCACTCCAGCGTGACGGCAACCTCCGCGCGGTCGAGCCTCACCTCGGCCGTCCCGAGACCTGCCGCGCTCACGTCCACCTCCCCCGATCCGAATCGCCCTGGGCGAACCGCGGCCTTCCCCTCCGCGTCGGTCGTGCCGACGAGCCGGTTGCCGGCACGGACCTCGGCGCCGCTCACCGGCCTCCCATCCGGCGCCACCACCCGAAGCGCGACGACGCCCACCGCCGCGGGGCTCGCGCCTTGCGCGGTCTCAGGCACGACGATCCAGCCGGCACCGGCGAGGACCCTGCGGCCGGGGGCCCCGATCCCGCGGGTCACCCCCTTGCCCCCCCCGAG
>CANLGQ010000261.1 GCA_947490265.1 Pseudomonadota bacterium | reverse complement strand
CTCGGTCGTATAGAGGTGCGCCACGCGAAAGCTCTCGCCCAACGCCCGCTCGACCTGGGCGACCGCCTCGTCGGGCACCTCGTTGCGGGTGAGGTCGCGCCGATCGTGCCGCCAGACGAGCTGGATCCGGTCCGCGCCTCGGAGCGTGATGGGACGAGCGGTCAGCCCGCGCAGGGTCGGATCGGCGCCGAGCGGGCCTCCGAGCGTCAGTTTGTCCCACCCGTCCGACGCAATGGCGGTCCGCCAAGCCGAGAAGAAGCCGGTGCGACTCATCCCCCGGTTCTAACCCGAGGCGTTAGGACGTCGCGTGCGTGTCGTCAGCCTCACCTGCTCGAACACCGAGATCGTGTGCGCCCTCGGGCTCGCCGACCACCTCGTCGGCGTCGACGACCACTCCGACTACCCGGAGCCCATCGTCACCAGACTTCCTAGGGTGGGTCCTGATCTCTCCATCGATCTCGACGCGGTGGCGGCCCTGCGCCCCGACCTCGTACTCGCCTCGCTCACCGTGCCCGGCCACGAGCGCATCGTCGCCGCGCTGACCCAGCGCGGTCTGCCGTTCCTCGCCCCCGAGCCGGTGTCGCTCCTCGATGTTTACCGGGATGTCCGGGCGATCGCCGGCGCGCTCGACGCGCTCGAGGCCGGCGAGCGGGTCGTCGCCGAGCTCCTCGCCGCAATGCCGCCACAAAGCCCGCAGCGTCGCCCGCGGATCCTGGTGGAATGGTGGCCGAAACCGGTGATCGTCCCGGGGCGCGACTCGTGGGTCACCGATCTGCTCACGCTCGCCGGCGCCGAGAACCCGTTCGCCACCCGCCCGGTGAAGTCCACTCCCGTCAGCGACCAGGAAGTCCTCGAGGCGGCGCCTGACGCCATCGTGATCGCCTGGTGCGGGGTACCCCTGCACCGCTACCGGAGGGACATCGTGCAGCGTCGCCCCGCCTGGGCTGGCCTCGACGCGATTCGGGCTGACCGGATCTTTCCAGTGAGCGAGGCCTTCCTCGGCAGGCCGGGCCCACGTCTACGCGAAGGCTACGACGCGCTGCGAGCGATCGCGGCCGGGTGTTAGGCTAGCGCATGGAACGCGACTTTGGGCTCCCGCCCGACTTCGTCGACGACAGCCCGCCCGAGCCCGAACCGCCCGAGCCCCTCCCGGAGCGCCCCGTCGGGTTCGACGCCGAGCCCGAGACCGGGCCCTGGTTCGCGCTGTCGATGGCGGTGTTCATCGCGTGGACGGCGCTGACCCTGCTGACCATGAGCGCAGGCCGGCAGGGCGGGGAGGCGCTCGCGTGGGCCCTGATCGGCGGCTTCACCACGCTGTTCGTCACCTTTCTCGCCGCCGGAGCCGCCTGGTTCGCATCCTGGCGGAACGCCTAGCCGACCGAGAGGACGACCACCGCGATGTTGTCGGGCTTCCCGTAGCCTTCGGCGGTCTGATCCAGCGTGTAGCCCACGAGTGAGCTGACAGAATCTACGACATCGGAGCTTCCACCCAGGATCCGAGCCACGTGATCGGCGCACCGATCGGCGTGCCAGGTGCCCGTCGGCATTTCCTCGCCCTCGCGGGCATCGCCGAGACCGTCGGTGGCCGCGACGAGGCGGTTACCGGGGGCCAGCTCCCACTCGCCGAGGTCCGGGATGGCGTCGTCGCCACCGAGTCCGCGGGACAAGCCGCTCGCGAATTGGATTGCCATCGCGGGGTGCACTCCCGGCGCGAGCCCTGCGGCGACCTGAGCGCCCAGGTTGTGAAGCTCGGTCGCCGCCAACAGCTCGCCTCCGCGGCCGACCCGCAGGATCCGCGAGTCGCCGACGATGGCGGTCCACGCGCGGGTCGACGTGGGCCCGCTGATGACCACCGCCACCGCGAAGGTGCACACGGCGCCCACGCCCAGGGCGCGCACCGCGTCGTCGGCCGCGGCAGCGGCCTCGGCCAACACCTCGGCGGGATCTTCCCCAGCGAAGATCCGGGTCATCGCGGCGTCAACCGCGCGCGCTGCAGCCTCGCTCGCCGCACCCGGCCGCTCCTCGATCCGACCCTCGCCACCGGCCTGGTCGAACGCGCCCAACCCGATCACGGGGGAGCCATCGGCCAGCTTGCCGGTGCGAAACATCATCGCGTCTTCGTTGAAGGCCTTGTACTCGATGCCCTGCAACGCGCGCGTCGGACCGCGACAGGTGTAGCCCGCGACCGACAGCGACCCGCTGGCCGCCCGATCGATTCCCGGTCGAGCCTGGGCGGATTCACCCGCGGCGACGACCGAGACCGATTCTCCCCCGTGTTCCTGAACGGGCAGCGCGGGCAAGGTGCGCGGCGCATACGGTACGGCCACCTCGTCGCGCCCCGGTTGGAGGGCCGGGCCGATGAGCCCCTCGAGAATCCGCATGTCTGGCACCCGCATCGACCAATTCGAGCCGTTGAGCTCGATTTGGACGAGCAACTGGCCGTCAGGCTCCTTGCCGGCGACCCAGGCGCGGCCCTCGCGTCCCTCTGACCACACCGCCCTGCGGAGCGCGCGCAGCGCCTCTTCAAACATCCCAGCCTTCCATCGAACGGACCTGATATCCCCTCGGCGCAACGCACGCCCGCCTAGCGAGCAGACCTCGCCCGGAGTAGCCTGAATGAGCCTTCATTCAGGAGTCCCCAGATGGCCGGTCTGCCGTTCCGCATCGACCTCGAGGACATTCGCTTCGTCCTCTACGATCAGCTCGACATCGACCAGGAGCTGACGAAAATCCCGAAGTACGAGGCGTTCACCCAGGACGTCTACGAGGCGATGCTCGACGAGGGGGCGCGCATCTCGCGCGACGTGTTGTACCCCATCAACGGGCCGGGGGACCGGGAGGGTTGCAAGCTCGATCGCGACGGAAACGTCACGACGCCGAGCGGCTTCAAGGAGGCTTGGAAAGTCCAAGCGGAGGGCGGCTGGATCGGCCTGAGCGCGCCCCCCGAGGTCGGCGGCGTCGGGCTGCCGCACTCGGTGACGATGGCGGTGACCGAGATGTTCTGCGGCGCGGCGATGGCCTACCAGATGTACCCGGGGCTGACCGCCGCGGCGGCTCGCGTCATCCACAAGTACGCGCCAGAGGCTTGGCGGCAGCCCATCGCCGAGCGCATGTTCACCGGGAAATGGGCGGGTACGATGTGCCTGACCGAGGCGGGGGCCGGGTCCGATGTCGGCGAGAACCGCTGCAAGGCCACCCCGGTCGCCGGGGAGGAAGGAGCCTATCTCCTCGACGGCGAGAAGATCTTCATCTCCGGCGGCGACTCCGACGTCGCCCCCGACAACATCATCCACATGATCCTCGCCCGAACGCCGAACAGCCCGCCCGGCACGAAGGGCCTCTCGCTGTTCCTGGCTCCCAAGTTCATTTTCGACGAGAACTTCGATTCGACGACGCGCAACGGGGCGTACGTCGTGGGGATCGAGGAGAAGATGGGCATCCACGGATCGGCGACCTGCACCCTCGCGCTGGGCGATCGAGGGCCGTGCAAGGCATGGCTCGTCGGCCGAGAACACGCGGGCATCGAGATCATGTTCCTGCTGATGAACGAGGCGCGGATCGGCGTGGGCGTCCAGGGCTTGGCGCTGGCGAGCACCGCTCACCAATTCGCCAAGGCGTATGCCGCCGAGCGCTTGCAGGGTTCGTCCTTCGAGAAGTGGAAGGACCCCACGGCGCCGCGGGTACCCATCTCGCTCCACCCCGACGTGCGGCGAATGCTGATGACCCAGAAGGTGTACGCCGAGACCCTGCGCTCGCTGACCTACCGGATGGGCCATCGCTTCGACCTCGCCGAGAATGACCCCGCCCAACACGACCGGTTGATCGGGCAAGTCGAGCTGGTGGTCCCGGTGCTGAAGGCGTTCGGCACCGACATCGCCTTCGAGATGTCGGCGATGGGCGTGCAGATCCTCGGTGGCTACGGGTTCATCGGCGAGTACCCGATGGAACAACTCGTGCGCGACGCGAAAATCACCTCGCTCTACGAGGGCACCAACGGGATCCAGGCGATGGACCTGATTGGGCGGAAGCTCCGCATCGGTAACGGGGCCCTGTTCATCGAGTGGATGAAGGACGCGAACACCGAGTGCGGCCTAGCCAAGGCAGCCGGCTTCGCAAGCGAGGCCGACGCGGTCGAGAAGGCGATCGGGCAGCTCGCGCAGACGACGATGCACCTGGGCGGGCTCGGCGCACAGGGTCGCCTGGATCTGGCGCTCGTGCAGGCCTATCCGTACCTTCGGATGTTCGGAACGGTACAATTGGCGGTGGAGGCGCTGATCCAGGCGCGGGTCGCAGCGCGGGTCATCGCCGAGAAGGGCAGCACGCCGCACCTGGCGGGGAAAGCACTAAACCTGAGGTTCTACGTCCGCAACCTGCTCCCACAGGCCACGGCCCTGGCGAAGTCGATCCAGAGCAACGACGACTCGTGCCTGGATCCGGCCTTGTTTCAAGCTTGATCGGGCCCGCGATCGCCCGGCGCGCAGGCCTGTTGGCCGCGCTCCACGCCGAGGGCACGACAACCTACCGCCTGTTCCACGGCGCCACGGAGGGATGGCCGGGCGTGGTCGCCGACCGCTATGGGCCGATCCTGCTCGTCTCTTCGTGGCGCGAACGGGTGCCTGACGACCTCACCGCTCGGTGGGCCGCCGAAGCGAGCGCCGCCCTCGACACGCCGCTGGTCGGCGTCTGGAATCACCGCGGTCCGCCCCCCTTTCTGCCGCCCCTCCCGCCCGACGTGCCGCCGAACCCGACCGGCACCGAGCAGGGCCTCACCCTCGACGTTCGGCCGCGGCACCGCGGG
>CANLGQ010000260.1 GCA_947490265.1 Pseudomonadota bacterium | reverse complement strand
GGCGCTCGGCACCGGGCTGGCCCTGCCCCCCGCCCAGGTGCGGGTGGTGTCGTTGGGCGAGGGCCGGGCCGACGTCGAGCTCGGGCCCGACGCCACGCCGTACCTGGAGGGAGCAGCTCTTTCGGTCGCGTGGTGGCGTCGGGGGCCCGACCACTTGGTGGCCCAGGCTCGGCTGGCTTGAACAGGCCGCCCCCGGGGGGCATGATGGGATCCATGATCACCGAATTGCCGGACGGCGTCGTCGTCCGCCGGATCTGCACCCCGGAAGACGTCGCGACCTGGCGGGCTGGCTTCATCGGCGCCTACCAGACGATCTTTTCTGGGGCACCCTACAACGAGCGCTTCTACCCGAGCGAAGCCGAGGGCGTGTACCAGAAGCTCACCTCTACCGCGAACAATGTCTCGCTGGTCGCCACGCGCGGAATCGACGAGGTCGTGGGCTTCGGGATCGCGATTCCGCTCTCCGCGAAGGAGCCGGTCGCCAAGGAGCTGACGGGACTCCTCCCGATCGCCCACACCTTCTACCTTGCCGAGCTCGGGGTCTTGGAGCGCTGGCGCGGCCGGGCGCTCGGCCGAACGCTCGTGCGGGAGCGCCTCCGGCTCATCGACGGCGCTCGGTTCAGCCAGGTCGTGCTCCGGGTCTCGATCGCCCACCACAGCTCGATCGCCATGTACCGATCCATGGGGTTCGAAGAGATGGGGGTGTACATGGATGTCTCCGCCATGCGCACCGATGGCCGGGTCACCTCGGATCGCCGCCAGTTTTTGTCCGCGGTGGTCTCCCAGATCCGTCTCGACGACGACCTCGACAGTATGCCGACGATGAGTTGACGCCAGGGGGTGGTCGGCGGTATGAACAGACGTTCACCGTGCGGAGCCCCGCATGCCGCCCCAGTCCCGGATCGCCTGCCTCGATCTCGACACCTTCTTCGTCTCGGTCGAACGACTGCTCGACCCCAGCCTGGTCGGAAAGCCGGTGATTGTCGGAGGTGGCCCGGGGAAACGCGGAGTCGTCACCTCAGCCTCCTACGAGGTGCGACCGCTCGGGGTCCACGCGGGGATGTCGATGGCCGACGCGCTGCGCAAGGCTCCCCACGCGGTCGTCGTACCGCCCCGGCACGACACCTACGGCCCCTATGCGCGGCGGGTGCGCGCAGTGATCGATCGCTACTGTCCGGTCGTTCAGACCGCGAGCATCGACGAGTTCTTCCTCGACTTTCGCGGCTGCGAAGGTCTGTACCGTCGGGCTGGCGACCCGACCGACGAGGCGACCATCGAGCGGATCGTGCGCCAGCTCCGTGAGGCGGTTCAGTCCGAGGTGGGGCTGCCGGCGAGCGTAGGGATCGGCGCCACCCGACCCGTCGCCAAGATGGCGAGCGCGCGGGCCAAGCCGGCGGGGGTGCTTCTCGTCCCGGCCGGCGGTGAAGTTGCCTTCGCAGGTGGCTTTCCGGTTCGGCGCTTCCCAGGGATCGGGCCCGTGGCCGAGCAGAAGCTGGTGGCCGCCGGGGTCCACACCCTCGGCGACCTGTTGGCGGTTCGGCCAGCGATCGAAGCCAGCTTCTCGCGCATCGCCGTAGCCGTTCGGGCCGCGCTGTGCCCCACCGAGGCGACGGTGCTCGGCCGCGATCAACTGGCGTTTCACGAGCACGATTCCCTCGGGGCGACCGGCACGCTCTCGAACGAGCGCACCTTCGGGCGCGACATCCGCGATCCCCGGGTGCTCGAAGACCAGCTCCGCGCGCTCTCCGAGCGGGTCGCGTGGCGCGCCCGACAGCGGGGGGCTCTGGCCCGAACCGTGGAGCTCAAGATCCGCCGGGCGGACTTCCACACCTGGCTCCGCTCGCGCACGATCCAGCCCACCCACACCGAGGCGCGGGTCTTCGAGGTCGTCCGCGAGCTGTTCTCCGAGGCGTGGTCGGGCCAGGCGATCCGGCTCCTCGGCGTGGGTCTCTCGAACCTGGTGCGGCCACCGCCTCAGCTCACCCTGCCGCTCGGAAAGCAGCCGGTACCCGTGCACCGGGCGATCGACTCGGTGCGGGAGCGGTTTGGCTGCGACGCGATCCGGCTCGGGGTCGGCCGGGTCAAGCGGTGACGGTCAGGCGCTCGGCCAGGGGCGGGCGGGGGGGCGCCTCGGAGGCGACCGCCGGTTGGCCCGCCCAGACGAACCCGACGATCCGCTCGCGGGTGGCGTCGACCCCCAGGGCGGCGAGCACCGTCGGGTCGCGCAAGGTCGCGCCGGTTCCCCACTTCGAACCGATCCCTTCGGCGTGGAGCGCCAGCAGGAGCGCGTACACGACGCAGCTGCATGCCGCATAGTCCTCGGTGCGCCGGTTTTCGTCGTCCGCGAGCCGCTGCACCACCACCACCAAGCGGTCGGGGGCGAGCAGGTCGCGCCGAACCGCCGCCTCGAGCTCGGGGGAGAAGCCGCGTTTCTCTGCTTTCAGGCGCAGTCCGGCGGCGAAGATCACCTGTCGGGTCTCCGGCCCGGCGAGCACGAAGCGCCAGGGCCAGGTGGCCTTGTGGTTCGGGGCGAATCGGGCGGCGCCGAGCGCCCGCAGAAGCGCCGCTTCGTCGATCGGGCCTTCCCGGAAGCGCTGGGTGGTACGCCGGGACGTGAGCGCGTGGTAGAGGTCCATGGCGCAACGGGTATCCAGGCTGAAGAGGGGCGGCGATGGGGCTGGGGGCGTGGTTTCAGATGGGCGGGGTGTGGATGTACCCGATCCTGGCGCTCGGCCTGCTGCTCGGCCCGCTCTCCCTGATCGCGGTGCTGGCCGCGGCGGTCGTCCCTGGGGGGACCGGGCGCCGGATCGTCGGCGGGCTCGCCGCGTTCGGGATCGTGGCCGGGCTCGGGGTCGCGGGGATCGGGCTCATTGGAACGGTCGTCGGCACGTCGAGCGTGGATGCCGCCCTCGAGGGGGTGCCGCCCGACGTCCGCGAGGCCATTCGCGAGCAGGGGATGAAGGAAGCCTGGGTGTCGGCGACGTTCGGCCTCGGCGTGGGCCTCCCCATCGCCGGCGCGATGGCGATCGCGGTCTTGCTCGCCCGGCGCCCGGTGGCAAGCGCTTCGAGTTAGCAGGCGGCCGGGAGAAGAAATGGCGCTGCAGGCTGGGATCGTGGGTTTGCCGAACGTCGGAAAGAGCACTTTGTTCAACGCGCTGACGGCCGCGGGCGCGGAGGCCGCGAACTACCCGTTCTGCACGATCGAGCCCAACGTCGGGATCGTGCCGGTGCCCGACGCGCGGTTGGCGCTCATCCAGTCGAAAATCAAGACCCAGAAGGTGATCCCCGCCGCGGTCGAGATCGTCGACATCGCTGGCCTGGTGCGCGGTGCCAGCAAGGGCGAAGGGCTCGGAAACCAGTTCCTCGGCCATATCCGGTCGGTCGACGCGGTCATCCAGGTGGTGCGCTGCTTCGACGATCCCGACGTCACCCACGTCGATGGCACCATCGACCCGGCTCGCGACATCGAGACCATCGGGATCGAGCTGATCTTCGCCGACCTCGACAGCGCAGAGCGCCGGCTCGACAAGTACCGGAAGCAGTCCAAAGGCGGCGACAAGGAGGCCTCGTTCCACCGCGACGTCGCCGAGAAGATCGTCGCCTGCCTCACGGCCAATCAGGCGGTCCGAACCGGAGCCTGGACCGACGAGGAGCTGGAGTCGGTCCGCCAATCCCAGATGATCACCGGCCGTCCGATGCTCTTTGTGTGCAACGTCGATGAGGCCGGCTTGAGGGCAGACAATCATTACGTCAAGACGGTCCGCCGGATCGCGGCGGAGACCGCGGCCGAGGTCGTGGTGCTGTGCGCCAAGGTCGAGGCGGAGATCGCTGAGCTCGACGAGGCCGATCGGTTGGCCTTCCTGGCCGACCTCGGGGTGGACGAGTCGGGGCTGGCGCGGCTCGCCCGGGCGACCTACCACATGCTCGGCCTGCAAACGTACTTTACGGCCGGGGAGAAGGAGATCCGCGCCTGGACGATCCGGGCCGGGGCGAAGGCGCCGGAGGCCGCCGGGGTCATCCACACCGACTTCGAAAAGGGCTTCATCAAGGCGGAGGTGTATTCGATCCCCGACCTGGTGGCCCTCGGCTCGGAGGCGGCGTTGAAGCAGGTGGGCAAGCTTCGAATCGAAGGGCGGGAGTATACGGTGCAGGACGGGGACATCATGCACTTCCGCTTCAACGTCTGAAACTCGCGAAAGCGTCGGGTACAGGCCGGTAGTACGATCTTCTTCTCCTCCGTGATGTCACAAACCTGTCACGCGGCGTAGTATCGGGAGGAGGACTTCTCCCATGGCGAAGACGAAGTCGGACGCGGGCTCGAAGAAGGAGCGGAACCCGTTCGGCATCAGCGAACTGAACCTCGGCAACGGCACTTGGCGGCTGCGCTGGAGGCAGTGGGAGGAGCAGGGCGACGGAACGCGCGTGCGCAAGCAGCGCGGCCCGGTGGTCACGACCGCCGAGAAGTCCCGCGTCATCGCAGAGGTCGAGGAGGCCCTGCGTACGAGGGGGTGGTGGGAGTCCCCGACCGCGCCCGCGAAACCGGCGGACTCGAACCTGGAGCACGTCGCGCTCGCCTGGGTCCGCTGGAAGATCGGCACGCGGGGGGTCGCCGCGAACACCCGCAAGAACCTCACCGCGAGCATGAACCGCTGGTTCAAGGGCCTCCGGGGCGTGCTCGGCCTCGCGCCCACCGACGTGGTGCCTGGGTCGGCGATGACGACCGGCAACGTGGCGAAGGTCTCGGGCCGCTGGCGCGAGAAGTACGCGGAGTCGACGATCTACCAGACGCTGGCCGCCGTCGCGGACATGTGGACGTGGGCGG
>CANLGQ010000259.1 GCA_947490265.1 Pseudomonadota bacterium | reverse complement strand
GCCGAAAACATCGTCGCCTTCCGCCTGCTCCCCGGCATCGTCGTCGTCGTCGTTCGGAGCCGCTGGTGCGTTCGCCACTTTCCCGATGACCGGCCGCTGCAGCAAGCGCTCAAGCTTTGCACCCAGACTGGCCCGAATGCTCGGGATGAAACAGCGACCTTCGGGCGGGGCCTCCGCTCCACCTGGAGGCTCCCCGTCGGCGGGCCAGTCGGGCGTCATGCGCGGCGGATTCCGCTGGACGCGATCTGCTCGGAAGCGCCGAAGTCAAGCGGGATTGGCATGGGCGTCCGAGGGGGAGCTGGATCAGTACCACGGAGCGCCTTCTTGTGCTCCCGGCTTGGGACGCGCCAGGGGCGGGCCGGCCGCCGACTACCGGGTTCGTCGGTGGCGTGCTGCACTGGCCCGGGGAGCGGCCCGACGGAGGCTGCCACGCGCTGGCTGCGGCAGAGGGACGCCGAGGAGCTACCGCGGGCGGTGGTTGCAGCCGTGGCCGAGGTCGGGAAACAAGCTCGCCCGCGAACACCGGAGTACCAAAGGTCGAACGCCAGCTAACCCTATCCTACGCCCCTGACGGGGTTTTCGCCCGCTGGACCGCACCAGAGCACGTTCGCCGAGCCACAGCGCACTCCCAGCGGGCGATCAGCCCGCCGGAAACGCCCCCCGCACGATCCCCAACAACGCCCGCCGGTTCCGCGCGAGGAACCCGTCGATGTACGCGACCTCGACGCCCGCCGGCGGCCGCGCTCGGAGAGCGCCGATGGCCACCTCGAGGAGCCGCTCGGCCGAGGACGACGCCGACACCAGCGGCGTGAGCGTCGGCGACGCCGGCACCCGCGCCGTTCGTTCCCGCTCCCGGACGAGGGCCGCGTTCGCCGCCTTCTCGGCCTTCACGGCGTCCCGAGCCGCCGCGAGCTGCTTCTCCAGCTTCGCGATCCGCCGGGTCTCGTCGGTCTCCCGCTCGGGGAGCCGCAGCAGCTTCGTCGCGAGCACGGCGATGGCAGGGAGCAGGTGCGCCGTCGCGGCTCCGAGATCTTCCCGCCTCGAAACAAATTCTTCGTCGTGTCCGTCCCCCATTTTTCCATCGAGGTGTGTCAGCTCGTGGACGGCGACCCCGTGCAAGAAGGCAGCGAGCGCCAAGGGTCTCTCTCTGTGAGCTTTCACCACCTGAGCCATCCGGTCAGGGTGGATGAACACGAAGCGCCGTCCGCCCGGCCGTTCGACGGCCTCACCCACGACGTTGTCGTCGAGCACGAACCCGGGGCGGAACGAGCGCCGGATGCGGGCCTCGGTCGCGACCATCCTCAGCGTGCCGTCCCAGGTGAGCAGAAAAGGCACCCACTTCGCGTAGTTCTTCCGAAAGCGCCTGGCGCGGTCCCGGTCGTAGGTCTTCTTGCTGATCCGCATCCCGGCGAAGCGGCCGAACGGGTTCTTGATCCGACGCTCCACCTTGTCGAGCTGCTTGGCCCACGACGGGGTGATCGCGTCGAGCTCGGTCGTCGCCTTTGAGACGGCGACGGCCTGGATGAGCCCGCCGCCACCCGGCGCGAGCGCGGCGTCGGCCGCCCGATCGATCGCGGCCTCGACGGCCTGGGTCTGCCACCCGTCGAGCGGCTGCCCGGCCTCCGCGCGACGGAGCGCCTGGTCGACCTGGTCGGTCACGATCACGATACGGACACCCCCGGCGGCCTTGCCCTGCTCGTCGGCGTCGCTCAGCATCCTTCGGATCACGGTCGCCGCCTGCACGTCGGACGGCGCTGCGATGTCGTCGGCGATGCCCCCGCCGCCCGCGGCGATCTCCATCCCAGCGGGGAGCACCCAGCCGCGCTCGGGAGCGTCACCGTCGGCGACGGCCTTCGTCCCGCGCGGCGCCGCTGAGGCGATGGCTTCCTCGACGCCGCTGTACTTGGCTTGCGCCCCGTAGAAGTCGCGAATCCCGCCCGCTGCCTCGGCGATGGCTCGCTGCACGTCGGCGTCCCCGAACGCCTCCGCCATCTGGTCGGCGATCTCGGTGCCGCCGGTGTCGTCGTCGCCCTCCGGATCGATCCACTCGTCCTCCTCGCTCTTGCCCACCGACTCGTTTTCGCGCTCCACCTCGTCGACGACGTCGGAGAACGTCCACGCGGCCTGGTCCTGGAGGCCGTCGCGAGCTGCATTCATCGGGTAGCCGCGCGCCCCAGGTCGGACGGTCGTTGAAAAATCCACCACGACATCGGCTTTCAGGCCGCCTCGTTGCGAAGGAACCTTCACCTGGAACAAGCCACCGAGCCGCAGGTAGTACGCCCCGCCGCGGTCCCCGGGAGCCCGCCGGTACGCCTTCACTGCGGCCGTCGTGCCTTCGCCCCACGATCCCTCGACGTTCACGCGGGAGCCGCCCCGGCGGCTGAACATCGGCTTCACCTCGGCGCCGTTGAAGGTCAGTCGGATGCCGGGGAGGTCGTTGGCGGCGAGCAGCTCCTTGAGACGGTCCTCGATGCCAACGTAGACGCCGCGAGCACGATCCCAGTAGCGGACGAAGTCGGGATCGATATCGTAGACGGTGAGCAGGGTGCCGTCGCGACGCTCGGCATCGTAGACCTGCACCTCGGCGTCAGCACCGTCGGCGACGGCGAGGTTGTCGCGCGTGTGCATCCGCCACTTGAACGAGCGGCTGACCCCGAGAATTACGGCCTTCGCGACGCCGAACCCGCCGGCCGCCTCCCCCGAGTTCACGGCGTCTCGCTTCCCACTCTCGCCGATGGACAGGAACTTGCTGATGATGGTGTCCGCGTCCATACCAACGCCATTGTCTGCGAACGTCAAGGCGCGCTCGGCCGCGTCCCACGAGACCGCGAAATACCCGTCGTCGGGCTTCAGCTTCCGGGCCTTGATCGCGGCTTTCACGGCATCCGTCGAGTTTTGCATCGCCTCCCTCGTGGCGAGCCACGGAAGGTCACCCGATTTGTAAACGGCCTTGGTGAAGTAGCCCCATAGGACCGACACATTCGCGGATGGACGACCCGACGCCTTCGCGGTCATAGCCTCCCGGATCTCGGGCTGTCCACCCAGCTCACGGCGAAGCGCGTGGTGGTCGAGGCGGAGCCGAGCGGTCGCCTTCTGCGTGCCGGGAGCGGGCATCGGCTGCGAACAGGGGCAGGGCTTCATGGCGTTGCTCCAAGGTGGGCGGGCACGGTGAGCCGGTGACGCCGAAGCACGTCCGTGAGGTCGGGCGAGTCGAGGCCGCCAGCCTGCAAGGTGGTCCACGCGCGATGGGCCCCCGCGACCAGCCGGGCGCACGCCTCCGCGAGCGCGGGCGGGACGGCGTTCCCGACCTGGGTGTAGCGGTCGTGGACGGTGCCCTGGAGCGGCCAGTCCGCGGGGAAACCCTGGAGCTTAAGCCCCTCGGCTACGTCGATTCGGCGGATTCCGGCGACGAGAAAAGCCGCGTCGGAGGCTCGGTCGGGGCCACCGTTGAACGTCCAACCGGCGAGGCCGTTGGCGCGGGTGCCCTTCTCGTCCGTGGTCGTGACCGTTGGGGCCGGAGCTTCCAGGCGCCACCGCTCGCTACACGCGCGCCCGTGGTTCTACTCGCACGGGTAGCAGAGCCGGCGTTCGCAGGTGCCTCGGTGCAACGTCTCGCCGATGGCATCGCCCATCGTGATCCACGGTTCAAGGCCCCGGACCTCGGCAGCGGCCGGATGCGCGTGGGTGGGCGTCGGCCCCTCGTCGGCGAGGGGGAGCGGCCCGCCCCATACAACCAGTCGCCGACGGTTCTGGGGCACGCCGTAGTCGGCGGCGTCGAGCAGCCACGTCCCCGAGAAGGCGAACCGTGTCGCGAGCGCGAGTTGGATGCGGGCGAGGTCACACGCCGGGCAGGCGACCGCGTCACCGCCGCACCGATCCGCGTGGTACGACCAACCGAGTACGTTCTCCGCCAGGAACCACGTCGGACGGCAGGCGTCGATGGCGCGCAACGTCACCGGCCAGCCGTCGCGCTCGTCGCCAGCGCCGAGCCGCTTCCCGGCGATGCTGCCGGGCTGACACGGGGGTGAGGCCCAAAGCAGATCGACACCGGCGCGCCAGGCGGCGAAGTCCACCGAGCGGACGTCGGCTGCCACGGCGGGGAACCCCGCAGCTCGAAGGGTGTCGGCCGCAGCGGCGTTTCTCTCGACGGCGGCGACGTGCTCGAACCCGGCGCGGTGCAGGCCGAGCGCCGCACCTCCGGTACCAGCGAACAGTTCGAGCGCGCGCATCGCGTATTCCGCGGTCAGGCGCGTTCGGCGGATAGCCGACCGAGACCGCCGCTCGCGCGCCGCAGCTTCCCGAGGGCCGCTGCGAGCTGGCCGCTCGTCGGCTCCTCCCGTTTGAAATGGAGGCTCCAGATCGCTTCGATGAGCATGTCGAGGATCGCCGCTCGGTGGTGGTGTGGCACGCACAAGGTCTCGCGATCGAGGCTTTCGAGCGTGTCGAGCGCGTTGAGCATCGCGTCGCGCACCCACGCCTTCTTGAAGGAGCCGGTGTGGCGTCCGAACGTGCGCTGCGCGGTCTCCATCAGGTTGCGGAGGTTGGGAGTGAGCCAGTCGGGGAGGGTGACGGTGGAGAGGTCCATGTGGGTGTCCGGGGGTGAGGGTTGGATCGAGAAAGGTCAGGCCACGCGCCGCATCGCCGTGAGGTCCACGGGTGCGTCGCGCAGGAGGGGATCGGTGAGGATGTCGCTCGACCGCTTCGTGATCAGGTCGTAGAGGCTCCACGGCTTCGACGGCGGGCCGGTGACGGCGTGCCAGACCCCCGCCACGGAGACGCGGCGCACGCGGTACGCACCGAGCCCGAGCTCCGACCACTCGGTTGGCACCGGCGACCACCAGATGTTGCCGTCGTCGTTGTAGTTGCGACGCG
>CANLGQ010000258.1 GCA_947490265.1 Pseudomonadota bacterium | reverse complement strand
CGCCCAAAAAGCCCCTACCGCCCCCCCCACCCGAACGACATCACGTCGGTCAACCGCTCGCCGCCCAACAGCGCGAGGCAGAGCCGGTCGACGCCCATCGCCATCCCCGCGCCGGTGGGGAGCTGCGCGACCGCCTCCAGGAAGCGTATGTCCTCGCGGATCGGCACTTGTCCCAACGCCGCTCGGATCGCGTTCTCCTCGCGGGTGCGGGCGCGCTGCCAGGCGGCGTCGTTGCAGAAGGGAAAACCGTCGGCGAGCTCCAGCCCGCGCCAGTAGAGCTCGCTGCGGAGGGTGACGGTGGGGTCGGCGGGGTCGAGTCCGGCGGAGGCGGTCATGCGCGCGGGCCAGCCGACGATCCAGGTGGGAAGCGCCGAGTTCAGGGTGGCGAGCGCGCGGTCGATGACCCAGGCGTACTGGGCATCGTCGTTGGGGGCGAACGGGCCGGCGATGTACTCGATCTCGATCCAGGCGCGGATGGGCTGGCCGAACACGGCGGCGAGCAGGTCGCGGAGGTCCACGCGGGCGAAGGTTCCGGGGATCGGCGCGCCAACGGCGACGGCTGCGGCGCGCACGAGCGCTTCGGCCTCGGCCTCGACCTCCGCCATGGTCGCACCGGCCCGACCCCACTCAAGCATCGTGAACTCGGGGTTGTGGAACTGCCCGAGGTCCCCGCGCCGGAAGTTGGGGCCCAGGGTGTAGGCCGCCGGCACACCTTCGGCGTACAACCGTTTGAGTTGGTACTCGGTCGACGACACGAGGTAGCCCGATTCGCCTCGCGCCTCACCCGCGCCGGGGACCTCAAAGCTCTCGATCGCGCGGTCGGGACAGGTCCCGGGGACGAGGAGCGGGGTCTGGACTTCCAGGAAGCCGCGGTCGTCGAGGACCGCGCGCAACGCCCGGATCAGGGCCGCGCGACGGGCGAGGATCGGCGTAGGATCGCGTTGGATGGCTCTCTCCTGGACGATGTTGGACGCGGGCCGCTCGACTGTGGTAACGTGCGAGACGCGCAGGCACGCGCGCCGGAGATTCGAATGACCCGTGTTCCCCTCTTGATGGTCCTGACGGTCGGTATGACGTCCTGCTCGAACGCCGTAGACAAGGACTGGCATGGCCAGGGCGAGAACGTCATCGACACGGAGACCGGGGACTCCGACAGCGACGCCGACGCCGACAGCGACGCCGATGCCGACAGCGATGCCGACTCCGACTCGGACACCGACACGAGCGAGTCGGGCGACTCCGACAGCGCGCCGACCGACCCGCAGACGTTCGACGAACCCGGCGACGTCGTGACGTTCGAGGACGAGAGCGGGATCGCGAACGTCACGCTGACGGACGCCTCGGGCGACTCCAACCGCGACCAGGAGTTCTACCTCGTGGTCATCAACACCACCGAGGATGACTTGGGGTACAGCTTGCGGTACTTCCCGGCGGGGCCGCCCACGCCGCCGGTCGCGACGCCGAAAATCGAGCGCCCGAGCCGCAAGCGGCAGCACACGATCGCAGCGCCGCCGCCTTCGGAGGTGCTGACCGACGCGGACATTGGGACGGCGGAGCAGGCGTTCTTCGTCCGAACCAGCATGCAAGACACAACCGCTTTCGCTACCGTCTTGACGAAGCTCTGGGGCCTTGGCGACAACGTCGCCATCTGGGTCGATGCCGACGTCCCCATCGACTGGGATGTCGACTGTGACGGCACTGTCGAGGTCTCGGACTTCCGCGATGCGAACGGCTTCGACAATTGTGACCTGGCGGACGTGGCGGAGATCATCGACCAGAACATCGTGCCGAACCTGCGCGCGCTCTACGGGGAGGAGTCGGACGTGAACGGCGATGGGCGCGTCAGCGTGGTGATCACCCCGTACTTGAACAAGATGACGCTGAACACCCAGAACTCGGACGAGGTGCTGCCGTCGTACACCGAGCCGGAAGTGGACCTCGAGGAGTTCAACTCGATGGGCAACCCGGGCAGCGACGAGCAGGAGGTCATCTACGTCTACGCGCCCGACCCGGTGGGATTGCAAAACGCGGAGGCGGCTGCGAGCGTCGAGTCGTACACCGGCTACCAGCTCGCCGGTGAGTTCGCGCGGTCGTTCACGGCGTTGATCTCCTACAACTACCATGTCGTCATCCCCACGACCGAGGACCCGACCGCAGAGGTTGAGGCCGAGGAAGACTGGGTCATCAACGCGCTCGGCACGCTCGGCGCGGATCTGTGCGGGTTCTCGGCATCTTATTACGACGACGTGTGGAAGTACCTCGACGCGCCGCACCTCGGCCCTTTGGCAGCCGAAGGCGCCGAGGGCAACCTGGAGACGCTGTCCTACGGCCCCCAGTTCCTGTTCGCGCGCTGGCTCTATGACCGCGCCGAGGCGGACAGCGCCGGCAGCGCCGCGGCCATCATGGCAGCGATCATGCAATCCTCCACGACCGGCACCGACTCGATCGATGAAGGCACCGGCGAGGAGATCGACAACCTCGCTGTCGCCTGGCAGATCGCCATGTTGACCACTGGCATCACCGACAGCACCGGCGCCCCACTCGTGGATCCGATCCTCTACGCGCCGATCGCTGAGGCGACGACGATCTCCGCCCCGCCGGACAGCCCCGGGGCCTACTACGGCGCCAACGGCTACCAGAGCGGCATCAACATTCGCGGCGTGAACCACCTCTACCAGGGCGGCACGACCGACGACCCGAGTGAGATTGAGGAAGACCTCATCACCTGCTCCAACCAGTTCGCGTACTTGTACACGCCCGGCTTTGAGTTTACCGGCTTCGCGCAGGGCGGCTACGGCGTGAGTGTCGTGAGGCTCACCGGCATCACCTGGGACGAGGCGCTCGTAGAGCTGCAGGCTTCCGCCGACGGCATGGTTGGAGCGATCATCCGCTGGAACGACGCGGACGACCAGAACTACACCGTCGAGGAGAGCTCCACCCCTATCGAGGTGGACGCCTGGACCCTGCCGGACCTCCCGGACGATGGGTCGATCATCACGGGCAAAGGCGACCTTCTGGAGGCGGTCGCGATCGAGACCGTCGCCGAAGCCGGCAGCGTGGACGTGCCCGACACCGACCGTTGGGTGCTGGACCTGACGGACCGGGCCTCGAGCGAAACCGTCCCCGTCGCCGTCTGGCTGAAGCGCCACTTCACCGACACCGACGGCTCTGTGGGGCCGGACAACCCCTGGGTGGCCATTGTGCCGGAGGATCTCGTGCCCGAGCCGACCGACGACGGGACGCACACCAACGAGACCTGCGACGGGGCGCCGATCTTCACCTACCCGTCGTCGATCCTGGAGTATCTCGCCTACCAGCAGTTCCTCTCCTCCACGATGATGAGCATGGGCGGCTCCAGCGGCGATGCCTTCGCCCCATGCGGCGAGCCCTCCGAGGACACCGCGATCGAGGTCACCTGCGACATCGATTGGGACCTCGACGGTATCCCCGACTCCGGCGAGGCCGTCCCCGACTCGCTCTACGAGCAGATCCAGGTCGCCGACTGCACCGCGCAGGGCGCGACCACGGACACGTACATCAGCACCTACGACACGACCTGGATGGACTCCGACGAGCAGGACTCCGACGACACCCCCGAGACCGACTTCCGGAACAACACCGGCGGTCGTACGAACGAGGACGACGAGGAGGGCTACGTCGCGACCGAGCTCCCCGGCGGCGCGCGCTACCTGATCATCGTTGGCGGCGAAGGCACCGGGACCTACGAAGTTCACGTCCGGCAGACCACGTACTGATCGTTGCCTTCAGAAGAGGATGGCCACCGGGAGTGGCGGCAGGCGCTCCTGTGGTTCCTGGCGACCTTCACCTGTGTCTACTGGGTCTACGCCACCGTCTGGGATGACGGGCAAGGAACCGGGCTCGATCCTCTGTGGTTCGCACTCTCGTTCCTCGGCATCCTCGCGGTTCACGAAGCGGGGCACTACATCGTCGCCCGGCTCCACGGTTTTGAGCTCTCGCCGCCGATTTTCATCCCGTTCCCGGCGGGTTTCGGAACGCTCGGGGCGGTGATCCGGCTGCGGTCCCTGCCACGCTCCCGCCAAGCGCTGTTGGAGATGGGCGCGGCCGGACCCATCGCCGGCGCGCTCCTGGCCTTCGCCATCGTGGCCGTCAGCATCCCCTGGATGCGACCGGGCGTGCCTCCGCCCCCCTCAGACGTCCTGCCGTTCTGGTTCGCGCTGTCCCGCGCGCTCGACCTGGGGCCGCCCGCCTGGTTTCACGCCATCCACGAGCCGCGCACCATCCTGGTGTTCAACGATCCGCCTGCGCTCAAGATCCTCGGGCTCCTCATCACCGGGCACATCCCCGGCCGGTACGACAGCTACCACCCCGCCACGCTCGGCGCGTGGATGGGCTGCCTGTTGACGGCCACCAACCTCGTGCCGGTCGGACAGCTCGACGGGGGGCATGTGCTCAATGCGGTGCATCCTGGCTCGGCGCGGCCGCGCACGTTCGTGGTCTTGGGCGCGATGGTGGTCGGCGGCTGGTGGTGGCAGGGCTGGTGGGTGTTCGCCGCCGTCGCGGTGCTCGGGGGGGCGTGGAGGCCGCTGCCGGTTCCTGACCAGCCTGCGATGGGAATGCGGGCGTGGATCGTGGCGATCGTGACCGCCATGGTCTTTGGGTTGACGTTCATGCCGGTGCCGATCGAGATGGAGGTGTTGACGGCCTTACCGAACGCCGGGGAGCACCGAGGGGCCGATCCTCCGGGGAGCCCTCATCCGCCGCCGAGTACGGCGGCACCTTCTCCCTGAGGGCCCTGAGGGAGAAGGGGAGGACCGCTGGACTCCGGACGATGGGAGGGGAGGACCGCTGGACTCCGGACGATGGGAGGAAAGGACCGCTGGACTCCGGACGATGGGAGGAGAGGACCGCTGGACTCCGGACGAGGAGAGG
>CANLGQ010000257.1 GCA_947490265.1 Pseudomonadota bacterium | reverse complement strand
GGGGCATCGAGCGCACCCGCTTCGATCACCAGGTACTGGTCTCGCCACGCATCCCACACCACGCCGGGGCAGCCCGCCAGGGTGCAGGGCTCCTCGCCGGGCTCTTCGGGGTCGGCCGGCGCGACCGCCTCGGGGCGCACGAGCGCAGCGAGGTCGGAGTCGAGCACGATGGACACGCCCTCCAGGGGGTCACCGGAGAGCGACTCGTAGACCATCACATCCACGGTAACGAGACCGGCGAGGCCATCGTCCTCCGCGTTGAACGCGGAGTCCCAGTGGAGCTCCACGTCGTCGGGTGGGAGGAGCGCGACCCCCCGCTCTCCCTCGCACGCTGCGAGCGCGACTCCGAGCAAGATCGGGAAACGGGTCGTCAAATGCCGACTCTCGCCCTGCTCAACGCCTCTGCAGGCGACAGCCGGCAGATGGCGACCTCGCCGATCGCCCTGAGGACAGGTATCACCAACGTATCGCCGTCCGCCTTTTTGTCCAGCGCCAGCGCCGCCAACAGCGCAGAGTCGGAAACGGGGGGTGGGCTGACCGGCAGACCGTGCCGCTCGAGTACTTCCACGATCTCAAGTTGAAGTCCCTCGGTGGCGAGGCCGAGGGACACCGCGATGCGCGTCTCGGCGACGAGCCCGAGCGCGACCGCCTCGCCGTGGCGCAGCGCGTACCCACTGGCGCGCTCCCAGGCATGCCCGAGGGTGTGGCCGAGGTTGAGGTGGGCGCGGCGACCCCGGTCGTGCTCGTCCTCCGCCACCACCTCGGCCTTGAACGCGGCGCACGCTTCGGCGAGGGCGAACAGCTCGGCCGGGTCGCCGTCCCAGTGTCGAACGCGCCCCCACAACGGCTCACCAGCTAGCAACCCGGTTTTTACCACCTCGCCGAGCCCCGAGCGCCGCTCGGCCTCCGGAAGGGTTGAGAGGGTGTGGGCGGAGGCCCAACCGAGGGCGGGCTGGTGAAAAGCCCCGATGAGGTTCTTCCCGGCGGGATGATCGACGGCGGTCTTGCCGCCGACCGCGCTGTCCACCATCGCGAGCAGGGTGGTGGGCACGGCGACCCACCGCACGCCCCGGAGCGCGACCGCCGCGCAGAAACCGGCCAGATCTCCGACCATGCCGCCGCCCAGCGCCACGACGATCGCCTTCCGATCGAGGGGCAGCCGGATCAGCCAGTCCAGCACCTCGCCACCCTGTTCCCAGGTTTTGGTCGCCTCACCGGCCGGTAGCACCAGGACGGGGTGGCGACCGATCTCCGCCTCGAGAGACCCCAGGTGCGCGGCAGATCCGGTGTCGCACACGACCGCGATCCGACCAGGACCCAAGGCGGCAATCGCGCGCTGCAGCCCCGAAAAATCCGGCGCAAACACCAGGTCGTAGGATCGGTCGCCGAGCGGTACGCGCACCCGGGCCGGTATCCCGACTGCCCGGCTTACGCCCCGCGCGATACAAGGCCGGCCGACCTGGAGCCCGACATGCGCGCCCTCACCTTTGACAACAAACGCGAGGATTGGGACGGTTCTACCGGTATGGTACTGGAGAACGTGCCCGAGCCGCGGATCGCGACCGGGGAAGTCGATCAGGTGCTGATTCGGGTGCGCTATACGGGGTTCTGCGGCTCGGATCGCGGGATCTGGAGTCGCAAGGCGTTCGGCGACATGGTCCTCGGCAGTCTCGCGGCGGAGGGCGGCAGCCGGCGGATCTTCGGGCACGAGATGATGGGCGAAGTCGTCGCGGTGGGTTCCGCGGTGCGTCGGGTGTCGGTCGGGGACACGGTCTCCACCGAGTCGCACATCGTGTGCGGAGAATGCTACCAATGCCGGCGTGGCGAGTACCACGTCTGCAGCAACGAGAAGATCATCGGGATCTCGATGGACGGCTGTTTCGCCGACCTGGTCAAGCTGCCGGAGCGCGCGCTGTGGCCCACCGATCTCGCCGCGATTCGGCCGGAGATCGCCTCGATCCAGGAGCCGTTCGGCAACGCGGTGCACGCTTGCCAGGTGCGCGACCTCAAGGGCCAGTCGGTCGCGATCCTGGGGACGGGCGCGATCGGCCAGTTCGCGATCCTCGTGGCGAAGGGCCTGGGCGCCCGGCAAGTGATCGGCGTCGAACCCGACGCTTCGCGGGCGGCGATGGCCATCCGGCTGGGGGCCGACGCGGTGGTCGCCCCTGAGGCCGGGGAACACGCGTGGAGCGCAGATCCCTCCCTTCGCGGCAAGATCCTGGAGCTCACCGACGGGGTCGGCGTCGACGTGGCGCTGGAGATGGCGGGCTTCAACCCCTCGGTCAACAACGCGATCTCGGTGGTTCGCCGCGGCGGAACGGTGGTGCTCTTCGGCGTGAAGAACGGCGATGCCGTCGTGCAAGACCTGCACCGGGTCGTGATGAACGGCATCCGGCTGGAAGGCGTGGTCGGTCGCCGGCTCTTCTCGACGTGGGAGACCACCCGTCGGCTCCTCGAGGACAAGAGCAACGGCATCGAGAAGGCCATCTGGGAGACGATCCTGGCCCGGGGCGAGGAGACGGTGGTCGATATGGCGCACTGGGATCGCGCGCGGTTCGAGGCGGTGATCGACCGGCACCCGAAGGCGATCCTGCGCTGGAGCTAGCCCGACGCTGAGTTCGCCTTCACGCCCCCGAGGCGACCTCGTACGTGATTCCGACCTCCATGCCGGGGCGGGGCACCGCCCGGCCGTGGAAAACGATCGCGTTGGCTCCCGCATCGTAGGTGTAGCCGTCGACCTCCCGCGCGTACATCTCGATGTCGTCGACCCACACCCGCAGCGTGTCTGGCTGGGGGACCGCCAGGAGGTGGAACGTTTCCGGGAGTCCGACCGCAGAGAGGCCCACCCGGCCCAGCAGCTCTGAGTAGTCGGCGGTGCAGATGGACTCGCGCCAGCCTTCGGTGAGCGCGATCGCTTCGACGTAGCGGCTCCCCGGGCCGGCGGCCGAGGATCCACTCGCACACCCCGCCGGAAGGTCGCCGACGACGCCATGAACCTGAGCCAACCCCGTGCCCGAGGCACGCGTGTAGGCCTCCACGAACGTCCCGACGTCGCCCACCGAACCGTCATCCTCGTCCGAAAAAACAACGACGTGCAGGTCGGAATCGACTCGAACGAATCCTGCGTTGCGACCGTCGACCGCTTGTGCAGCCGCTTCGAGGCCGGCCTCGTCGCGAGAACCCGCGCTCCCCACCGCCACGGCAGAAGCGACGGCGACGAGGAGATCTGGGCTCGTGGGGCTGAAGATCCCCCCCCGCAGCAGGCCGGAGGTGGAAGTGGTGATGTCGGTGGTCGTGACGCCGAGCTGCCAGTCCGCGTCGGCGCTCTCCATCACCGCGAGAAACGCCGAAAAATTGGCTGCAAGCAGCGCCTGCTCCTCGCTCATCGAGGCCGAGTCGTCCACCACGAACAGAACGTCGGAACGCCGCTCTTCGACCACCTGGACGAAGAGCTCGTTGTACTCCTTCTCGTAGACCTCGTACTCCGAGCAACCGACGAGCAGAGCGAGCAGCGCGACCCTGTGCATGACGGTTGCCCTCGAATGGGCTAGCTAACCGACGGTTCGGGGGACGGCATCATGTGGTTGGTCGTCGTGCTCGGGTGTGGGTCCAGCGCACCTCCGGTCGAGCGGGTCGCCGGGCCGCCCGCCCCGTTCGAGATCCGCGTCGAACCCGCGGAGATCGAGATCACCTCCGGTCCGGAGGGCGGGGACCGCGTCCCGTTTTCGGCGTTTCGGGTGGAGTCCGATGGAACGGAGACCCCGCTCGACGTGGTGACGTGGGAGCTCTCCAACCTGAGCTCGGGCACGCTCACGTCCGACGGCGTGTTTCGTCCCTCCACGAGCAACGGTGGGATCTCCTGGGTGGTGGCGAGCCTCGACGGCGTGGAGGGGAAAGGCACCATCACCGTCATTCACGAGGAGGACATCAACCCCGCCGGCCTCGACCCAGCGCTTTTCGAAGGCAACGCGACATCGACCACCGGCCTGTGGGCGTACCCGAGCGACGGCGTGTCGTTCCCCCGCAACACCCCGTCGGTTCATTTCCAGTGGTTTCCCAGCAGCCCCGCTGGAGTTCGGCTCGAGCTCGCCTCGCCCTTGTCGCGCACGTTCGTGTACACGGCCGACGCGAGCTGGATCGCCGATGGCGAGCTGTGGGCGCGTATCTCAGCCACGAACGCCGGCGGAACGGTGAGCGCCACCCTGCGCGGGGTCAACACCTACGGGGAGTTGGTCGAAGAGGGACCGCTCACGTTGCACGTGAACCGGATGGACGCCGAGGGCTCGATCATCTACTGGTCCACCTCGGAATCCGGCTTGGTCGAGATCCCATTCGGGGGCGTCGCCCAGCCGTTTCTCACCGCGGCTGAAACCGGGCATTGCCTTGGTTGTCACGTTATTTCCAAGGGCGGAAAGATCGCATTCACCTACGACGGAGGAGACGGCGGACTCGGCGTGAAGCAAGTGGCGGATGGCAGCGACATCATCCCCTACGGCTCCGGTCAGGCCGCGAATTTCAAGACGTTCTCCCCCGATGATCGGTTCCTCCTCGCCACCCTGGCCGGGACGCTGACGCTCCACGACGCCGCCACCGGAGCGGTCCTCGGGACGGTGCGGGCGAACAGCGACGTGACCATGCCGGACTGGTCGCCCGACGACAGTCGGCTCGCTTTCGCCCAGTCCGACGGGCACACCTCGGACGTCTTCCTCAGCTCCCACACGCGCCTCTCCCTGATGGACCACCTGGGCGACGGCGCGTTCGACGCGCCCCGCACGATCTACGATCCCCCGGCCCCGAGTCGGGTGTGCTACCCCTCGTTTTCTCCCGATGGGAACTGGATCGTCTTCGTCATCTCCACCGGAGACTGCTACGACGATCCCGACGCCGAGCTGTGGATCGTCGACAAAGACGG
>CANLGQ010000256.1 GCA_947490265.1 Pseudomonadota bacterium | reverse complement strand
GGTGCTCGCCGCGCTCAAGCATGCGCCGGTTCGCACCCGTCCGGACCCAGAGCCCGAGCCGCCACAGGAGGGGGCTTGAGCCTCTTCGATCGTCGCCTTCTCGTCATCACCGGCAAGGGGGGCGTGGGGCGATCGACCCTGTCGGGGGCCCTCGCGTTGGCGGCCGGCCGCACGGGTCGGCGGGTGTGCGTGGTCGAGCTCGCGGGCCTCGCCGCGATTCCACCGCTCTTCGGCCTGACCGGCCGCACCTACGAGCCCCGAACGGTCGGCCGCATCGATCTGCGCGGGCTCACCGCCCCTGAGGCCGTCGCCGACTTCGGACGCCGGAAGCTGGCCATGGGCGGCCTCCTCCGACTCGTCTTCGGCTCCCGGATCACGAGCGCGTTCCTCGACGCGGTGCCCGGCTTTCAGGACCTCGTTCAGCTCGGGAAGGTCGAGAACCTCCTGACCGAGCCCCGGGAGCACGAGCCCCGCTACGACCTCGTGATCCTCGACGGTCCGGCGACCGGCCACGGCTTGACCCTGCTCGCCTCGGCCCGCGCGATGTCGGACATGACAGGGGGCGGACCGTTTCACGACCTGTCGGCGATCATCGCGCGCTTCCTCTCCGATCCGGTGAAGACCGCCATTGTTCCCGTGACACTGCCCGAAGAGCTGCCGGTCCACGAGACCCTCGAGCTCGTCGCGGGTCTCGGCGCCGACCGAACCCTGGGTGCGGTGATCTTGAATCAATGGGTCGACCCCGGTTTTCCCACTTCCGGAGCCGACGAGGTGCAAACCGCGCTCGCCCGCTCGGCGCCAGACTGGGCACGCCTCCTGCGCACGACCCGCGAGGGGATGCGGGTTCAGGCCGAGGTCGGGGAGCACCTAGCGTCGTCGATCCAGGCGCTTGCCGGAGCCGTCCCGGTACATCGGGTTCCCCGACTCGACCCGCACAACCCCCGTCGGCTCGTCGCCCGACTCGCCGAGAGACTGGAGGGCGTTTGACCCGAATCGACCTCTGCTGCGGGCTGGGTGGCTCCGGAAAGACGACGACCGCCGCAACGTTGGGCCTCGCCCACGCCGCCGCGGGCCGTCGGGCCGTGGTCCTGACCATCGACCCGGCGCGGCGGCTCGCGAACGCACTGCACCTGCCGCTCCACGGAACCGACCCCACCCCGGTCCCGCTCGAGGGACTCGGCTTCCCCGGCACCCTGTCTGCGCTGATGCTCGATCACACCGCCACCTTCGATGCGGTGGTCCGCCGCTACTCTCCCGACCCGGAGACCGCGGAGCGATTGCTCGCCAACCGGTACTATCGCGCGATCTCGACCCGGCTCACCGGGGCCCACGAGTACATGGCGATGGAGAAGCTCACCGAGCTCGTCGAGGCGGGAACCTGGGATGTCGTCGTCCTCGACACGCCGCCCACCCAACACTTGCTGGATTTCCTCGACGCGCCGGACCGGGTGCAAGCGGTGTTCGATCGCTCGGTCTTCGGCGCGCTCGCCGAGCCGGGCGGCGGAATCCTGGGTCTCGCCACCCGGCGCGCCCTCGCGCTGCTGGAGCGGGTGGCCGGGGCCACCACCATGGGCGACATCCGCGAGTTCATGCGCCTGATCTCCGGCCTGTCTGCCCACTTTCGGGAGCGCGGGACGCAAGTTCGCGCGCTGCTCGACCGCGCGCGCTACCTGCTCGTCCTCAACGCCCACGCCCCGGAGCGAACCGACCTCGACGGTTTCCTCGACGCGCTCTCCGACCGGGGGCGGACCCTCGCGGGCCTGATCGTCACCCGGGTCGCGGCGCCGGCACCGGCCGCCCTGGGCCCCGCCGAGCTCGCCGCCCGCATCGCCGGAGTTCCGCAGGCCGAGGCGTGGGTTCGAGCCCTGCTCGCCGCCCGGGAGGCCGCGGTCGCCGCAGCGCAACTCGACGGGGCGGCGGCCGACCGCCTCGGTGCCCAGGCGGGCCTTCCCACCTGGCGCATCCCGGACGCCCCCGAGGCGGTGCGGACCCTGCAAGGACTCGCCACGTTGGTGCCAAACTTGCTTCCCCTCGCGGCGCAATCTCAGTAGACGCGCTCCGAGCGAGATCAGTCAGACGGTCCGTTGGGATCGATCGTGTAGATCGCGGAGATCGTCGCGCCGCGAACCGGGATCGCCGGGCCATGGAACACAATCGCCGGAACACTCGAGTCGTAGGTCCAGCCGTCGGTCTCGCTCCGCTGGACCTCTACGTCGTCGGCGTTCTCGTTCGCCGGCTCGTTGTCGGTCCCGTCCGCATCCACGAAGACCTGCAGCGTCTCGTCGTCGATGGCGGCATTCGTAAGGGTAAAGGATGCCTTTACAGTGGTGGCATTCAGGCCGACCTTGTACATGATCTCGGACCAGTCCGCCGAGCAGATGTTGCCCACCACTCCGTGGGTGTACCCCGACACCTCCATGTAGCGGGTGCCTGGATACGCGTCGGGACAGTTCCCGTCGAGCCCGACCACCGAAGCCAACTGGAAGTAGTCCGGGTTCGTCTTCATGTTCTGAAACACGTCGACGAAGTGCTCCACGGGCGTGAGCGACTCCATCGAGCTGTAGCAGGTCTCGGCCGGCTGGCCCTCGAGCGCGAACCCGTCCGAGCAGTCCTCTTCATCGCTCACGATGACGATCAGGAGCTGGGCTTCGGGCCGGATGAAACCGAAATTTCGGCCCATCGGATCGGCCTGCAGCGCGGGAGACACCGCGTACTCCGCCGCCTCCAGGCCCTTCTCCTTGTCGGACCCGTTGATCCCGATGCCGACCCGATCGAGGAAACCCTGCTCGAAGTCGTCGGAGTTCGTGAGGTACGGGGGCTCGCCGATCAGCAGGCCGCGCGCGTCGTCGTCGTAGTCGAACGAGGTCGAGATGACGCCGAGATGAAAGTCGGTGTTCGTGCCGTCGAGGCCGCCGATGAATTGCGGAAAACCCAAGGCCAAAGCGGCTTGCTCTTCCTCCATCGAGAACGAGTTGTCGACCACGAACAGGATGTCGACCTCGTTGTTCGGCGCCTGCGACCAGTCGTCGCTCCCGTTCTGGGCGGCAAGGTTTTGTTCCAAGCCGCACGCCGGAACCAACAAGAAGATCAACGAACCGGGCAACCCAAGACGCATATAGACTCCCCCGAGGCGGATTCAGCCCCGGTCACCTACTTGAAGTATGCCTCAGAAATGCACAGGTCGTTGAATTCTTTGCCCTTGGCGACCGTGGTGAACGTAATCTTGACGCTCGAGGTCGACTTGGCGGGGAACGGGATGGACTGAAGCGTGTAGCTGTTCTTAATGACGATCGGCGTGGTGCTGCCGTCGGAGAAGGAGAGCGTCGCCGCCGTCGCGCGGTTGGCGCTCATGAAGATGGAGATGCTGGCGGCAAGGCCATTAACCAGGTTAATCGAAGACAAGTTCCGGGTACTTCCGAGCTGAAACTCGAGCCACTCCCCGGTGCCGTCGCCCTCCTTGTTGCCCTCGCACCAGCTCGTGTCGACCAGGAGATCGGCCACATTCTTCGGGTCGTAGGTGCTGTCCCCATCGGGTGCGGTGAACGAGCTCGCGGTGACGAGGGTAGGAACCACCGACTCGTCGGGCGCGGTGTCGTAGACCATGATCTCGGAGATCCCGGTGTCCTGCCAGGTCGTGCCGTTGTACATCGCCTTGATCTTGAACCGGATCGAAGCGGTGTTCACCGGTGCCGGCAGGTTCAGGACCTGGATCGTCTGCGCGTCGGTCAACGGAAACTCGACGACGGTTCCGTCGCTCCACTTGACCTCGAGGCTCTTCGGCCGGTTGCCGCGGCCCCAATACTCGGTGGAGGCCCACAGGCCGCCCCAGAGGTCGATCCGCTTCACGGCCTTGGTGCCGCCGAGGTCGAGCTCCAGCCAGGCCCCGAGCCCGCCGCCCGGGTCGCCTTCTACCCAAGCGGTACCGGCCTTTCCGTCGATGACCTGCTTCGGGTCGTAGTTTGCATCATCCGACGCGGGGAAGGACGAGCTGGCGATTGCAGACGCGACCTTCACCCGCGCCGCTTCCGCGCGCGCGGGGTGCCCCAATGCAGCCACCCAACCGACTCCGACGATCGCGCGCGACACCCACGGAACAACCTTGACCATCGACAACCTCTCGCGGGCGCGGTGGGGGCGATGCGCTCCCCGGCCGACGGCCCGTGCCATCTTTGTGGACACGACCCCCGAAGTCAACGCGGGGCCGATCTACCGACCCGGTGCCTGCGGAGAACCTTCCCGTGTTGTTTCTGGTCGCGACGCTCACGCCCTTCGACGCGCGCGGGAAGGTGGACCTGGTGCGGCTGCGAGCCCACGTGCTGTGGCTCGCGGCGCAAGGCGTGGACGGCCTGGTGCCCACCGCCTCCGCCGGAGAATTCCTCTACCTCAGCGACCGCGAGCGGGAGGCGGTTCACCGGACGGTGCTCGAGGCCGCACCCGGAAGGCCGGTTTACCCCTGCACCTGGGACCCTTCCCCCCAGGTGACCCGCTACCTCACCGACGCGGCCCGGGAGCAGGGCGCCTCGGGGATCGTCCTCCCCCCGCCCTTGTACTACCGGCTCGACGACGACGTGGTCGAGGCATGGTACCGCTCGATCGCCGAACATGCCAAGCTCCCCGTCCTCGCCGCGCACGAGCCGGATCACGTCCCGTCGACGCTGTCGGTCGAGCGATACCTCGCGCTGCGCAAGGCGGGTATCCTCGACGGCCTGCACGACAGCTCGGGCGACGCTTTTCGCTTGCAACGGCTCAGCGCGGCGGATCCCGGTGCGGTCTATGCCGGTGGCGACGCCCTGCTCCCCCAGCTCCGGAAGGTCCGCCAGCTCGGCGGGGTGGTCTCGGTGCTGGGCAACGCGTGGCCCCGGTTCTGTCAGCACGTCCTGAAGGACGACGGTCAACTCGACGTGGCGTTCGCC
>CANLGQ010000255.1 GCA_947490265.1 Pseudomonadota bacterium | reverse complement strand
GATCCTCGGAATGCTCTACGTCATCTCCGATCTGAGCGGCTTGTCGGCGATGCACTGGGTGCTCGACACGCTCTCGGTGTACCTCGCCCTCGCGGTCCTCATTTTGTTTCAGGACGACATCCGTCGCGCGCTGGCCGGCGCAGGGGGCACGATCTTCACCCGGTCGAATCGACCGGTTCAGGCTCCCGTGCTCGAGGAGGTTGTGAAGGCCTGCTTCGCCCTCGCCCAGCGGCGGATCGGCGCCCTGATCGTGTTCGAGCGGGCGGGCAGTCTTTCGGCCTATACCGAGGGCGCGAATCGGCTCGACGCTCTGGTCTCGACCGAGCTGCTCGCGGCGTTGTTCCATCCCAGCAGCCCGTTGCACGACGGTGCCGTGGTGATCGGGGCGAACCGGGTCATGGCGGCCGGGGTGTTCTTGCCGATCACGCTGTCGTCGGAGCTGGGCCGTAGCCTGGGAACCCGCCACCGTGCGGCGATCGGGCTCACCGAGGTGACCGACGGCCTGTGCCTCGTCGTGAGCGAGGAGCGCGGCACCGTGACCGTGGTGGATGGCGGCCAACTGGCTCCGGTCGCGGACTCGAACGACCTGCGGCAGCGGCTCGCCGAGAAGCTCGAGGGGGGCCAGCGGCGTTGGTGGCTCCCGGGAGGCCGACGTGCCTAACTGGATCCGTCGGATCTTTGCCGATCCCATGGCCAAGCTCGCCTCAGTGCTCGTGGCGCTGCTCGCCTGGTTGTACGTGCAGAGCGACCAGGTGCGGGAGGTGCGTCTGACGGTTCCGGTGGCCTGGGCCGTTCCGGAAGCCGGGATCCCCGCCGTTCCCCTGCCGTCGAATGCCGTGTTGACCTTGCGGGGGACGCATGCCGCGACCCGGCGGGCGACCGAAGCCGGGGCGCACATCGAGGTGGACCTTCGCGCGCTGCCGCTGGGCGACCACCACTTCGACCTCGCGACCGCCTCCCCGGTTGGGCTCGCCCCTGGGGTGGAGGTCGTGGGGGTCACCCCGGGGGAGATCCGCTTCACCCTGGACGAGGCCGTAACCCGGAAGGTCAAGATCGATCCGACGCAGGTCGGCGATCCGCCGAGTGGTTTCATGATCGACGGGGTGGCGGTGGAGCCCCCGGTGGTCGTCCTTCGCGGTCCACGCTCGGCGATGAACAACCTGAGGTCGATCGCGATCCAACCGCTCGACGTCAGCGGGTTGCGCGCGGACGCCAGCTTTGAGGTCGAGCTGGATCTGCCGCTCGGCGTCAAGGTCGCGGAAGGCGAGCCGGCTCCCACCGCGCTCGTGCATGTCCGACCCGCGATCGAGCGTCTGCGCTTTCCGGCCGTTCCGGTCTACGTTTGGCGCTACACGGACTGGCGGGCCACGACCGAAGCGGTGGAGGTGATGCTCGAAGGATCAGCGAGTTCGATCGAGAACCTGAAGGCCGAGGACATTGTCGCCTTCGTGCACCTCCCCGATCCCCCGACCGCGGGGGGCTACGAGGCCCCCTGGGGGCCCGACGAGGGAGTTCGCCTGCGGATCCTCCACCCTGGCGGCGACGATGTGAAGGTCGTGCGGGTCACCCCGGGGCGGGTGCGGGCGGTGCGACCGTGATCGTGGCCTTCGGAACCGACGGCATCCGGGGTGTCGCGGGAACGTGGCCGATCACCGCCGAGGTTGCGACGGCCGTTGGCCGAGTGGCCGCGGCCCGCGCGCCGGCCCGCCGGGTGATCGTCGGCGCTGATCCGCGACCGTCGAGCGCCGAGCTCTCCAGGGCGATCGCGGTCGGGGTGGCCAGTGCGGGTGGAGTCGCCCTCGAAGCGGGCGTCTTGCCGACCTCGGCGGTGGGTCTCGCGGTAGCCGCAGATCCGGGCGCGCTCGGCGTGATGGTGACCGCTTCGCACAACCCGTGGACCGAGAACGGCTTCAAGTGGCTCGGGGCGGGCGGTCGGAAACCGGACGATGCGCTTGCCGAGCGGATCGGCCACGAGATTGGGGCCGCGCTCGCAGATCGGTCCCAGGCGTCCGGTGGGTGGCGCGACGACGCGCATGCCGCCGTGTTCGCCGGCTGGGTCGCGGCCATGGACGCCGCGCTGCCCGACCGGGCGGCGATCGCCGGGCGGCGGATCGCCCTCGACCTCGCGAACGGGGCCGCGTCGAGCTGCTGGCCCTGGCTCGTCGGGCTCCCCGTCCACTGGGAGCGGGTCGACGGGGACGGCCAGGTCAACGAGGGCGTCGGCAGCGAGCACGTGGAGGCGCTGTGCGCCCGGGTCCGGGGGGCTGCCTGCGCGGCGGGCCTCGCGGTCGACGCCGACGCCGACCGGTGCGTGCTGGTGGACGAAAAGGGAACGCGGATCCCGGGTGACGCCTTGTTGTGGCGACTCGCGTTGGACCGTGGGGTCTCGGGACTGGCCGCCACCGTCATGTCGAGTAGCGCGTTGGAACTTTCTCTTCCCGGCGTTGACGTGGTGCGCACGCCCGTTGGCGATCGGTTCGTGCGCGCCGCGATGGACGCGGGTGCGCTCCCGCTCGGCGGCGAGGAGTCGGGTCACCTGCTTTTCGCGGACTTCCCCGCCGGCGACGCCTTGCTCGCCGGACTTCGCGCCCTGTGCGCTGCCTTTTCGGTGGCGCCGACCCTCGCCGAAGGGTTTTCGGGCTTCCCCCGCCTCCCGCGGTGCCTTCTCCGGGTACCGGTCGCCGGGCGTCGGTCGCTCGCCGACTGGACGCAGTTGACCGAGCTGACTCGCGCAGAGGAGGCGAGACTCGGTGCGGGAGGTAGGATCTTCCTCCGCTACTCGGGAACTGAGCCGGTGCTGCGGGTGCTCGTGGAGGGGGTCGACGGCGACGCGGTCACCTCGATCGCCCACGCGCTCGCCGCGCTCGTTCAGGCCGATCGCCCGTGAGGACGCTCCTCACCGATGCCGCCGGAGCCCGGGAGCTCGACCGCCGGTTGATCACCCAGATCGGCGTTCCTGGGTTGTCGCTGATGGAGCTTGCCGGCCGCGGGGTCGCCGACGTCGTCGCCCGGGTCGCGAAGCGCGGGGAGCGGGTGATCGTGCTCTGCGGACCCGGAAACAACGGGGGAGATGGCTGGGTGGCCGCCCGTTGGCTCCGCGCGCTCGGCGTGGCGGTCGAGGTGGTCGTGGCGATGCCGCCGGCGACCCCGGACTGCGCCGCGATGGCCCGCTGCGCGGCCCAGAGCGGGGTTCCCTCTGCCCCCTGGTCGGGCGCCCTTCCGCCCGGGGAGTGGGTGGTCGACGCGCTCCTCGGCACCGGCGCGCGCAGCCCGCTCCCGAGGGAGTTCGCTGCGCTCGTGCGCGCGATCGGCGCTCGACCCACCGTCGCGGTCGACCTGCCGACGGGCGTGTCCGCCGACACAGGAGGGGTCTCCGACCTAGCGGTCACCGCCGCCCATACCGTCACGTTCGGTCGCTTCAAGCTCGGCATGTTCGCGGGTGAGGGGCGATGGCGCTGCGGGGTGCTCCACCGGGTAGACTTGGGCCAGGAGGCGGTCGATCCTGAGGGCTCGCTTGCGAGGGCCGAGCTCGGAGCGGCCGACTGCCCTCCGGTGGCGGTGCCGCGCAGGCCCAATTCCGCCCACAAGCGCACGAGCGGACACCTGTTGGTCGTGGCCGGATCCGTGGAGATGGCAGGTGCGGCTGTGCTCGCCTGCCGAGGGGCGCTGGCCGCCGGTGCCGGGCTCGTCACCGCTTGGGTTCCGGCCACCGCGCTTCCTCGGCTGGGGGGGCTCCCACCGGAGGTGATGGTGGTGTTCGAACCACCCGACCCAGCCCGCTTTTCCGCCATTGCAGCGGGTCCCGGTCTCGGGCGCACCCCCGACGCGGCGTCCTGGCTGCAGTCGCCGACCCGGTGCCCCAGTGTGTTCGACGCCGACGCGCTGCCGTTCGCCGGGAGCGGCTCGGGTGACCAGGTGATCACCCCGCATTCCGGAGAGGCGGCCCGAATGCTCGGAACGACGGCAGCGACCGTGGACGCAGACCGCTTCGCGTCGGCCTGCGCGCTGGCCAGCGGCCGAACTGTGGTGCTGAAGGGTCCGGCAACCCTGGTGGCGAGCCCTGGCCACCTCCCGTGGGTCAATCCGACCGGCGGGCCGGCGCTCGCCACCGGCGGCTCCGGCGACGTCCTGACCGGGGTGATCGGGGCGCTGCTAGCCCGCGGACTCTCCCCGTTCGATGCCGCACGCCTCGGTGTTTGGCTTCACGGTGCCGCGGCCGACGGGCTCGCCGCGTCGGGCAGTCCCGAGCCGACCGCGAGCCAGATCGCGGACGCTCTCCCCTCGACGTTCGCCCGGTTTCGCTGACGCCGGGAGGATTTCCTTGCCGGTGCCTGCCGTTCGGGAGACGGAGGCGGCATGAACGTCGTTGTGACCGACAGCGAGGCCGAGACCGCGGCGCTGGGTGCCCGCCTCGGCATGCGCCTCCGGGCGGGAATGGCCGTGGCGCTGGTAGGGGAGCTGGGTGCCGGTAAATCAGCGTTTTCACGTGGAATTGCGGAAGGACTCGGCGTGGTGGGCAGGGTTCGAAGCCCGACCTACGTGCTGGCAGCCCGCTACGACAGCGGTCGCCTCCCGCTGGTCCACGCCGACCTGTACCGGCTCGCCGATGCCTCGGAGCTGGCCGGTCTCGACCTCCTGGCTGCTCAGGAGCAGGGGGCGATCGTCGTGGTCGAGTGGGCCGAGCGGTTTCCCGAGGTTCTTCCCCTCGATCACCTCCTCGTCGCGATCGAGCTCGGGGAAGGGGACGCGCGGCGTATCGCCCTCTCCGCCGGGGGTCCGGTACACGCCGCACTCCTCGAGGACCTCGGTGGCTGACCATCGCTCGCCCTTTCCGCCTCCTGCGGCGCGGCTCGCTGACCCGCGCGGCGCAGAGGTCCGCGCGTCGCGGTGGCTGGTCTTCGGCATCGCGGCGCTGGCGGCTGCGGTGGCTTTTCGGGGT
>CANLGQ010000254.1 GCA_947490265.1 Pseudomonadota bacterium | reverse complement strand
GACTCCCCGACACCGGACTCCCCGACACCGGGCTCCCCGACACCGGGATCGTCGACACCGACGTCCCGCCCGACACCGGCGACACCGGGGACCCGCCCGACACCGGGGTGCCCCCCGACACCGGGGAACCCCCAGACACCGGCGGGCCGCCCGATACCGGAGAGGCCCCCGAGGACACCGGAGAACCGGATGTCGTAGACACCGGAATCGAAACCGCGGCCAGCCTCGCCCGCGAGATCGGCGGCGTGCACTGCGGGCACGGGATCGCCGGCGCGTGGCTGTTCGCCATCCCGTTCCTGGCGCTCACCCGTCGGGTGCGCGCGTGATCGCCGCCCTGCTGGTGACCGCCGCCCTCGCCGCGGACGGGGACAAGGAGCGCGAGCCGATCCTGGTGATCGGCCGCGGGCTCATCGAGCGCTGGAACGACCCCGCGATCGCCACGGTCTACAAAAGCGGGGCTTGGCTGGGCGGGCTCGGACTCGTGACGCCGATCATCGGACCGGTGGCAGTGGACGTGGAGATCGGGTTCGCGCGGCTGAAGGCCGGCGAGGCCACGCTCGAGCTGGTGCCGCTCTCCGGCCTCGTGGAAGGCTTCGCCCCGCTCGGGCCGGTGCAGGGCTTTGCCGGGCTGGGCCCGACCTGGACCGGGTTCACCGAGGTGGGGGGCGACGAGGCCGTCGACGGCGCGCGCATCGCCGCCGAGCTGCGGGCCGGGGTGCGGGTCGACACCCAGTTCGTCGATCCCCCGGCGCCGCCGGCTCCTGCCGGTCCGATTCGCGCGTTGATGCTCGAAATCAACGTCGGCCGGCGGTTCGAGTTCCCGGGGAGCCCACCGAAGGGGTTCCATCTCGGCGCCTGGCGCGCCTGCATCGGGCTCGGAGCGGCCCTGTGACCCTCGCGCTCCTGTTTCTCGCCGCCGTCGCACTCGCCGGAAAACCCATGGTGTTGCGCCCGTCCCCGGGGGCAACCGTCGTTACCCTGCCGCGGACCAGCGCCGGGCTCGCCGAAATCGGAGTCTACGGCAATCGGGAGCTGCTCGCCCGGGAAGTGGCGACCTGGAGCGCACCCGGCCTCCTCCGCGCGACCGTGGCGGACGTAGCGGGGGGGATCTCGTTCGTCGAGCTCGAGCTCGAGTCGGCCGACCTGGCGGTAAACCTGCGCAAGGACGGAACCTCCTGGCGCGTCTCGCTGGTGCGCCGCCCCATCCCCCGCCGGGATCCCACGCCGATCCTCACCCCGGCCGAGCTGATCGCCGGCGTGCCCCGGAGGCCGGCGATCGCCCCCCCGCACAAGCTCCACCCCCTCGCCGGCGACGCGACCGGATTCGGCCTCGATCCGAAGCAGATCTCGCTGCCCCTGCCTCCCGGGCACAACGAGCCCGAGACCGCGACCTGGGATGACATCGAGCGGTGGCGGACTGAGCTCGGGGGGAAACGGTCCGCTGAGCTGCTCGATCAACTCGCCCGCGCCCACCGGGCGCTCGGCTTCGCGCGGGAGGCGATGGCCTACTACGGGTGGCTCGAGGAATTCGACGCGGGCCCGGATCCCCACCTGGGCCGCGCGGACAGCGCGCTCGCGGTGGGGAAATGGGAGGTGGCGCGAGCCGAATGCAGCGAGGCCGTCGCGCTCGGGGCGCCCGACGCGATCACCCTCCCCTGCCTCGGCGTGCTCTCGCTCGCGACCTCCGAGCCGCCTCCCGCCGAGACCGCACGCGCGCTCCTCCGCGTCGCAGAGCGGCCGATCGACCGCCTCGTCGCCGGGGTCCTCCTGCTCCGCGACGGCTACGCGGACGAAGCGGTCGCGACCCTCGCCGCCCTCCCCGACCTGGTGCCGGCCAAGGACCGACCGATCGCCCAGGTGGCCCTCGGAGACGCCCAGTTCGCCGCCCACGCGCCCACCGACGCGCGCACGGCCTACGCGCAAGCCGCCTCGGCCTCGCTCCATGATCTGCTCGCCGTCCGCCGGATCATGGTCGCCATGGAGGTCGACGGCGCGCGCCGGTGGCCCGCCTGGGTGCCCGACCTGACCATGCTGTCCGACAAGAGTGGGCTCGTAGGTTCCGAGGCCCTCTATCTACTGGCCCAAATCCACGCCCAGTTCGGCGACGATGCCTCGGAAGCGACCACGCTCGCCGATCTCTGGGCGCATGATCGCCGCATGGGCGCCACCGATGTGCCGGCGCGGCTGCTCGCGGCCTGTGGCCGACGGGTGACCTTCCTCGCGGCGGCCGGCGACCGAGACGCGGAGGTGGTGGCGCTCTGGGGCGTATGCTGGCGCGACGAGCTCTCCCCGTGGCTGGTGGACTCCGAGCCCCTGACCCAGGTGTCGATGGCCTGGGAGCGCCTCGGGTTTCTGGAGCGCGCCCGTGACGTCGAGATCGCGCTGGTCGAGGCACTCGCCCGCCGCGAGCGGGAGGACCCCGCGGTGTATGTGCGCCTCGCCCGCCTCCAGCGGATCACCGGCGACCCTGACGAAGCGGTGGACACCGTCGCCTACACGGCCCACCTCAACCCGCCGAAGGAGATCGCCACGGCGCTCGACCTGGAGCTCGGCCGCGCGCTCCGCACCCTCGAACGGTGGGAAGAAGCGGAAGCCGCCTTCGTCCGGGTCGGCGCAGGCCTCGACGCCGCGGCGATCGCCTTCGACCGGGGCCGATGCGCCGATGCCGTCGCCCGGGCCGCCCCGTTCCTGGCCGCCGGTCCTCCGCCCGACCTCCCCGGCGGATTCCTCGAGCTGCGCTCCGCGACCTGCCGGGCCTCCCTCGATGATCCCGCCGGGGCGATCGCCGACGCAGGCCTCGCGTTGGCCCGCGCCGCCGACGATCCGGTCCGGGACGAGGCGCGCTGGCTCGCCAGCGCCATCGCCTCGCGCACCGGGATCGCGCTCCCCCCGGAGCTGGTGTCGGCAGCCGATCCCTGGGTAGGGATCCGCACGGAAGATGAGCGTCACGCCGCGTTTTTGGCGGCCCTGGCGACGTGGAAGCACCCGGTTGACGCGCCGCCCGCCCCTGCGCCGGACCCCGCCCCCGCCCCCGCTCCCGCCCCGCCCCCGGCCGCGCCGTAGTCCCGATGGCGGGAGCGTCACGAGCGCAGCCCACCCTTCCGGGTGGGGGCGACGGCCTTCCCGATCCGACGGATCCGAGTGGCGTCCGTCTTCGCGTCCTCGGTCGGCCGGCAGGTCCATGCAGGGACACACGAGCGTAGCGATCGAGGCCCGGTTCGGCTATAGTTCTGTACAACTGCTCGCTCCCGGACGAGCGCCACGGGGGTCCCCAACCATGCGAATTCTGGCTACGGTCGTCTGGCTTATGGGCTTGCTTTCCGGCTGCGAAGACGCGCTGCTCGAGCCCGACTCGGGCGCCGAGCTGATGGAGCCCGACTTCGACCAGGCGGCTCTGAAGAAGGGCCTGGGTGGAGTCAACGGCGCCACCGATTACTGCAACAACCCGGCGAGCCAATGTGTCGGCGGCGAGGGAGACTGCGACGTCGCGTTCCCGTGTGCTGCCGGGTTCATCTGCGGGCTCGACAACGGTTCGAACTTCGGGTTTTCGATACCGACCGATGTGTGCGTGATCGCGGCCTGCGACAACAACATCCAGGACGGGGCCGAGACCGGGGTCGACTGTGGGACCGTGGACTGCGGGCTGACCTGCCCCAACCTCTGCGCGGGCGTTGACCCGGTCAATGGAGGCGTCAGCCATTGCACCACGGGTTGTCCCTGCGGGCCCGGGGGCGGTGACTGCGACGGCAGCACGCAGTGCCTGGCCGGATTGACCTGCGCGATCGACGTGGGCCTCAACTACGGCTTTACCGAGGCGACCGACGTCTGCGAGGGCACGCTGTGCGCCAACGGCCTCCTCGATGGCGACGAGACCGGCGTCGACTGCGGCGGCTCCTGCGACGCCTGCGCGGCCAACGCCACGTGGGCGCAGGCACTCGGCAACGCCAACCACAACACCACCACCGAGATCGCGGTCGACCTGGTCGACGGGTCGATCTATGTTGCCGGGCAATTCACCGGCACCCTCAATAGTGGGGCTGGAAACCTCGTCTCCGCCGGAAGCCTCGACTTCTTCGTCGTCAAGTACGACGTGAACGGGGTGCCGCTCTGGGCCAAGAGCTACGGTGGCACCGCCGCCGACGGCGACGGGTTCGTGGGCTTGGCCGTCGATCCGGTCAGCCGCCGCCTCGCCATTGTTTCGAACTTTCAGGGAACCGACGATTTCGGCGGCGGAAACCTGACCGCGGTGAACGGTTACGACGGGATCCTGATCGTGCTCGACAGCGCTGGCGCTTTCGTGGCCGCGCGCCGCTACGGCGACGTAGGCACCGACCAGCTCATCGATGTGTCCTGGGATCGTTTCGGGGCGCTGTATGTCGGCGGAACCTTCGCAACGAACATCAACCTGGGCGGCGCTACCCTCGTCACCGCCGGCGGGGTGGACATCGCGGCCGCCAAGTTCAACTCGGCCCTCACCCATGTGTGGTCGACCGCCTTCGGCGGCACCGGGACCGATACGCTCGCTGGGCTTACGGCCGATTACAACGGTCGACCGCTGCTCGTCGGCGGGTTCTCCGCAACGGCCACCTTTGGCGCGACTCAGCTCGTGTCGGCCGGCCTGACCGACATGTACGTGATGCGCCTTATCTCAGGAAGCGGAGCGGTCGACTTCGTCCAGGGCTACGGTTCGCCGGGAACCGACGTCATCCAGGCCGTGGCGACCGACAACGCCTCGAACCTCTATGCGGTCGGCGGGTTCAAGCGAACGGTCGACTTCGGCGGCGGCCCGGTGATCGCGGCCGGCGGGTCCGACAAGCTCGATGGGTTCGTGCTCGCCCTCGACGCGACCGGGAACTTCCGGTGGGTGCGCCAGATGGGCAGCACCGAGGCAGACACGTTCTCGGGGGTGGCCGTCAACCTCAACTCCTCAGACCTCGTGGTTTCCGGCTACTTCAGCCTG
>CANLGQ010000253.1 GCA_947490265.1 Pseudomonadota bacterium | reverse complement strand
CGCGCCGCCGGTCGATCTCGAGGGGCCCATTCGCCCAGGTGGGCGGCTTCCTCGCTTCCAAGTACCGGTTCTCGACGGAACGCTGTGGACCATCGGGGGCGACGAGCCCCAGCTCCCGACCGCAGTCTCGTTTGTGTACACCCGCTGCCCCATGCCCGAGGCCTGTCCGGCCACGGTGCTGCGCCTCGGAGCGCTCCAAGAGCAACTCCGGGGAAAGCCCGCCCGCATCCTGGCGGTGACCATCGACCCGGCGCACGACGATGTTCCGGTGCTCGCAACCTACGCGGGGGAGGTCGGCGCCGATCCGACCCTTTGGCAATTCGGGAGGCTGGATGGCCTCCCGCTTCAGCACCTGGCCGAGCGGGCGGCGCTTCGGGTGTTGCAGAACGAGGGCACCACCGCGATCGATCACGGGCTTCGGCTGCTCGTGATCTCAGGGGAGGGGAAACTGATCGAGCGGTACGACGACAACCGCTGGCCGGTGGAGCGGGTGGTGCAGCAGTTGTTGAGCGGCGGCCCGCCGGCGCCCCCCGGGGCAGATGGGACGCTGACTCCCTAGCGACTGCGACAAAAATGGCGCGCCCCTGGATGCGATCCGCCATGCGGGCGGATCCCCCGCAGTGAGTGGCTGGCACGGGCTTTGCTCTGTAGGGCGGCACCACGCGAGGTTCCCGATGCTCGACGACACCCAGCTCCCCTACGACAGCTTCGAGACCTCGCCTCCGGTGGGTAGCGCGAGCCGGACCGCTGCGGTCCTCGGTTTCCTCCTCCCGCTGGCCTGCATCGGCGCCGGTGTCGTCGGCCTCGCGCTCGGGGCGGCCGGCGGCTGGATGGCCCACCCCGAAACCCGCGTTGTCGAGTCCGAGCCCGTGTACGACGTGAGCGACATTCGGTTCGTCGCCGCCTGCCTCCCGATGGTTGCCGAAAAGACCACCCGGATCGAGGAGTTGAACCTCGAGATCTCCGACCTGCGGGATCAGGTCAGCCAGAAGGCGGCGCGCGTAAAGGAGCTCGAGTCCAAGACCGTGGCCCACGGCGGCCGGGGGGGCGGCGCCAGCTCGGCCGACCTCGCCAACGCGAAGGAAGAGTTGGCGAACCTCCGCCTTCAGTACGCGCAGGTCATGACCGAGAAGGCCAACCTGGTCGCCCAGCTCACCGAGACCCAGCAGCAGCTCGCCGTCGCCGAGACCGCGGTCACCGAGACCCGTGTGGCCTACGAGCAGCAACTTGCGCTCACCGACGCCGCCGAGGAGGACGCCTCTGCCAACAAGTATGCGCGGTTCCTGGGCGAGAGTCAGCTCGCAGTGTGCGAGAAGGGGGGCCGCAAGAAGATGGGGGATTGCCGCTCCGAGTTGACCGTCGCGCTGTCGGCCTCGCCGGTCCGCGACACCTTCTTCCGCTGCGTGCGGTCGGGTCAGGCGGTTCCGGTCGTGCGCGAGGCCGAGGCGAATGCCAGCCTGCCGACCTACAGCAAGTCCCTCGGCGAATCCCGCGTGCTGAAGGGCTGGTACGTCACGAACTGCGACCCCACGCTGCCCGAGGCCCGCCTCGCCCGCGCCACTCCGCCGGCGTACACGCCGCTGAATTCGGCGTTCTCGGTGGCGGCTTCGTACTTCCCGATGGCCTTGACCGGGATGGCTCCCGTCGCCGCGATGGTGCCGACTCAGCTCGCTCCGCCCCCGATCGCCCTAGAGCCCGCCGGGCCGTCGGTGCTCGAAGACACGCTCCTGTCGCTGGCCAGCGTGCTCCCCGCCGCCGCCGCGGCCTACATCGCCCCGGCGCCTCCTCCGCCCCCGGTGCGGGTGGCCCCGCCGATGAGCGCCGATCCCCTGGGCCTCGACGACGTAGACGTCGGCCCCTACATCCCGGTTGCCGCGCGCACCGCGGCTCCGGTGGGCGACGGGGTCAACATCGACGACATCCTCGGCCAAGACGACCCGGCCACCAAGGCCCGCCCTGCCGCTCCGCCGGCCGCTCCAGCCAAGGGTCGGGCCAAGGAAGAGGCACCCTCCCGCAACTACGACCTCGCGGACGATTTGGCGGGTCTCGAGGACCTCTAGGTCGGGCGGCAGCGTCCGCTTCGACAAGGATCACTGGCTTGTTCTCGGCAGCCTCCGGGGAGGCCCCGCGTGGATCGCGACGCCAAGTCGCGAGCGGGCCTCCCCGGCTGCTGCCCTCCCTTCGGGCTATGGGGGGCGGCCAAACCTTGCCGCAGGGGATCCGATGCACTCTCAACTCGACGCGGTGGCGGCTCGCGCCGACGCCGGGGTGGAGCCCGCGCTCGACCAGCTCATCCGCTACCTCGCGATCCCCGCGATCTCCTGCAAGCCGGACCGCGCCCCCGACGTCGTGCGGCTGGCCGAGGCCGTGTGCGCCGATCTCGCCGCGCTGGGGCTCGAGCGCGCCCGGGTCCTCCACCTCGAGGGCGCCTTGCCCATCGTGGCCGCGGAGTGGCTGCATGCCGAACCCGGGCGGCCGACGGTGCTGATCTACGGGCACCTCGATCTCCAGCCCGCCGACGAAGACGACTGGGAGACCGCCCCACACGCGCCGACGCGGATCGGCGACCGGCTCTATGCGCGCGGTTCCGCCGACGACATGGGTGGGTGGGTGAGCCACTTCGCCGCCTTAAAGGCGTGGTTCGACGTTGCGGGCGGGCCTCCGTGCAATGTGAAGCTGATCATCGAGGGCGAGGAGGAGATCGGCTCGCCGAACCTCGAGCGGTTCATGGATGCGTTCCCCGACGTGTTCGCCTCGGATGTCATGGTCCTCACCGACTGTGAGAACCCCTCGACCGACACCCCGGGACTGACCGTCTCGCTCCGCGGGCTCCTCGAGCTGCGGCTCACGTGTCGGGCGCTGTCCGCTGACGTGCACTCCGGCCTGTGGGGCGGCATGGTGCCCGACGTCTCGATCGCCCTGGCTCGCTTGATCGCCCGGATCACCGACGACGATGGTCGCCTCACCGTCGGTCGGGTCGACGTGGGGCCGACCCGGGCGGCAGCCGGTCGAACTGTGCCGATCGGCGCCGACGAACTCCGCGGCGGGGCCCACCTGTTGCCGGGGGTGAACCCCCTGCCGGTTCGCGACCGAAGTGCCGCCGAGTGGATGTGGTGGCAGCCGTGCCTCACCATCGTGGCGACGACGTTGCCCACCTTGGACCGCAAGAAAAACGCTCTACGAAAGGAGGCGTCTGCGATCCTCTCGCTGCGCGTCGCGCCGGATCAGCGCGGGGAGGACCTCGAAGCGCTGGTCACCGCCGAGCTGCTGCGCGAGCCCCCCGGCGGGGTCCAGGTGACCGTGGAGCGCGCCGGTTGGCACGGGGAAGGGTGGCTGTATACTCCAAAAGGGCCGGCGTTCGACGCAGCGGATCGCGCCTATCGTCGGGCCTGGGGCCGGTCGCTTGTTCAGGTCGGCGTCGGGGGCTCCATTCCCTTTGTGGCCTTGTTCGGCCGCCGGTTTGGCGATCTCCCGCTGATCCTGAACGGGGTGATGGACCCGCTCACGACCGCCCACGGACCGAACGAGAGCTTGCACCTGGGTGTCTTCCGAAAGGCGGTGCTCGCGAACGTCTACCTTCTGGACGAACTGGCCGCCCTCGGCGGTTAGCCCTTGTGCTTGCCGCCGCCGCTCTTCCCCTTGCCGCCGGTCTTTCCCTTGTTTCCGCCTTTCCTCTTGTCTGGGGGTGGCGGCGAGAAGTCGCCGTACAGGAAGCCGACGTCGATCCCGATGGCGACATAGTTGAAGAGCGTCCCTTGGATGCCCTCCACCTCCTCGCCGTCGACCATCCACCGGTGGCCCGATGGGATGTTGAGTCCGCCCCAGATCTTGGGTTGCAGCGCCCACTTGTCGTTGAAGTTGATGAACGGGGTCGCTTCGATTCGGGCCGGGAAGTAGTTGAGCACCAGCCGCTCGGCGTTCTCGGCCGGGTCGACCTCTCCCGCCTCGGTCAAGCCCTTGAAGGTGGCCGATCCAAAGCCGAGTCCGCCGCCGAGGTAGATCCCGAAGGAGTCCTGGGCCTTGCCCACCAGCCGACGGTCGTACTTCAACACGAGGCTCGCATCGGTGAACCCGTTGCCGGTATCGACGTTCGCGTAGCCGCCCACCCGCCCGGTGCGGTCGAGCCAATAGTAGCCCTCCCCGGTGATTCGGACGTCGCCCCGTACCTTTTCGAGAGTGGTCTCCAGGTCGTCGCCGTTCGGTTTGCAACACTCGGGATCGCCGTCGCCGTCGACGTCGAACGTGTTGACCCGGGAGGGCCAGATGGCCGGATAGGCGCCCGGGAACGCCATCGTCCCGAGGCCGCCTCCGACGCCCCACATGTTGTTGTCGGCGGCGGTGGCCGAGCCAGTGAGGCTCAGCGCTCCAATCACAAGGCCGATCCGGGGTGCGCGCATGATCTCTCCGAGGTCCGAGGTTCCGGCTGTCACAGGGACGATGGCACGGGGATCGCCCGTGCGCCAGCGCAGCGCGTGGCACGAGGACGCTCCGCTCCGCGCGGGCATTCAATCACAGTGGACTGACGTCGAGGAGCTCGAGTCCCGGTGCTTCGGACAGGGCATAGTTCAACGGCCAGGCGCTGCTGGCGAGCACGACCGGTCGGTCATCTCGGTCCTTGACGACGAGGTAATCCGAGCGCGCGGTGAGCCAGGCGAGTCCGCTCGGCGCGCCGCTGATCCACCGCGCCACGGTGTACGGGGTGATCTCCAGGTCGGCTCGGGTTCCGTACTCGTTCTCGAGCCGGTATTTGAGCACCTCGAACTGAAGCTGCCCGACCGCTCCGAGGTAGGGATCGGCGGCGCCGAGGCCCTCGCGGAAAAAGAGCTGGATGGCTCCCTCTTGGGACAGCTGCGATAGCCCCTCCTGGAGGTGCTTCCGACGCGTGGGATCCTTCAACTTGACCCGTGCGAAGTGCTCTGGCGCGAAGCGGGGGATGCCCTGGAATTCGATCGCGTCGCCCACGAACAGGGT
>CANLGQ010000252.1 GCA_947490265.1 Pseudomonadota bacterium | reverse complement strand
GTCGAAGCGATAGCCGGGGCTGCCGCGGCCGGTCCCCTCGGGACACCCGCCCTGGATCATGAAATCGGGGATCACGCGGTGAAAGGCAAGATTCTGGTAGAGCGGCTCCTGGGTCTTCTTGCCGTCGGGCCGCGTCCACTCCACGGCGCCGGTGGCGAGGGCGACGAAGTTCGCTACGGTGCGGGGCACCTCGGTCTCATACAGCTCTGCTTCGATGTCGCCCATCGAGGTAACGAATCGGCACATCAGCTTTCCGGTGCCGGGTACGTTGACGGGCGGGGCAGGCGTGTCCATCGGTTCTCCGAGATCGCGGGTTAGGGTCGGCACACGTAGCGCGGCGCACCAGGGCGCGCAGGTCGGGAGCGGAAGATGTCGGCGCCTGAGCGATGGCTGTTCGTGTGTTCCGGCAACATCTGCCGATCCGCGATGGGAGAAGCGTTCGCCCGCCGCTTCGCGGAGGATCGCGGCATCGAACTCCACGTCGAGAGCGCGGGAACGCTGGGGATCGTCGGGGAACCGGCCGACCCGAAGGCGATGCGGGTGTGCGTGGAGATCGGCCTCGACCTCGGCGCCCACCGGTCGAAGGCACTGACCACCGAACAACTCCTGTCGGCGGACCGGATCCTGGTCATGAGCGAGGACCACGTGCGCGCCGCGGTGGGGCTCGAGCCGGGGTGCGCCGACCGGATCGTCCGCCTCGGGCCGCTCGCGGGAATGCTCGAGGTCGATGACCCCCACGGATCCTGGTTCCTTCGGCCCTATCGGCGATGCCGTGAGGAGATCCAGCGGGCCGTGACCCGCGTTTTCGACGCTAGGCGGTAGCCAGGAACCGGGCCACCGGGGCGAAGACCCGCTCTGGCGCCGCGTCGCACAGGAACAGGTCGGCGTGGCCGATCGGCTCTCCGGCCGGGTGGGAGACTTCGAGGACCTCTGCTGGCGTGCGCACATGGTCCAGGGCCGACAACGCAGACGCAGAGTCGCAGATCCCATCGCCTCGGGAGTGCACCACGAGGAGCCGACCGCGGTATCGATGGAGGGCCCTCGAGACCGACACGCCGTCGAGATCGAGGTGACCGGTCGACATCCAGCGGGCCATCTCTCGGTTGATGCTTCGGAGTGGGTCTTCCACCGTTCGGGTCAGCATCGCGGTGGGCTCGATCGCGGTGATCCGAGGATTCAGGTAGACCTTCAGGAGCGGGGAAGCGAACCGAGCGGCCAGCGGAAGGGCCGCAGCCGCGAGACGCCGGCTGCCGACCAGCGGAATCGTGCAGGAGAGAGGAGACGAGGCGAGAAACGCCCGGACCAGGCGAGTTCGGGACCACCGGAGCGGGCTCCCCATCGCAACGATCCGGTCGATCCCAGGCCGTTCGGTCGCCCCGGCCAGGCCATACAGGAGCGTTCCCCCGAGGCTGCAGCCGATGGCGCCGACGTTCGCGGCCCCGGTGACGGACCGGATCTGATCGATCGCCGTCGGCAAGTCGATGAACGCTTGGTCGGCGAGGCGGACCTCGCGGGCCCCGCGGGTGGCTCGGGTCGTGGACGCACCCCGGAGGTCCACCGACCAGGGATCGAGGCCGGCCCTGCGCAGCTGGTCGAAAAAGCTCGGGCCGCTTGCGTGATAGCGAAAGATCGAAGCGTTCATTCCGTAGCCAGGGACGAGCAGCACGGGCCGAGCGCCCGGCGCGCTCCCGCGCCCCCGGGCCAGCGGGAGGACCCATCCGTCGGTCGTGCGGATCTCGTAGGGATCGACCTCGGTGTCTGCCATTCCTTCCCCGGAGTGCGGTACCTCGACCGCTCTGGCGCCGCCAGCGCGCACAGCGTCCCCGGCGTCGGAGCGCCCACGACTACGGCGAAATGCCGATCCCGTCGGAGCCACGAGCCAAGACCCGTCAAATGACGATAATGGCCCCCGCATGTCCTGGCTGACGCCCGAGATCCTCTCGACCTTTCCGCGGCCCGCGCCGGAGGGCAACAGTCCGCTCGCGAACGAGGCGCACCGCGCGGCGATCGAGGAGCAGGTCGAGGCGTTGCCGGCGTCGGTGCGGAACGAGGTGCTCGCAGCCCTCTCCGAGGACGATCGGCGACTGTGGGGGCAAGTCGCGCTGGCGGCGCTGGCGCTGGCCCGCACGGCCGAACTCACCCCGACCGCGATCCTGGCGCCTGGGGTGATCGGGATCGAGGATCCACTCGGGCGCGGCCTCGGTCTCGTCCCGATGGTGCGCGCGGCGCTCCCGCATCCCGCGGGGGCCCCCGAGGACATGTCGCGCTTGGTCGCTGCGCTCGACGCCACCTTTGGGGCGCGGGAGTACGTGTTGTACCTCCGCCGCCCGATTCCGCCGGGCGTCGAACTCGGTCCGGTTACCCGGGCCGTTCATCTCTGGCTGGCGGCCATCCAGCGCGGGGAGTGGCAGGGGCAGCACGCGATCTACGAGGATGAGTCGGTCGCGCTCGAGCTCACGGTCACCGGTGCCATCCGCAGTGAGCGTCGTTCGGGGCTGCTGTTTACCGTCGGTCCCATCAACGCGCTCGAGCAACTCTCGGAGCTGGACCACCGCGTCATGGAGCGGCTCGGCGCGTTCGATTCAAGCCTCGGCGAGCTTCCGCTCGTCGTGGCGCTGGGTTCGGACCACCGGTGGCGACTTCCTCGGGGCTATCTCCAGCAGTTGCTCCTGGGCACGCCCGACGGGATCAGGACTCATGGCGACGTAGAACCAACCTATGAAGCTAGTTTTAGGCAGAACGGTCGGTCCATGTTCGCCGATCCGGCCGCCCGCACGCTGTGCGCGATTTGGTGGATCGGTCCGCCCGAACCAGGAAAGGCGGGGGATCGGTCCTTTGTCGCTTCGTCGTGGGATAACCCCTGGGCCAACCGGGTCGCGCCGGCCGTGGACTGCCCGCGCTTCCGGGTGATCAGCAGCACGGCGGCCGATGGCACGCGCCGGTCGGTGATGGCGTGGGCCGGTCGATCGGGGGGGGAGGCGGCGTGATCCCTCAACGCTCGAACGCTGGTTGGATCGAGGTCGTCACCGGGTGCATGTTCTCGGGCAAGACCGAGGAGCTGATTCGCCGGCTCAACCGGGCGCGTTACGCTCGGCAGTCCGTCCTGGTGTTCAAGCCAGCGACCGACACTCGGTACGCGACGCAGGCGATCGTCAGCCACAGCGCTGCAGAACTACCTTGCCTGGCGGTCGGCACCGCCGACGACATCCTCCGCGCGGTGGGAGAGGTCCGGGTGGTCGGAATCGACGAGGGGCAGTTCTTCGACCTCGGCCTCGTCGGCGTGTGCAACCGCCTCGCCGACGAGGGGCGTCGAGTCGTTGTCGCGGGGCTCGACCAGGACTTCCGGGGCGAGCCTTTCGAGCCGATGCCCCAACTGATGGCGGTGGCCGAGTATGTGACGAAGACTTTGGCGGTCTGCATGTGCTGCGGGGGGCCGGCGGATCGTTCCCAGCGCTTGGTCCCGCGAGACGCGCGGGTCTTGCTGGGTTCGGCGGAGACCTACGAAGCCCGGTGCCGCCGCTGTTGGCGGCCCGAAGCGATGGCGGCCAGCCAGGGCACCCTCCCGTTTTGATGAGCCTTGGGATGCGGCTCGAACCGACCCCGGGAGGAAACAGCATGCGTTGCCGACTGGCTGCGATGGCCCTCGTGTCCCAGGTCGCTTGCGGCCCCTCGGAGGTGCAGTTCCAGGCCCGGTACGAGGAGAACTTTTGCGCCGCGCTCGTAGCCTGCGGTTCCTTGAACACCTGCGACGACGCAACGACGAGCGGGACGATCGCCGCCACCGACAACACCCCCGATTGCGACTTCGATGCGGGGCAGGCGCGGGCGTGCCTCGACGCCACGTGGGAGTGCGACCGGGCTCAGAACCCCCTCATCCCGGCCGACTGCGGCACGGTATACCCCTGCGCGGGCTCCACGTAGGCAAGGGCGCAACCGGGCTGTTAGACTTCGGCACCCCAGTCGGCGCTTCGGCTGGGGCTCGCGTTCTCAGGGGGGATCGATGCGGCACTTCGGCTGGCTCGCGCTCGCATTCGTCGGCTGCGGCCCGGGAAAGACCAAGTTCGTGCCCGAGTATGCCGACGGCTACTGCGCCTACCTCTTCGCCTGCTCCGACCCGGCGCAGCTTACGTTCGACGGGCTCCTGACGGTGGACGATTGCCTCGCCGTGGTGGGACCTGAGGTCGAAGCCCTCATGAGTACCTGCAAGTACCACGCGGGCAAGGCGCATGATTGCTTGAAGCAGCTCGAAGTGGCGACCTGCGCGCCGGAAGGGGAGCCCGTTGACCAGGGGCTTCCCGGGGTCTGCATCGAGGTTTGGACGGAATGCGGCCCGCCGGCGGACCCGACTGTTACCACTTCTGCGACGGAAGTACCGGATGCATGACGCGTTTCGCTGTTTTCCCTTGGTCGCCGTGTGCATCCACTCGGCGGCCCTGGCCGGGTCGGTCAAGGCCTCCTCCGAAGGGGCCGATGCCAGCGGCAACCGGTTTCCGGCTGCGCAGGCGTTCGATGGCCTGTTGGCCACCGGATGGGCGGAGGGTGACTCCGGGGCGGGAAAAGGTGCATGGATCGAGGTCAAATTCGATCGTCCGGTGGACGTGAATTCGGTATCGATCTGGCCCGGGAAGGTCGACCTCGCCGAGCGATCCCTTCGCGAATATGGACGTCCTTACTCCATTAATGTGGTATTTACCACCCCGGGGGGCGAGGTGGCGACCCCCGTTCGACTCCTCGATCCGGGTGAGCAAGGGGTCTATCGACAGGACGTCGCGGTCAGCGCGCCCGGCGCGACCGCGATGAAGGTCACGCTCGACGAGGTCGTCGCTGGCGGCATCTACGACCTGACGTTCATCTCGGAGATCGCGCTGAATTTTACCTCGGGCGCGGCGCCGAGCTCCGTCGAGGCCGTCGCGACGTGGTTGGCGTCGCCGGCCGGCGTGACCCTGGTTGCCAAGGATCGCGAGGAGGTGATCGCGCTGTTCGACAAAATCAAAGCGGCTGAGTTCGGCGACCGCGACGCGCTGCGCGACATCATGGAGCGAGCGGCCGACGGGG
>CANLGQ010000251.1 GCA_947490265.1 Pseudomonadota bacterium | reverse complement strand
TGCCCGGGTCGTGCAGGTTCGTCCCAAGCTCGTCCGCGATCTGTTGCATGCCGGCGGCGGAGGCGATCCGGCGCCCCCTGAGGCGGGCGCTGGCCATCGCGTGACGGTGAACGTGACGGCGGCAGACTCGTTGAACAAGGTCGCGGTCGAGGTCGAACGTCAGTACTTCAGCTGGCTTTGGACCCAGGAGCGGGGCGACTTTTCGGCGATGGCGGAGGTCCTACTCGGCGACCGCGCGGCGGCGCGCAAGGTCCAGCTCCGCTTCAACCAACTTGGGCTGAAGGTCCGGGAGCTGAAGGAGCAAGCGGGTTCCTGATGTGGATCCTCACCCTGGCCTTCGCCCTCGGCGCCGAGCCGCTCCCCAGCGCCGACGCGCTCGATCCGTTGACGCGGAGCCTATACCTGGAAGGGCGCCGGCTGGCCGAGGAGGGGAAACCCGCAGCCGCGGTGTTGCGCTTTCGAGCGGTCCTGGAACGCGATCCGAGCTGGACCCAGGCCGTACTCGACTTGGGCCAAGCGCTGGAAGCCACGGGCGACGTGGCGGCCGCCGAGGAAGTGTACGGGCGCCGCGCGTTCGACGCCGATGCCGCCGAGGCCCTGGCCGCCTTGCTCCTGGCCTCCGGCCGACCGGCCGACGCGGCGGCGGTCTACGGGCGGCTCCGAAACCTCCGCCCCGAGTGGCCGGAGGCCATCCGGCTCCAGTCCCTCGCCCTCGCGGCGGTGGACCCCTCCCTGGCCGACCAGGTGTTCCGCGAATACCTTGCCTATCCGCAAGTCGATCTCGACGCCGACGGGGTCGCTGCGACCGCGATCCGGGTGGTGGAGGCCCACCGGCAAGCGGGGGACAACGCTCGAGCGGCGGCCCTGGTCGACCACCTCGTGGCGACGTGGCCCGACGCGGCCGCCCAGACCAGCCTCCGAGAGTTGAAGGAGTGGTTCGACCTCGAGGATGAGGCGGCGGTGCTGGCCGCGGTGGGCGATCGTCCGTTGAACGTGGACCAAGTCGGCTTGCTTGCCGAAGCGCGCCGGGCGCTTGCCGCTGGCGATGCGCGCGCGGCCCGGCAGGTGCTCGAGCCCCTCGCCGAGGAGAACGGCGGCATCGCGCTCGTGTGGTCGGCGCTTGCCGAGGCTCGCGAGGCGACGGGTGACATCGCCGGCGCGGAGCAGGCGGTCGGCCTGGCCGAGAGGCTTCAGCCGTTCGAGTGGCGGTATCCGGCCCGTCTCGCCGAGATCCTGTCGGCCCACTATGCGGGCCGCTTCGACTCCGAAGCGGCTGCGGCCGCGCATCGCGCTGCGATCGCGCCCGGCGCGCCGGTCGGCGCGTGGCATCGCGCGGGAGAGTTGGCGCGGATCGCCGGCGACGCGGCGGCTGCCCGGGAGGCGTGGCAGCACTTCGTGCAGGGGGCTCCCGAAGACCCCCGTGCCGCCGACGTCCGCACCTGGCTCGCGGGCGAGGAGCGGGTTCGGCCGCCGCCGCCCGTCCTGCCAGCGCGGGCGGAGCGCCCCCCCGACGTGTCGGACGCCGCGTGGAACGCCACCTGGCTGGCCATTGTGTTGCATCGCCACGCCAACCAGGATCCCGCCCGCCTGCACGCCGCCCTCGACACCCTGGCGCCGGTGCGCGCCGAGGCCCCGCGCTTCGTGCGGGCGATCGAGGTAGAAGCCGCTCTTCGGCACGATCTCGGGGAGGTGGACCGCGCCATCGCGCTCTACGAGGAGTCGCTCGCCGTGTCGCCCGGTCGACCGGAGATCCTATGGATGCTGGCGGATCTGGAGCGTCGAAGGGGGAACCCGGCGCGGGCGGACGCCCGGGTGGTCGAGGCGGCGGCGGCGGGGAGCGGCGACGCGCTGCTCGCTCAAGCCAAGACCGCCCTGTCGGCCTGGCGGCCGTGGGACGCCCGCGACTACTTGGCGATGTATTTCACAGGGGCGACCGGCGGTTCGCGCACCGAGGCCAACCGGCTGCGGGCCGAGGCCGAACGACAGATCCGCTTCGTTCATTTGGGTTCCGCCTTGCTCGCGCTGGCCTTTGCCACGGCGCCGGTCGCCTGGTGGGTGGGGCGACGCCGGGGAGGGGGCATCGACGCGCTGCTCTCCGTGGCGCCGGCCAGTTGGCGCGAGGTAGCCCGGATTTCCGCCCTGATCCGACACGAGGTGCTGAAGCACGACACCACCGCGCTCGATGTGGTCGCCGATGCCCTTGATCGCGGCGACCCCGGCCCGGCCGCCTGGGCCGCAGACCGCCTGTGCGGTCCAGCGGGTGCGGTGGAGCGCTTTCATGCTGCCATCGCCGAACTCGAGGCGCTTGGCCGCGCGTCTGGCGTGCGGCTCAACCTCCGGTACCGCGACGCGACCTTCGGACCCCTCCTCCGAGCCTTCGACCGACTGGCCGGCTTGGAAGCGGACCTGCGCGCGGGCCGCGGCGCCGAGGAAGTGAGAGCCGTCTCCGCACTGCTGAACAACGAGGGTTACCGGGCGCTCGGCCGGCTGATCCACCGGGCGAGCAGAGCGCCCATCGATGCCGCGGTGATTCGGGCGGCGTGGAGCAAGGCCGGCGCGATCGGCGAGCCCGCGCTCACGCTCCCAGGGGAACTTCCGTTGGTGGGAATGTTCCCAGCCGACCTCGAGGATGTGCTGGTGAACCTGATCCGCAACGCCGCGAGTGCGTCGCCACCCGGGTCGCGGATCGGGGTCGAGGTCGACGAGGAGGAAGACCCGATCACCGGACTCAGTCGGGTGGTGATCCGAGTGTGCGACGAGGCGCCGCGCACGCTGTCAACCGCGGCCATCCGCGGGCGGTACATCGGGCGGGGACTCGGACTTGCGGTCGACCTGATCAGTCGGGCTGGCGGGTCGATCCATGTCGAGGACCGCGAGGGGTGGTCGAAGGCGGTGGTTGTGCGGCTGCCGCGCGCCGAGTCGACCGAGGAGGACGCATGAGAGTGCTGGTGGTCGAGGATGGGTCGGAGTACAGCGACACCCTGAGTCGCTTCCTTCGCGAGGGCTTCTCTTGGACGCGCGCCGGCTCGGGCGGAGAGGCGCTCGCGCTCCTGGGGACCGAGGAATACCACGCGGTGTTTCTCGACATGCGCTTCGACCGCTGCGCCCCGGATCGCTTGTTCGGCAACCTCGACGAGGCTATCGACCGCTTCAACGGGGATCCGATTCAGGCGCGGCGATTCCTCGAGGACCACCAGGGGACTTGGATCCTGGCCGCGATCCGCCAGGCCGGGCATGCGACGCCGGTGCTGTTTTCCTACGACTTCGGCTCGGAGCCGCGCCGGTGGGAGCGGATCCGGGCCCGCCAGGCCCCCGTAGCCTGGGTACCCGGCAACGCCGGTCCGGGCGAGATCGCGGTCGCGCTGCTGGCCCTCGCGGTTCCCTGATCGATGGCGTATGCTCCGCGGTGTGGGGCGATACCCCAAGGAGGATGAATGTCATTGCGCTGGTTGTCGGCTGCGTTGTTGGTTGCTCCAGGGTCTGCGTTCGCTGGAATTGGCATGAGTTACTCGCCCCCGAGCCTCGGCGCGCACGTGCTGACCGGCGGCCTCGGGGGGGGCCTTTTCGGCGGCGGGGGAGCCAACGGGATCGACTTCGGTGGAGGGATTCCGAACTACACCTACATGCCCACGCTCGATCTGCGCATGGACCAGGCCGACCTCCAGTTCCATATTCTCGACCTCCTCGCAACGGCCGGGGCGAGCGACTTCGACAACATCGTGCTGGGGGCGAACGGCTACTACCACGTGGTCCAGACCCCGCTGCCGGGCAAGGGCAAGATCACCTTCGATCCGGGCGTCCAGGTCGACCTGGGCACCTACGGGGGGGATGCGCTCGTGCAGGTTCTCGTCGCGGGGCGCGCTGGCGTGGAGGTCGGCGAAGGCAAGAGTGGGCTGGGTATCTACGCGATCCCCGACTTGGGGATCAGCCTCCTCGGCGACGCGAGCGGCGCGGTCTTCGGCGGCACGATGGGCTTCTCCGTGTGGTACTGACGTGCGAACCGTCGTCTTCGTCGCGCCGCTGTTCCGACCGAACACCAATCGCTACCTTCGGGGCTTCTGCAGCCTCTCGGGGGTGCGCGTCGGGGTGATCGGGATGGAGGACGCGGCCATGCTCGATCCCCGGCTTCGCGACCAGGTCGCCGGGTTCGCGCAGGTCCGCGACGTGGGCGATCCAGATCAGCTGGTCCGCGCGGCCACCGGGCTCCGCGCTCGGCTCGGCGGCCTCGACGTGCTCACCGGGTCGCTCGAGGAGCTGCAGATCCCGGTGGCGATCGCGCGCGAGCGCCTCGGGATCCCGGGGATGCACGAGGCGGTGGCGCGCAATTTTCGCGAGAAGGCGCGCATGAAGGAGGTGCTTCGCGACGCGGGCGTGCCGGTCGCGCGGCATCGGCTGGTGGGGAGTATGGCGGAGGCCCAGCGTTTTGCCGCGGAAGTCGGCTATCCGCTGGTGGCCAAGCCCCCCGCCGGACTCGGTGCGCGTGCCACCTGGCGGGTCCGGGACAACGACGAACTCGCCGCGGCCCTGGGTCGATTCGGCGTCGATCCGGAGCGGCCGGTCGTGTGCGAGGAGTTTGTCACCGGCCGAGAAAACACCTGCGAGACGGTGGTCATCGGCGGACGCGTCGTGTGGCACTCGGGCACTCGGTACCTGAACGCCCCGCTCGAGGTCCTCGAGAACCCCTGGATGCAATACTGCGTGCTCCTCCCGCGGGAAGAGGAACAGGAAGTCCTAGACTTTCACCCGATCAACGACCGAGCCATTCAGGCGCTGGGGATCGAGACGGGGCTCACCCACCTCGAGTGGTTCCTTCGAGCCGACGGCCAGGCCGTGGTCTCGGAGGTCGGTGCGCGGCCGCCCGGCGCGAACATCATGCCGCTGATGACGTATGCGTTCGGGGTGGACCTCGTGCAGCGTTGGTGTGCGCTGACGGTGTTCGAGGAGTTTCAGCCGATTGAGCGAAAATATGCAGTCGGCACTGCATTTTTTCGCGGGACGGGGCAGGGTCGGGTGGTCGCGGTTCACGGCCTCCGCGAAGCGCAGGCCGAGGTCGGGGGGCTCGTGATCGATCGAATGCTTCCGGCGGTCGGCGCGCCGCGTTCGACTTCCTACGAGGGGGAGG
>CANLGQ010000250.1 GCA_947490265.1 Pseudomonadota bacterium | reverse complement strand
TGGGCGTGGAGCCGGTCGAGCTGGGCGGCGATGGCCGCCTGCAAGGCCGCTCCGCGGAGCGTGCAGGGGTTCCGACCGAAGCCCGCGCGGTCGGGATAGCTCGGGTGCGCCCCGATCCGGGCCCCAGCCGCTTGGGCGAGGGCGACCGAGCGGGCGATCGAGGCGTCGTCGCCGGCGTGTCCGCCGCAGGCGAGGTTCACGAGGTCGGCCAGGGCGTACAGCGCCGGGTCTTCGTCGTGGGTTTCGCCAAGGTCGATGTCGAGCCAGGTCACGGGGCGGCTTCCCATGCGAGGCGGAAGGCCTCGAGGTGGCCGCGCAGGACGTCCTTCACCGCGGGAACCGCGGCGTTGGTTCTGGGGTCCCAGGCGCCGCCGCCTCGCAGGCCATAGGTTCTGGCGATCGCCGGCTCCGCCTGTTCCGCGGCCAACGCCGGGCCAAGGTCGCGGGACACCAGCTCGAGCACCTCGGTCGAGGTGCCGTGCAGTTCGACCCGTACCCCCCGGTCCGGCCACGTCAGGGTCAGCTTCGCCTGTCGGCGCTCGATCCGCTTTCCGGGCCCCTGCCGGGCGTCCTTGATCTCGGCATGTGGCCAAGGCGGATCGGCCCGGGTCGCACGTTGCCCGACCACCTGGACGAACGCGCGTTCCAAGCCGGCTTCCCCCCGTCGGCGGTGCTCCCCTTGCTCCATCTCCAGGAGCGCCAGCGCGCCCGGGCCGGAGATGTCGAGGACGAGCCGGACGATCTCGCCGTGCAGCACCTCCTCGGCGACCGGCGTGCCCGTGAGCCCATTCCGGGCGAGCCAGCTTACATACATGTCGGCGAGCTCACCGATCCACGAGGGAGACCCCCGCAGGGGGTCGCCCGGCCCGATCACGAGCCAGGCCCCCAGCGACGTCGGCTCCGAGCCGAGTTCGTGCCACCGTCGCCAGCCGTCCACGACCTCGGGCATCGCCGCCTCGATCGCCACGGACTCGTCGCGCTCGAGCGCCCAGCGCAGTCGCTCCACGGACGCGGCGATGCGACGCTCGGCCTCGACCCGGGCGTCGAGCGCAGCATAGCGCCGTAGGGTCGCCTGCGCGGCCTCGGCGTTCTCCCAGAAGCCCGCCTTCGCGCTCGCGTCGATCAGCGTGCTGGCCTCCGCACGTCGCGCCGCGGTCTCGGCGAGCAACGGCTCCCAGCGCTCGAGCCAGGAAGCGGCGGTGGCGAGCGTGGTCTTGTGGCTTGCCTTTCCTGGCCGCTTGGCCGGGGTCGCGAGCGACTGCACGCGCACGACGAGCCGGTCCCGCCGGACCCCCAGGCTGAGGTGGGTCTCGGGTGGAGGATTCTCCCGCACCACCCACTCCGCGAGGGTGGCCGCAGCGCTCCGCTCGATCTCCCGCCGGAGGAAGCGTGCGCCGTAGTGCGGGTGGTGCCCATGCGCGACGAGCCAGTCCAACACCTCGGGGTCGACCTCCACGTGCAACTGCCGGGAGACGAGGCCGTCGCGGCGGATCAAATCGGCGAGCTCGCGCTCTGCGATCCGCCGGGTGTCCTCGCGCGACAGCGGGTGGAAGTGGACGATGCGATCGAAGCGGTTGAGGAACTCGAACCGGAACAGCTTGCTGAGGCGCCGATCGATCTCGATGTCGATCTCCCGCCGGTTCCGCCCCACTTCGAAGCCGAGCCCGGCGTGGCGGAACACCTCGGCGCCGGCATTCGAGGTCGCGATCACGATGAGGCTGGTTCCGGAGACGGTCTCCCCCCGGCCGTTGATGAACCGGCCCTCGTCGATCAGCTGGAGGAGTGAGTCGTGGACGCTCGCCGTCGCCTTCTCCAGCTCGTCGAGGAGCAAGACGCCGAACGGATGCCCCTGAAGCCGGGTGGCGATGACCCCGCGTTGGTCCTTGACGTGATGGGCGTAGGGGTTGCCGAACAACAGGGCCTGCCCGTTCTCGCTGCCGTAGTCGGCCATGTTGATGCGGATCAAGCGGTTGCGATCGCCGAACAGGTACTCGGCGAGGAGCTGGGCATTGTGCGTCTTGCCGACCCCGGTGGGACCCACGAACAGGAACGTCCCGAACGGCCGCCGCAGATCGGCCATTCCGGCCTTGATCAGCGCCATCATCCGCACAACCGCGTCGACCGCCTCGTCTTGTCCGAGGAGACGACTCGCCACAAACTGGTGGACCTCGCTGAGATCCAGGGGCTCCCCCGGGTCGACCAGGCGGGCGGGGACGCGGGTGAGCTGGCTGAATCGCTGCACGACCTCGCGCACGCCGATCGGCTCTGAGGAACTCGGGTTGATCTCCACCGTCTGGCGGAGAAGATCGAGGGCCTTCCGGGGAAACGGTCGATCCCCCATGAAGCGCGCGGTCAGCTCGATCGCAGAGCGCTGGGCTGCGGTGGTGATCCGCCCCGGAGCGGCATACTCGGCCCAGGCGGCGAGAAGCCGGCCGAGCTGCTCGTTCCGCGGCTCCTCGACCGGAATTGGCACGAGGAGATCCGCGAGCTCGGTCCAGTTCTCGAGGAGCAGGTCGAGCTCTCGCGGCGGGGCCTCGGCGAGGATCGGGGTTTCGAGGTCGGTGAGGAGCCGGATGAGGATCGGCTCCCAGTCCAGCTCGTAGGCGAGGTGGATGTCGCGGAAGTACGGGATGACGGGCCCGGGGGCGCTGGCCAGGGTGGTGGCGAGTTGCCCGAAGTAAACCGTTGCTTCGGAGCGGTCTTTGAATCGGGACGAAATGGTCCGGAGCGAGATCTGGACGACCCGAGCCCGCGCCAGGAGGGGGATTCCGACGCCCTGGTGTGCGCGACGCACGATCTCTCCGAGGATCGCGGTCTTTCCGACCCCGGGAGGGCCAGAGAGTACCGGCGAACGCCGGCTGAAGCTGCGGAGGATCTCCTCCACTTGGTGGACGGTGGCGCTCGCCTCGAACGCAGGGGGGAGGTCGGCCCAGTTGCGCCCGAGATCGCGGTCGATGGCGGCCTCGAGATTGACCTTCTGCATCGGTTGCATCGTATCCCGCGCGCCCGGACGGCGCCCCGAGAGTGTGAGCCAGCTCACAAACCCTCACCCCTGACAGTGACCTGCAGGGCTACCCTGGGCTACGGTGCGGCCGGCGGCGCAGGTGTGCCGCGTGATCACCCTTGCCAAGGAGGTACCAATGCTTGTTCGAACTCGGTACGGCGCCTCCTCGGGGATCCAAGTCTGAGGCGGCCGCCGGCCTGTTTCGACTGACCTTGCTAGTCCTGCCCTGACCATTCGGTCCGGTGCGACCTTTGCTCTCGACCATCGGGTCTGACCCTCGGCGCTTGGCCGACGCGGGTGAGAACTGTGTCGAGTCCGTGCAACTCTGTGTCGAATGTGAGGTGCGCCATGCTGGCGCAAGCTTCCGTCTCCGCGCGTCCGCCATCCACCGACGTGGCTGCTGTGGCGCGTTTGTCCTGGCCGATCGCAGTCTCCATGCTGTCGTATGTTGCGATGGGCGTGACCGATACCCTTTTCGTCGGCCGGCTGGGCACCACCCCGCTGGCGGCGGTTGGACTGGCCGTCAACCAGGCCTTTCTCGCGACGGCGTTGTTTGCTGGCACGCTCGAGGGGCTCCGGGTCCAGGTGGCCCATGCGACCGGCGCGGGGAGGACGGGTCGGGCCGATCGCCTCGCGTGGTCGGGGCTGTCGCTCGCCGCCGGCTTCGGCCTCGTGTGCGCGGCGTGCGCGCCGTTCGGGGAGTCGGTGTTCAGCGCTCTGGGGACCGAGGGCGCGGTAACAGACCTTGCAGCGACCTACTTTGCCTACCGGATCCTCGCGGCGCCGGTCTTGTTTCTCGGGGTGGCGATCTCGGGCTGGCTGGCCGGTCGAGGCGACACGCGGAGCGTGATGGTGGCGGCGCTCGCCTCGAACGGCGTCAACATCGCCCTCGATGTCCTGCTGGTTCCCGAGCTGGGGATCGGCGGCGCCGGGATCGCGTCCGCCTGCGCGCAGGTCACCGGGACCGCGGTGCTCGCAGTCGCTGCGCGGCGCTTGCTGGCTCGCCCCCGTCGGCCTCGCTGGACCGACCTACGCGACATCCTGCGGGTGGGATTCCCGATTGGCGTTAACCACTGGCTCGACGTGGCTTCGTACGCGGTCTTTGCCGTGCTCCTCGCGAGCGCCGGGGAGGCCCAACTCGCGGCCCACGTGGTCGCGGTGCGCATCCTGTCGGTGAGCTTCTTGCCCGGGATGGCGATCGGCGAGGCCGGCGGCGTGCTGGTTGGCCAGGCCATCGGGGCGGGTCGCCCGGCGGAGGCCCGGCGTGCCTTTCGCTCGGCGGCGCTCCTCGCGCTCGGCGTGATGCTGTCCTTCTCTGCGGCGTTCGCTGCCTATCCAGGAGCCTGGCTCGCCCCGTTCCGGGTGGCGCTCGACGTCGAGGTGGTTGCAGTGCGTGTGCTGCTTCTCGCGGCGGGTATCCAGGTCTTCGACGCGGTGGCTACAACCGCGATGTTGGCGCTCAACGGCGCGGGCGACACGCGGTTCACCCTCGGTGTGACGGTGTCGGCGGCGTGGCTCATCAAGCTCCCGATCGCGGCGCTGCTCGTGTGCGGGTACGGCTGGGGCGCGGTGGGCGCGTGGACCGGAATGGCCTGCGAACTGGGCATCGTGGCGGTGGTCCTCGGCCTCAGGATCCGGGGGGACCGCTGGCTTCGCTAAGGGAAGGCGCTAAGTGGCCGCATGCACGAGAGCCTGCGCTGGTCGGCCAGTGAGATCGTCCGTCGGATCGCCGCGCGCGACATCACTCCGGAGGAGGTGGTGGACGCGCATATCGAGAGAATTGAGGCGGTGAATCCAGCGATCAATGCGGTGGTCGCCGACCGCTTCGAAGCGGCTCGGGGGGAGGCCCGCGACGCGAGCGCGCGGGTCCGGGCCGGCGTTCGGATGCCGCTTCTCGGCGTTCCCTGTACCATCAAGGAGTTCGTCGGGGTGGCGGGTATGCCGCAGACCGGCGGGATCTGGCATCGCCGCGGCGTGCGCGCCCAGGCCGACGCGACGGTGGTTGCCCGACTGAAGGCGGCCGGGGCGATCGTGCTCGGGGTCACCAACGCGCCCGAGGGGGGCCTCTGGCCGGAGACGAACAACCCGGTCTATGGACGGACGAACAACCCCCACGACCTCGCACGCACCTC
>CANLGQ010000249.1 GCA_947490265.1 Pseudomonadota bacterium | reverse complement strand
CTGCTTGCGATTGTAGGTGTCGGTCACATTGCCGGAGTCGATCATCGCAATGATCCAAATGATGAGGTTGCCGAGCAGCGTGATGTACACGCAGGGGACCGTCAGTGCGCATAAGACGTTGAACGCAAAGTAACCCCAGCGCTCACCGCCGGATGCATAGAGGTGGCCTGTTCCCGGGACGAGGAAATTCAACACGAGGGTCGTGGTGTGATTCTTGTAAGTCATCAGGTCCCCCGCCCAAGCCTGCGCGGGGTCCTTGGGCATGTCAAGGCGCGCGTGGGCCTTGTGCGGCGGATCGGAAGTGTCTCCCCACTTCTTCCCGGGCAGGGAGTTGGCCTCCAGGCGACCCGCGCCGATGGCCATCTCCACCAACTCCTCTAGCGTTCGCTCGCGGTCGTGGGGACGAGACTACCGGGTCGGCTCCCGGCCGACGCTGACCCGGATCGCCGCCACCGCGCCGTACCGGCACGACGGGCGGGCCGAGACCCTGCGCGACGTGCTGCGGTGGTCGACGGCGGGTTTCATGGGCGACACGAGCCAGCTCTCGGCGGTTGAGCTCGATGCGCTGGAGGCGTTCCTCAGGTCGTTGTAGGGTGCGCTGACCCAGAAACTGCCTAGCATGTGGCCAGGAGGTCCATTGCTCAGCCTGATCACCGCCGCAGCTCTCGCCGCCGAGCCCTTGAGCGAGGAGGATCCGCGCATCGAGCGCGCCCACACCGTGAGCCTGATCGGCGAAGTCGGCGCTCTCGCGGGCCCGCCGGTGTTGGCGCTCGGCTTCATGGCCGCGGGCGCGTCGGCGTTCGGCGGGAACGGAGGGGGCGTGCTCGTCGGCCTCGGCCTCGGCTTTGTCGGGGGCGTCGGCAGCCTGGCGGGGATCCCGATGTTGGCGGCGGTCGGCATGCGGATGAACCACCTGCTGGCCGAGAACGGGATCGAGCGGTCCCCGACGCTCGGGTGGGTGACGTGGGGCCTGTGGGGTGCGGGCTGGGCGGTGAGCATCACGGGGGCGTTCGTTCCAGAGCAATTCGGCGCCTACATCGGCGCCGCCGGTTTCGGTCTGCATGTCGGGGCCACCGCCACCGGGTCGGTGTTTCGCGGACAGCTGCGCAGCGCGCAACGCTCAGGAACGGCCGCGACCTGGATGTTGGTGCCGTCGAAGGACGGCGCGATGCTCGCCGGCCGCTGGTGATCCCAAGCGCGGCACCCACAGGGAGGCCAACCTCAACCGGCGCTCCTCGGGCGTGTCGTCGGGGTACCAGGCCTCCTGGCGGGCGGCGGCCAGGGCCATCGCGCCGCGGTTCAGGGCGGCCAGCTTCTCGGCGCGGTGTTCGGGGCCGAGGGAGCGACAGTACGCGATCATCCGGTCCCGCGCCGCGGGGTGGGTGTCGGAGAACACAGCCATCTGGCCCGCCAACCCACCGATGCCCCTCGGTCAGGGGCAGGACAGGGTGAGCGGCTCGGCGGGAGCCCCGTACCGGCCGATCGTCCCGTAGTTGTTCCCGGGGGAGAAGAGGTTCCCGCCTGCCCAGTACATCGTGTCCTCGTGCCGCCAGACCGCGTGGAAGTGCTCGAGGGTCAGCGGGGGCACGGGACAGTCCCACGCGTCGTCGGCGAGCACGGCCATCTCCCCGAACCCACCGGCGACCCACAGGTCGTCGTCGGCTGCGGTGAACACGCCGTTCAGCCCGCCGCTCCCGCAGAACAGGTCGACCGATCGCTCGGTCCAGGTGCTGCCGTCCCAGTGCCTGAGGATGGGGGAGGACAGGCCCCCGACCGCCCAGGCGTCGTCGGGGCCGGTGCCTCGGATCGTCACGAGCCGGGGGCGATCCGGCGCGGTGATGTCGGTGAGGGTGTCGTCCTTCTCGATTCGAAAGGCCGAGCCATCCCCGACGATCAGCCGGTCCCACACCTTGAAGAGGGGTGCCGGCGTGGTCGCGACGAGGGACCACGCGCCGTCGCGCCGGAGCCAGACCTCGCCGGATTGGTCGGTCGTGATGTTGGCGCCCACCGCCCACGCCTCGGTGTCGGTGGCCCAGACTCCGAACAGCGTGGCCCCAGTGGGCAGATCTTCCCGCGTGCGCACGCCGTCGACCTCGTGGACCACCCGACCCTCGGCGCCCACTGCGTACCAGTCGGCGGGGGACGTGCCGTGCAGCCACCACAGGGTGCGGTCGGCGACGCCCGCCTCCACGCACACGGTGCCCGCGGCGGGGTCGAGCCGGGCGATGCTCCCGGTATTCCCGACGAGATTCGATAGGTCGCCCCCGGCGAACCACACCTCGTCACCGGCCGACCACGCAGCGAGGAGCGTGCCGCCCGGAATGTCGGTCAGCGCCACGTCGAAGCGGGCTGCCGGCGGGCCCGTGTCGGTTGCGGGAGTGGTGTCGCCGGTCTCGGTGGTGGCTTGCCCGTCGGCAGAGTCCCCGGTGCACGCCGCGGCGACGAGGAGGATCACGGTGCCACGACGGTTTGCAAGACCGCGTCCTGCTGCTCGGGGGTGAGTGCGCCAGAGCCCTCGTGGGCCCAGGTGGTCGTCGGGGCCCCGGTCGCGTCGAGGAACTGCATCCCGTCGACCGGCTCCCCGTTCGGGTGAGGAAGCATGAACTCCCCGGTTCCGTAGCCGAGAACACCCTTCACACGGGTCTGCTCCTCGGGCGTGGCGTCGGTCGGGTGGCAGTGGCTGCACGGGCGCGGCACGCGGCTGCTGGTGTGTTGGAAGAAGGGGGTAAAGCCGTTGTTTGCAACCGACCCACCCGCTTCGCGGAAGTCGCCTTTCGTCACGGTCGCGCCGGAGAGATCGACGGTGGGACCGCCCATCAGCAGCTCGCCATCCGGAACGCCGTACTCTTCCGCGCCGAGCACCGTCATCTGCACCTGTTGTGACGCCATCACGGTCTGGATCCGCCCGTCGCCCCGGAGGCCGAGGAGCAGATCGTCGAGCGAGTAGAAGGTGCGCGATCCCCGCGTGAGCCCCGGGGAAGACGTGCCAGTCTGGTAGTCGATTTGCCCGAGGCGGAAGTCGGCCGACACGTGGCACCCGATGCACTGCTCGTTGTACGAGGTGTGGCAGGTGTCGCAGGTCAGCGACTCGGTATGGGAGAAGCCGGTTCCGTCGCGGTCCATCGCCAGGTGAGCCTGGGCGGTGGCGTCGGGGGACGCGAGGTATTCGGCGAGCTGGGTGATGTCGTGGCGTTGCCCGTCGACCAGGCCGATCAGGAAGAAGCCCGCGTCGTCCTGCTGGACCTGCGGGAGCCGCGAGCCCTTGGCGGTGTGGAATTCGCCCTGGTCGTCCGGTGCGATCGTTCGGTCGAGGGTGCCGTGGCAATCCTCACAGGCGACGCGGACCTGCTGCTTGCTGGTGGACCAGATCCGGCCGTCGCCGTGTACATCGACGTCGACATGGCAGTCCGCGCACTCCATTCCCGCCTCGTAGTGGAGGTCGGGCGGAGTCTCGTCTACCGAGTTCGTGGTGTCTTCGTCGGTGAGGTAGTAGCCGGGGGTGTGGGCGTAGAGCGTCTCGTCGATGATCTCGGCGTTCTCCGGGCGCGTTGAGAACCCTCCCTCGCGGATCCCCCGGTACAAGAGTCCGATCCGTCCACCCTGGAAGTGGCAGGTGGCGCACTGCTCGCTCGGGATCGCGGTGGTGAGCACGTGCTTGCTCGGATGGACGGGGCTCCCCTTCGAAATGGTCGGATCGTCGCCGGTGTAGATCCCGAGCTTGTCGTAGACCATGTGGCACGAGGCGCACCCGCTCGACCGGTACAGGCCCGGGCTGTCGTTCTTCGGATAGCCGGCTTGATGGCAGGTGTTGCAGTTCTTCGCCAGGTAATGCTCGTTCGCGACCCTTTCGATCGCTTCCCGGTCGCCGCTGAGGAAGATGGTTGTCAGGGCGTCGGCGTCGGTGGTGGGCTCGAGCGTGGTCAGCTCGCACACCGATCCGGGGAAGGCCACCGGGTCGCAATCTGGGTCAAAGGCGGGGATCGAACCGACCGTGGCCAGCCGGTCGGGTTGGAGGCCCGCCAGGAACAGGGTGGGGTAGTAGTGGCCGGCGTTGGTCGACATCACCGAATTCGGCATCGTCGCTGCCTGATTGGGGTGACAAACCCCGCAGGTCTGCGGCACGGCGCGGACGTCGCCGGGGTTCACGAACCGGATGTACTCGACCGGGAGCTGATCCAGCTGGTTCGGGGCCATGTTCTTGATGAACCCAACGGGCGACGGCGGCAGCGCGCTCCCATAGACTTCGGCCCAATTGGCGGGCACGGCCACATGGGCGCCCTCGAGGGTGGTCGCCAGCGGATCTCCCCCGTGGCACACCGTGCAACTGTCGGCGGGGATGGCGGTGTGAACCTGCTCGATCCCCTCGTGGCAGGTCACGCAGCCCTCCGGACCGCCGGTGGTCGTAGGCGGAGGCTGGGTGTCGCCGGGCGGATCGTCGCCATGGCAAGCGGCAAGGGCAAACGCAAGGAGGAAGCGCAACATATCAGTATCCCACGACGATGGTGACCGGCTGGATGACCGAGGCCGAGGCCCCGTTCACGTCGGTGATGGTGACCGAGAGATCGACCGCCTGGCCGTCGAGCGCCAGTAGGTCGTCGTTGGTCTTGTAGACGTTGGGGTCGAAGCCGACGACCACGCCATAGATCACCCCGCCCGACCCATCGGACTGGCACAACAACACCGCGCCCTCCTGGAGGAAGGTCCCGACGAGCGTGCCCTCGATCAGCGTGTCGAGTTGCATGTTGACGAGGTCGGTGTAGGCGTCGGGGCTCGTCTTGATCCCTACGGTGTTGATGAGGACCGTGACCCCGAACCCGCCCTGTGGCGCAACCGCCAGCCCGACCTGCGCCCCGGGTTCCAGCGGCTCGAAAGCGCCGGCGACCCCCCGGCCGAGGACGATGCTCGTCTCGGTCTGCGACTCGCAGGACGAGAGATCCACCTCGGTGTCGGTGTCGGTGTCGGTGTCGGTGTCGGTGATTGTTCCGGTGTCTTCAGGCTCTTTGGAGCAGCCAGCCGTCAGGAACAAGGACAAGACGAGATCGCGCACACACCACCTCTGAGCGAGATGCCTCATGCCGCAGCGGTGCGCGCTCGGCACCCGACGGCTTCTAGTCCTTGACCAAGCGCGCAGCCTCGGTCTGAGCGGGAGAGTTATTAAGGAACGTGAAAAGATGGCTTGAAAAGCCCTGAAGTGCTGGATATCTTGTGGTTGTATT
>CANLGQ010000248.1 GCA_947490265.1 Pseudomonadota bacterium | reverse complement strand
TCGGCCGTCCGGTCTCCCTCTTCGTCGATCGGGCCTCCCTGGCCCCGATGGCTGCTTGGGCGGCTGCCGCGGCTGCCGAGCGCGGTCGGTACATCGCGGTGGGCGAACCGGCTCCTCAACACGCGACGTGGTCCCTGATCGGTCCCGACGGCTCCTCGCCCGCGGGTGGGCTCGAGATCCGCGTCGAGCCGGGCGATCCTGCGGCGTGGGGGGCGTGGTGCGCGCTGGTCGAGCGCGCGCTGGATCAGGCCGACGAGGCCGGCCCGCCGGTGTGGTATCGTGCCTCCGCGGAGGTGCCGTGACCCTCGTCATTCTGGCGCTCGTCGGCTGCGACAACGGGTTCACCCTCCCGTCCACCGATCCCGACCACGAGGGGCCGACCCTCCCGGGGCTCAGTTTCAAGGTGCGAGAGCGGGTGTACATCCTGCCCGGCACCGACAGCCGCCCTGCCCCGCCCGAACCCGGCGTCGACAGCGACGACTGCGACACGATCAAGGAAGGCGGATCGGTCGCAACCGACTGTGTCACGGCGGAGATCCACTGCGGCGAGACGGTGGTCGGCCACACGATCGGCGGGGTGAACCGCTACGACTCGGATTTTTACCAGACGAACTTTTGCACGCCGGCGCTCACGAACCACGATGGCGGCGAGGAGCGCGTTTACCGCCTGCACATGCCCGAGGGCGATTGGGTAGCGTTCGTGACCCTCGACACGCCGTGCGCCGACCTCGACATCGGCGCGATCAAGTGGATGGGCGACACCTGTCCCCCCAAGAACGCCAACGTCACCCAATGCGACATGTTCCCGCTCCGCGGCAACGAGCGCGAGCGGCTGACCCTGGTCACCCAGCACGAGACGGACTGGTACCTCGTGGTCGAGGGAATCAACCAGGACGAGGGGGCCTTCTCGGTTAGCGTCCAGTGTCGGCCGGGGCTGTTCTGATGTGGTTGTTGGCGCTCGCTGCGTGCTGTTGCCCCTTCGGGAACCCCTTCGCTACGCCGCCTCCACCGCCGCCTCCGCCACCGGCGCGGGCGCCGGTTGCGATCCAGCCGCCTCGACCCCACGGCGTGTTGCCCGCAACGTCGGATTCTCGGCCAGAGCCGCCGCCCTCTCCGATCTCGTCCGACAGTTGCGAAGACTTGCAGGATGGTGGTCCGGTCGACGGGCCCGGGTGCCTCACCGCGGTGATCCAGTGCGATCAAACGGTCATCGGACATACGCGGGGTGGGGTCCAGCGCTACGACACCGAGTGGTACGACGACCACCACTGCACGCCCGGCGTGACCGATCACGATGGGGGCGACGAGCGGGTCTACCGGCTCGACGTGCCGGACGGCGATTATGTGGCGTTCGTGACCCTGTATTCCCCGTGCGCCGACCTCGATGTTGCGGCCTACCTCGGCACGCCCGCCGACTGCCCGGCGGACAACGCTCCGCTGAGTCGGTGCGACGAGAACCGGGTGGCCGGGCGGCGAGACGAGCGGCTCACCCTCGCGAGCCAGCATGCGGCGAGTTGGTACCTCATCGTCGAGGGGGTTCAACAGAACGAAGGATTGTTCGGCCTATCCGTGCAGTGTCGGCCCGGGTCGCTCTTTTAGGCGCGGGTGATCGCAGACGAGCACGAACGCCGGCGGTACGTTGGCCCAGGCGATGGGGGTCTGGGTGACTCCACCAAACCGACTCTCCAGCACCGTTCGAAATCGGACCGCCGCGGGCAGGAACTGGCTGTGAACGTATTGGAAGCTGACCATCCGCCCGTCGGGCGACAGGATCGCCAGGACCGCGTCGAGGATCTCGGTTTGGAGGGAATCGGGCCAGATCGCCCAGGGAAGCCCGGAAACAACCCGACGCACCTGGGGGTGGCCCCAGGCCGCGCACCGCTCGGGCAGCGACTGGGCGAAGGCCTGCTCCACCCGGACGGAAGGAAAGCGTCGCTGCAGATCGGCGGCCAGGACCGGGTTCGGCTCGAGGGCCAGCACGGGGCTGGCCGGCGCCTGTCGCAGGATCTCCGAGGTCATCGGGCCCGTTCCAGCACCGATCTCCACGATCGGTTCTCCGTTCGCGATCTCCGCGGCCGCCACCTCCAGCCGCGCCAGGGTCGGACCGGAGGGCGCCACGGCGCCCATCGACCTCGGGTCGCGCGCGAACTCGCGCAGGAATGACCATGCCCCCATCACCGGCCTCCGCTCCGCTCGGTAACCCGCAGTGGCAGCACAAGGACGTGAACGTCGGTGGCGTGCGCTTGCACGTCGTCGAGGCGGGGCCGCCCGATGGCCCGCTCGTCGTGTTGCTGCACGGCTTTCCCGAGTTCTGGTACAGCTGGCGCCACCAGATCCAGCCGTTGGCGGACGCCGGCTTCCGCGTGCTGGCGCCTGATCTCCGGGGCTACGGGGACAGCGACAAGCCAAGCGGAGTTCGCAGCTATGCAATCGAGCGGCTCGTCGACGACGTGGCGGGTCTCGTCGCCGCGAGCGGTCGGACGTCCGCGCACCTCGTCGGGCACGACTGGGGGGCCGCCATCGCCTGGATGGTGGCCAACGACCGCCCCGAGGTGGTGGATCGGCTGGCGATCCTCAACGTCCCCCACCCGCAGCGGCTGGTCGAGGGGCTGCGCCACAGTGCCGAGCAGCGGAAGAAGTCGTGGTACATCGGGTTCTTCCAGCTGCCCTGGCTGCCCGAGCGGTTGATCCGACGCGGCGACTTCGCGATGCTCCGATCCATGCTTCGCCGCGATCCCGTCCACCCGGGGGCCTTCTCGCCGGAGGAGATCGAGGCCTACGTCGACGCCCTGAAGCGGCCGGGCGCGGTGACGGCGGCGGTGAACTACTACCGGGCCGCGGCCCGCGGGATGTGGCGTATCCGAGGTCGCTTCCGCCGGTTGGAGATGCCCGTGCTGGTGCTGTGGGGCGACCGGGATCGCTATTTGTCGCGTGCGTTCGCCGAGCCGCCGCCGGAGCTGGTTCCGGATTGCCGGCTGGTTCACTTCGCCGCGAGCCATTGGCTCCCGTGCGATGCCCCCCTCGAGGTCAACGACGAGCTGCTCCGGTTTCTCCGGCCTTAATTGGCGCGGGGAGGGACGGGAACAGGTGGATGCGGTGAAAATCGGGCTCGTCTCCGGGGACCGGCGACCAGGCGAGGTACCGGCGCGCAGCCGCCGCGCCGTGGATCGCGTAGGCGTTGAGCTTGAGCACCGGATCGGGCAGGAGATCCCAGGGAATTTCGGCTCGGCCGGTCCACAGCGCCCCCTCGATCCGCGAAGTAAATGCGAGCTCATTTCCCGAGCTGATCGGGTTGCGGCGACCGGCCAGCCGCAGCACGAGGTGGTGCCCGTGCGGGCCGAGCTCGACCTCGGTGTAGCGATCGTCCGCCCCGAGGAGGAAGAGCTCCACCACCTCGTGCTCCCACAGTCGGTTCGTAGGGCCCGGGGCACCCGCCGGGGGAGGATCGCCGTGAAAGGCTGCTCGCACCGTAACGATGAGCGCGTCGGAGCCAAAGTCCAGCCCGAGCCGCGCCTCCTCGTCCGGCCGGACCGGCACACCATCCCAGGTTCGGGTGATCCGCAGCTCCACGAGGTGCCTCCTTGCTGATCCTCGCCAGCCACCCCGACTGGGTGGTCGTCGCCAAACCGGCGGGCCTCGCGGTCCACCGGGGTGACGACACTCGCGATACCACGTTCCTGGTCCAGCAGGTGCGCGACCAGGTTGGGCGGCGCGTGTGGCCGGTCCACCGGCTGGATCGGGGTACCAGTGGGGCGGTGTGGTTGTCGTTCGACCCCGCCCACCTCGCGGACTGCCAAGCGGCCCTCGCCGCGGGGGAAAAGCGCTACGTGGCGCTGGTGCGCGGCGCCGCATTGTCGCGGGAGCCGGTCGAGATCACCAACCCGATGAAGGACACGAAGGGCATCCTGCGCGAGGCCGCGACCTGGGCGCGGGTGCTCGCCACCTGCGAGGAACCGCGGTGTTCGCTCGTGCTCGCCAAGCCGCGCACCGGTCGCTTCCACCAGATCCGCCGCCACCTGCGCGACCTCTCCCACCCGGTCCTCGGCGACGGGGTGCACGGCGACTCCCGGGTCAACCGCATCTGGCGCGAGGAGCGCGGGCTCGGCCGGCTGGCGCTCCACAACCTGTCGCTGACGGTCCCCGCCGCCGGGATCGACGTTCGATGTCCGATCCCCGACGATCTCCGAACAGTTTGGTCTGCGCTGCCGCTGTGGAGGGAAGCGCTCGCCGCGTTACCGGAGCTCGAATGATTGCGCTCGTCCGCCAGTTCGACCGTTGGACGCGCACCCGCCCGTGGTGGTGGTGGCCCGCGTCGCTCCTGTTCCTCGGGCTCGCGGCGTGGTCGGCGGCCTTGATCCTGCATCCACAGGGCGAGCAGACCTTCCTCGGTGCCAACCGGTTCGGGGAGGATTGCGCGTTCCTGACGCTGACCGGCAAGCCCTGTCCAAACTGCGGAATGACTCGGTCGTTCCTATGGTCTGCACGTTTTTCGGTGGGCCGCGCCTTCGCCTACAGCCCGGCCGGTGCGGTGCTGTTCTGGTGGATCACCGGCGGCGCCGTCGTTGGCGGCCTTCGCCTGATTCGCCGAGACCCGAAGGCCCTGCGGCCTCCCTGGCAGTTCCTGGTCGGCCTGGCGTTCACCTGGGTGATCGCCCTCTACGCGACCGGATACGGGTTGCGGCTCGCCGGTTGGAACCCGCTGCCGCGCTGAGTCACACCGTCAGCCAGGCGACCTTCAAGGGATACTGGCCGTCGGGGGAGGGGAAGTCGGCGTCGGGGGCGATCGGCTCGAGGCCGGTGAGCGGGCGCCCGGCCTTCACCGCGGCGCGCGTCAGCATCGCGTGCCAGTCGGCCGTTTCGACTGTGGAGACGTGGTTGGTCACCAGCAGGTTCCCGCCTGGCCGCGTCGCGAGGAGCGCGGGCTTGAACACCGACGGGTAGTCGCGCACGAGGTCTACCGTGCCGAACGGGGAGGTCGCCCAGGTCGGGGGATCGAGGACGACCACGTCGAACAGACGGGCTTCGAAGACCGGGAAGTCGCGTCGACGCCGCGTGTCGACCCGCAGCCCGGCGAGCTGGCGCATCACGACGAACGCGTCGGCATGGATCTGGCGGGTGGACAGGCCGTTCGCTTGGGCGTTCGAGTCGGCCACCGCGAGCGCGGACCGGGCGAAGTCTACGTTCCAGACCTCGTTGGCGCCCCCGGCCGCGGCAGCGAGGCCGGCGGTGCCGGTGTACGCAAAGAGGTTGAGCACCGAGGCGCCGGCGCAGCGGGCCCGGAGGACGCGCCTTCCCGCGCGGAGATCGAGGAAGAGCAGCGGATCGGCC
>CANLGQ010000247.1 GCA_947490265.1 Pseudomonadota bacterium | reverse complement strand
TCCCGTTCGTTCACGAAATGACCGATCGGGAGGGCCTCCCGTTCGTTCACGAAATGACCGATCGGGAGGGCCTCCCGTTCGTTCACGAAATGACCGATCGGGAGGGCCTCCCGTTCGTTCACGGCGCCGAATTTGCGGCGTTCGCTGATCGTTCCGGGGGGGGACCCGCCGGATGATCAGCGGCTGGTCACGGCGAGGACCAGCGTGTCGCCGAACAGCGCGGCGGCACGCCCCGTCTCGTCCATGCTCTCGCGAGAGTAAAGCCCGGCCGCTTGGACCGAGCGGGGATGTTCACGAACCCCCCTCCGCCCTTCGGGCACCTCCCCCCGATGGGGGAGGGAAAGCCGACAGGCGCACCGGGGGGGACCGGCCGGAGGATCAGCGGCGGTTCACGGCGGTGCGGGCGGCTTGGCCCGGGGACGGAGCCGCCCCTACTCTGAGAGGGTCCTGGCGGTCGTCATCACCCGCATCTCCCCGAACTCCACGGCCCCGGCGGTGAGCCATTCGTCGAACGCACCGTCCTCGGTCTGGGCGGCGGTGATCTCGATGGTGGCGTTGGCCTTGCCGAAGCCACTGACGGCGCTGGGGAGCGAGCCGGTCCAGGCGCCCCCCTGCACGTAGAGGTCGTGGTTCTGGTGGCGGTTGTCGGAGAACCGCACGCGCACGATGGAAGCGTCGGTGTCGGTCGTGATGCCAAGCGCGCTGGTGGACGGCTCCCAACTGTCGAGCGTGGCGGGCTCTTGAAAGTCGGGGAGCGTGATGCTGCCGTCGGAGCCGAGCTCGCCGAAGCTGGAGGAGCTCTGCCCGGAGGTGCCGATGCCGCCAACCTCGGCGTACACGAGCACGCCGGATCCGACGCTGTCTGTGACCGTGCCGGCGGGAACGGTCTGGAGGACGGCGCTGGTCGTGCCCGAGGAAAGGCCGGTGACGATCCAGCCATCGGTCGCGTGCTCATCCGCGGCGAACACCAGCATCTCTTCGTCGCCGTGAAAGCCGAGGGTCAAGGCGGGGAGCGCGAGGGTGACGAGGGAGGCGAAGGCCGTGCTGGGCGCGATGTCGAGCTCGACCTGGGTGTCCGCGACGGCGGTGGCGCCAACGCTGTAGCCCCACGTCATGTACGGCATGTTCGTGATGAGCAGGTCGAGCGCGTCGGCCGTGCTGTCCGTGTTGCTCGAGACATCGGAGACCTTCAGCGGGCCGGCAAAGCCCCAGCTCCCGGCGGCGCCGGCCCAGCAGTTGCCGTAGTAATCCTCGGCGCTGCCTTCGATCACGAGGTTCGCGGGAAGGCCGACGGTGACGCCGAACACCTCGACGTCGCGCTCCTCGCTGAACAGGTCGCCCCAGGAGAGCAGCGCGAGGGACTGCTGGAAGCTCGGCACGATCATGCCGACGCCGACTTCGTCCCAGGCGGGGTCGGTCACGCCTGTGAAGTCCACCGCGCCGTGCAGATCAGCTTCGGCGCCGCCGAAGTCCTGGGGATCCAGGTAGACGATCACGTTGCGGGTCGTGGCCCCGACGTAGGTGACCATGCTGTAGTTGTCGTCTACATAGGCGGTGACCGTCGCTGGGCTTCCGTCGGCCACGGGGGCGAGGGCCACGCCGGTAGCGTCGGTGCGCACGGTGTCCATGTCGGTCTTGACCTTCGCGTCGGGGATCACCAGCCCGGTGGCGCGATCGTAAACGGTGACCGTGAGGATGTTCTCCTCGGTCACGTTCACGGTGACCGCGGTGTCGAGCCCGTCAAGGAGCGCGTGGAGCAGGGTGGTGCCGACCGCAACGCCGGTCACGAGCCCGTCGGCATCGACGCTCGCGATGGTCGTGTCCTCCACGGCCCAAGTGACGCCCACAGCATCGCCGCGGGTGCCGTCCGACAACGTCGCGATGGCGCGCTCGGTCCAGGTGGCCCCGACGCCGACCGTGATCGAGGCCGGGTAGACCTCCAACGTGACGGCGAGCGGGACCTCGGGGGCGCCGGTCTCGCCGGTCTCAGCGGTCTCGTGCGTGTCGGCGCTCTCGCCGGACTCCTCCGTCTCGACGTCGGTCTCCTCGCTGTCCCCGCTCTCGCCGGTCTCGCCCGTCTCGGTCTCGCCCGAGTCGATGAACACGTAAGGCGGCGAAGAATCCCCGCTATCGGCGACGTACTTGTTGCCGCAGCCGGTGAGCACCAGGGAGAGCGAGCAGGGCAGGAGGACGAGGGACTTCATGGTCTGGACTCGGGGGCGCGGGGTCAGGGAACCCGGAAGCGGGCGAAGAACGGGGCGACTACCTCGCCGTCCAGGGAAGTGCACTCCCCGTTCAAGGTGAGCGCGAAATCATACCCGCGATGCAGCGGAATGTCGTGCTCTAATTGGAGCTTCTCATCGCTGGAGCTGAAGACGGTGGTGGTGACGACCGGGAACAGGACCTGGCCCTCGGCGTCCACGGCGTCGAGTCGGGCGGCGCCTGCGCAGGTCGTGACGTCGCCGGGCTCGGACAGGCGGAGCTCAGGGAGCGCGGCCTCGCTCACCTCTTCGTCGCCGTCCTCGGGGGAAGAGCCGACCACGGTGAAGTTGGAGCCGCTGTCGATCTCGGGTTCGCGGACGCAGGCGAGGAGGAGGAGCATCGCGGCAGGCGTATCCGGTGGCGCAATTTTGAGCGGAACGGAGGGCCTCCGAAAATTCCATGAGCGGAACGGAGGGCCTCCCAAAATTCCATGAGCGGAACGGAGGGCCTCCGAAAATTCCATGAGATTTGTGCCGATCCGGTGATCAGCGGCGTTTCACAGGCGGAGTTTGCGGCGCGGCGATGGCTTGAAGCCGCCCGCTTACCAGACCTCCCCCGTGAACCTCACCCCCAGGACCCAGCTCTCGGCATCGTCTTCGGCGGTGCTGCCGGCCGCGGTGCAGCCATCCTCGCGGGTGTCCTGCGGGGCTTCCAGCCAAGCCGTGGTGTTGTCCATCTCGACGGGCCCGACCCCGCCGATCACGACGTCGTCCACATCTCGGAAGTCGAGGGTGACCAACGCGACGTCGTCCGCCCGCAGGCCGGCGAACATCACCCGGCCGTTGCCCGCGCCTTCGGTCAGCTCCCCCGAACCTTCTACGCACATGTGAATCGTCTCGATGTCCACGGGCACGGTGCCGACGACGTCGAGCTGCAAGTCCACAGGCACATAGTTGACGCCTTCGCCCCCGCCACAGCCGACCAGCCAGGCGAGGAGCATCAGGCGCCGCCGCTGTCCCAGTCGTAGTCGGAGAGCGTCCACTGGGCGTACCCGGTGGTGGTCATCCAGGCGGGGCCGTAACGGGTGACGAACCAGTAGTCCCCGGCGAAGGCGGGTCCGACGTTGTCGTCGCCATCGCCGTCATCGATGCGGATGTGCGCGCAGTCCTCCCATTCGAGCCCGCCCCAGAGGACAGGGCAGTCCTCGGGGCCGAAGAAGGTGCTGGTCCAGGAGCGGCCGCCGGTCTCGGTCGAGACCGACTCGTCGCTGTGCATGTTGGCGTTGGCCACCACGAGCGGCGGGTCGAAGATCTGGAATTCGCCGGTGCCCTCCGACCAGCCTTCGATCTGGATGGGCTGCTGCGAGGAGACAGACCACTTGACGCTGTAGAGCAGCTCGCCCGTGTCCATCGACTGCTCGAACGTGGCGACCTCACGGCCCTCCGTGGTCTCCGTGGGCTCGACCTTGTGGAGCATGAGGTGCCAGGCCACGTTGGTGTCGGCGTTGACGTATTCGGCGTCTCGCCCCCCATCGAAGGGGAAGTAGACCCCCATGGCGGTGCCGGAGTAGGTGGTCTTGCTGCCCTCGCAGGCCGCGAGCAAGAAGAGGGGGAGGCAGAGGGCGAAGGAGCGCATGTGGACTCGGATAGCACCGAGGAGGGGGCGATGGCAAGCGATGGCGCGTTAGCGACCGCGCGACCTAAGGATCCCCGATGCCCTCCGTCTACATCAAGACCTTCGGCTGCCAGATGAACGACTACGACAGCGGCAAGATGCGTGCGCAGCTCGCGGCCGATGGCTTCACCCCGGCGGAGAGCGCGGGCGACGCCGATCTCGTGATCGTGAACACCTGCTCGATCCGGGAGAAGCCCGAGCAGAAGCTCCACAGCTTCTTGGGCACAGTGCTGCCTCAGAAGAAAGTGCGCCCGGTGACTGTCGCGATCGCAGGCTGTGTGGCGCAGATGGCAGGCAAGGAGCTGTACCGAAAATACCCGAAGGTAGACCTGGTGTTCGGGCCCGACGCGGTCCACCGGATCCGCGAGATGGTCGAAGAGTCCAAGGTCCGTCGGGTGTTGGACGTGGACTTCTTCGGCGAGGACACGTACCCGTTCCCAACCGACGTGGATCCCGACGATCAGAGCGTCGCCGGCTTTGTCACGATCCAGAAAGGTTGTGACAACAAGTGTACGTTCTGCATCGTGCCGACGACCCGGGGCGTAGAGGTGAGCCGGCCGGCTGCCGACATTCTCGAGGAGGTCCGCCGGCTCGTGGATCGCGGGGTGACGGAGCTCACGCTGATCGGCCAGAACGTGAACTCGTACGGGCTGAAGGCGAACGCCGCGGGCGCGGGCGAGCCGACGTTTTCAGAGCTTTTGCGGCGGGTTCACGAGGTACCGGGGCTCGACGTGCTGCGGTACACGACGTCACACCCCCGGGACATGGGCGATGATGTGGTGGCTTGCTACCGGGACCTTCCAAAACTGGCGGATCACCTGCATCTCCCGGTGCAGTCGGGCTCCGACCGGGTGCTGCGCCGCATGAAGCGGTTCTACACGCGCGAGGTTTACCTGGGTCTGGTGGAACGCCTGCGGGCCGCACGGCCCTCGCTGGTGCTCACCACCGACGTGATCGTGGGCTTTCCAGGGGAGAGCGACGAGGACTTTGCGGAGACGCTGTCGCTTTTGGAGATTGTTCGATTTCAAGGCTCGTTCAGCTTCATGTTCTCCCCCCGGCCTGGCACGCCCGCGCTCCGGTTGATGGACGACGCGGTGCCCGATTCAGTGGCGAACACCCGACTCCAGGCGTTCCAACGTGCGCAGCGTCGGATCCAGGTGGAGGAGCACAAGAAGCTGGTCGGCGACACGGTGCGTGTGCTCGTCGACGGGCCATCCGCCCACGATGAAGGCGTGATGTGCGGCCGGACGTCGGGGTTCAAGACGGTGAACTTCCCGGCTTCGATGGACCTTACGCGCGGAACGTGGGTGGATGTGCGGGTGGGGGCGGCGTATGCGAATACGTTGCGGGGGGAGCGGGTGTAGCGGAATCGGTCAGGGGGTGCGCGCCTGAAAAGTGATCCCGGTGGTGTCGCCGAGCCCGCGGGTCTCGCTTTTCGAGTCTCGCCCTTCGAGCCTCGGCAGTCGAGTCTCGGCGTTCGAATCTCGATCTCGACGCTCGGCATCCGAGTCTCGATCTCGACGAGTC